>JABWBG010000056.1 GCA_013360575.1 Caldilineales bacterium
GCGCCTGTGGCCGCAACCGCGGGCTGGCGGGCCGAATACTTCGCCAACCGCGATCTGGCCGGCGCGCCCATCCTCACCCGCGCCGAGCCGGAGATCCGCTTCCATCTGCGCGGGGACGCGGCCCCCGCGCCCGGCGTGCCCGGCCACGACTTCTCCGCCCGCTGGACGCGCACTTTCCATTTCGAGGCCGGCGATTACACCTTCTTCGCCAAGGCCGATGACGGCGTCCGCGTCAAACTGGATGGCTGGCCCGTGATCGACCAGTGGCAGGTCAGCCACGCCCAAACCTACAGCGGCCGCTTCGATCAGGTGGGCGCGGGCGAGCACACCCTCACGGTGGAGTATTTCCAGGGGGGCGGGGATGCGGTCATGGAGTTCTGGTGGGCGCGGGATGGCGTAGTCGCCGCCGCGGCCCAGCCGACCCTGGCGACGGCGGCCCCTGCGCCCGCGGGCGGCAGCTTTTTGGAGTGGAAAGGGGAATATTTCAACGATATCCACCTGCAAGGCGAGCCGCTGCTGGTGCGCCATGACCCCGCCATCGCCTTCGATTGGCATCTGGACGGGCCTGCGCCCGGCCTGCCCGCAGACAATTTCAGCGTGCGCTGGACACGGCGAGCGCGGTTCGCGGCGGGGAACTATCGCTTCCTGGCCCGCGTTTCCGGCGGCGTACGCGTCTTCCTCAACGAATGGGCCGTGATCGACGCCTGGCACGACCCGGCCGGCGACGTCACCTACGAAGGCCGGTTCGACGGCGTGGGCGCGGGCGAGCATACGGTGCGGGTGGAATACTACGCCCGCGGCGGGCTGGCCTACGCCCAGGTGTGGTGGGAACAGCAGTGAGCCGCCGCGCTTTGCCCTTCGCCCGGCCCTGTGCTATGATCGCCGCCATTCCCAACCCCAGCGAGTGATTGCCCCATGGCCAAGAAAACATCGCGCCGCAGCCGCCGGCGCAGCACCCCCAACGTCCCCATCTACACCCCACCCACCACGCCGGGCGCAAAAGTGGTCGAATCGGCCGCGGCCCAGTTGTACACCGGCGCCGTCGTCCGCTCCAAAGAGGTGGATTTCCGCAGCGAGTATCGTTATGTCATCACCGACCTGCGCAACATGCTGTTGCTGGCCCTGGTGATGGTGATCTTGCTGGTGACCCTGAATTTCGTGTTGTAGACCCTGCTGCTCTCCTCACCGATCCCATGAGCCGGCCCCCGCGGGGGCCGGCTCATTTTTTGTTGGTTGCATGGGCGCAGATCGCCCGTGGGGATCAGGGAATCAAGAAAGGAGCCGCCGGGTCCGCACCCTGCAGCTGCCACACCTCGTAACCATCGGCGGCGAAGGTGAGGAACTGATCGGGGCCGGGATCCTTCTCGTCAGCCTTGTGGAAGATGTAGCCGATGCTGTTGGCGCCGGGGGTCAGCCCCACCTTGAAGACCGCGCCAAACGCGTCGAAGGCGATGGGCAGGAGGGGCGCGCCCCAACTCACTGATTCGGTGGTGTCGCCCCACAGGTGCAGGCCCCAGCCGTCGTAATCGCCGCCGGGGCGGTGGTAATGCAAGAGGGCGAAGTTCTCGGCCCCGCCCCGCTGCGCGTACACGGCCGCGTCATCCTGCTTCAGCCACACATCGCCGGTCTGGGCGGGGATGAAGCCGCGGTCGTTGGGCGTGTCCTTGTCATCCCCCTTGTGCACGATGAAGTTGAGCATGGCGTTGGCGTCGGCCAGGGGCACGACAAAGAAGGCGCCGAAATCATCGAAGCCGTCGGGGGGTTTGGGCGCGTTCCAGTCGGTGCCGGCGCCGGGGGCAAGGGCGTCGCCCCACAGGTGCAGGCCCCAGCCGTCGTAATCGCCGCCGGGGCGGTGGTAGTGCAGGGTGACAGCAGCCTGCGCGGCCGCGGCGCTGTCATAGAGAGCAGGGTCGCCCTGCTTGATCCAGATGTGCGGCTGATCGGCCGGGAGGAAGAAGCGGTCGGCGTCGGCGTCCTTGTCATCCCCCTTGTGCACGATGAAGCCCACCGCTTGCGTGGGATCCTGCACCTTGAAGAAGGCAAAACGCCCGAATGCATCCTCGCCATTCCACATCATCGGCGCGTTCCAGTCGGTGCCCACCCCCGCGGCCAGGCCATCCCCCCAGAGATGCAGGCCCCAATCGTCGTAATCGCCGGCGGGGCGCTGATAATGGATGACCGTCCAGGCCGCGGGCAGGGTGACGACCGTCGTGGTCACGGCCTTGCGATAGTGGCCGTACAGATCATGGGCCAAGGCGGTGAAGGTGAGGGTAGAACCATTGGCCAGGCCGCCGGTGTCGTAGTAAACGCGATAGGGCGGGTTGTCATCGACGCCGAGGAACTGGGCAGGGCCGCCATCCACCTGCACGAGGAAGGTGACTTCGGCGAAGGCGGCGGGGGCCAGGTTCACGGCTACCTCGATCTCGCCATGCACGGTGGGGGCGGGGCTGGTGAACTGGGCCGCGGGCGCGGCGCCCAGGTTGGTCACCGGCTGCGCGGCGCGGTAGATGACGAAATCGAGGCCGGGCACGCTGACGGTGAGCATGCCGGCGGCGTCGCTGGTCAGGGCGGGAGCCGCGGCCGGGAAGAGGGGGGCGAAGGCGGCGCCGGCGGTGGCGGTGGCGAAGGTGGCCATCTTCGCGGTGGTAGCGTTGTTCAGGGCCACGAGATACTCCACCTTTTCGGCGCGGTCGATGCGAGAGAAGGCGTAGATGCCGGCTCCTGCTTCGCTGAAGCGATGGATCTGGGCGCCGCGGCGCAGAGCCACATGCTGCCCGCGCACCGCCGCAAACTCCGCCAGGGCCTGGTACAGGGGATGGGTGGGATCGAAGTTGTCATCGGCGGTGCTGGCAGCGCTGCCGATCAGATCGTTGTCATTGTAGATGGCCACCTGGCCGGGCAGCATGTCCTCGCGGGCGTCCTTGTCGCCGCCATCGCCGGTGAAGCCCTGTTCATCGCCGTAGTAAAAGATGGGGAAGCCGCGCACGAAGGTGATCAAGGCGTGACCGAGGCGGGAGCGGGCCAGCCACTCCCCATCCCCGGCCGCGGGATTGGCGTTGAGAATGTCGCGGCCCAGGCGCCCGGCGTCGTGGTTGCTGACAAAGAGGCCGGAGGCGGCAGCGTTGCTGTCCGGGTCGATGAAGCGATCATCGCTGGCAAAGAGCGCGGCCAGACCATCGGTGGGTTGGCTAGAGGCGGCAAAGCCGATGGCCGCGCCGTGCAGGCCGAAATCGAGCAGGGCGGGCAGCTGGCCTGCGCGGGTGTAGTGCGCCCGATAGGCCGCGTCGCCGCCCAGCACCTCGCCGAACATGGTGAAATCGTTCTTGCCCTGCCCGTGGGCATAGGCCAGCACTTCTGGGGCCACCTGCGCCCAGAAACCGATGTTGACATGCTTGGCCGTGTCCAGGCGGAAGCCATCGACGCCCCAATCGATCCAGTGTTTGAAGATGTTGATGAAGCCCTGCACCACGGCGGGATGCTCGGTAAAGAGGTCATCCATACCGAAGAAGTCGCCATAATCGCTATCCTCGCCGGTAAAGGTGGTGCTGCCGCGGTTGTGGTAGTAGATGGGGTTGTTCAACCAGGCGGGGTTCTTGCGGGCCGCGTCCGCCGGATCGGTGAAGATGGGGGTGTAGGGGAAGCTGGTGGCCGCGTCGAGGGGGGGGAAATTGGCCTGGCCCACGAAATCGCGGTCATCGAAGGCCACGCCCGCGGCGTCGCGGTAGGGGAAGGCGGTTTTGTTGCGGTAGCTGTATTGGCCCTCGGCGTAGTCGATCACGTCGGCGGTGTGATTGACGACGATGTCGAAGAAGATCTTCATGCCCCGCGCCTGGGCCGCGTCGCGCAGCGCGTTCAGGTCGGCCAGCGTGCCCAGGTGGGGGTCCACATCGAGGTAATCGAGGATCCAATAGCCGTGGTAGGCCCCGCCCACGCCCAGGGGGGTGGTGCTGTCGGCCTGGGTGGGCTGGTTGACGAAAGGCGGGGTGATCCACAGGGCGGTAACGCCCAGACCTTGCAGATAATCCAGCTTGCCGGTCAGCCCGGTCAGATCGCCGCCGTGGTAGAAGGATTTGTCGGTGGGGCGGTAGCCGTGACGCAGCACATCCGCATCCAGATCGCCGCCGGCGGCATCGGCGCCGTAGTTGTTGGCCGGGTCGCCATCGCTGAAGCGGTCGGGCAGCAGGAAGTAGAAGATCTCATCCTGGGCGGGGTTGCGGGCCGGGGCCTGCACCTGCGCGATCTCGGCGAAGGTGGGCAGCGTTTCATCGGCGATGCCGCAGACGGTAAGGCGGGCGTGTTGGGTGTAGGGCCAGGCCTCTAGCGAAGGCATGGCCACGCGGCCCCAGGGGCCTGACATGCCCAGGGCAAGATAGCCGTAGGTGTGGGCAGGCGCGCCCGCGCGGTCCCAGGCCCTGACCTGCTCGATGACATCGAAATCGAGTTTGCCGAGGGCGTTGGGCAGGGGCTGCGGCTCGCCGGGATTGTAGTAGTCGGGGCTGCTGTGGTAGGTAACCGTTGCCGGGTTGAAAGGCCCCACATTCAGCGGGAACATCGCTTTGCCGTACTGGCCCGATTGGAAGGTAGCCGTTACGGTGAGGGTGGCGCTGACGATGGCGGCGTTGGGGGGCAGGTCGGCGCGATCGAACTGGAAGAGGGCGTTGTCTACGCCGCTGCTGCGGGCGATGATCGCCTCGTAGGCGTTCATGTTGGCCGCGGGCGCGCCGCTGGCCACCCAGGTATCGGCCAGCAGAGGCAGTTCGAGACAGAAGACGGGCTGCGGGGTCGGGATCAAGCTGTCGCTGACCTCATGCGTGGCCGCGTTGTAGGTGAAGGTGACCCGTTCGCCCCCCGCGGGCACGCGCAGGGGGATGTTGTCCCCGCCGGGCGCGCCGCCGGCGCCATAGTTCTCATCCCAGCTTTCGTTCAGCGCCACTTTGTACTGCCATTCTCCTTCCGGCAGGTTGAGGGTGAGGGTGTAAAGACCGTCGCCGTCGGGGTCCTTCATCCAGCCCCGCAGGTGATCGGGCGACCAATCGGCCCCGCCCACCTCGCTCATCAGATCGCCAACAAGCACGGGCAGGATGAAATCGGGCCGGGAAGCGACGTAGTTGTCGGAGCGGTCATAATAGAAACGCACGGTATCGCCATCCGCGGCCACGGTGAAGGGCAGATTGTCCCCGCCGGGCGCGCCATTCCGGCCATAATTCTCATTCCAACTGCCGCCAACCGCGGCCTTGAACTGGTAGTTGCCGGCGGGAATGGCGGCGGTGGCGAAGGTCCACACCCCATCGCCGTTGGGATCGCTGGCTTTGGTGGCCAGGTTTTCGGGGGCCCAGTTACCGCCCAGGCCCGCGGGTTCGGGATAGTCGCCGGGGAAGGTGACGAGCAACTCTACGGGTGGGGGCGTGACGGTGAAGGGCTGCACCTCGTGGCCCACCTCGTGCGTGGCGCGGTTGTAGGAGAAGATCACGGCCGCGCCCGGTTCCGGCACCTCGAAGCCCACATCGTTGGCGGGGTAATTCTCGGCCCAGCCCTCGTTCAGGGCTACTTTGTACTTCCACTGGCCCGGCGGGATGGTTTCGGTCGTGAACAGGTAGACGCCATCGCCATCAGGATCCTTCATCCAGGTGGTGAGAGTGTCCGGGGACCAGTCATTGCCGCCGATCTCCGAGACGAAATCGCCGGCGACGACGGGCAGGATGCCATCGGGCCGGGAGAAGACGTAGTTGTCGCGGCTGTCGTAGTAGAAATGCACGGCATCGCCGGCTTGGGCCAGGGTGAAGGTGAGGTTATCGCCGCCGGGGACGCCGTTGCGGCCATAATTTTCGTCCCAACTGCCGCCGATGGTGGCTTTGAACTGGTAGGCCCCGGCCGGGATCTGCGTGGTGGTGAAGGTCCACACGCCGTCGCCATTGGCATCGCCGCCGCGGATGTTGGCGTTGCCCGGATCCCAGTTGCCGCCCAATCCTGCCGCGTCCGGGTAATCGCCGGGGAAGCTGACGATGGCGTCGGGGCCAAGACCGGCGCTGACGAACAGGGCGGTGGTGCGGGCGGGGATGCTGAACTGGCCGGAGCCGCGATCGAAGGCCGCGGTCTTGACCACGTCATCCACCGAAGCCTGCTGCACCGGGTGCAGGGCCAGGCGCTGGCCGGCAAAGGGAGAAGCGAAGGTCTGCGCTTCGTCATTGGCGTTGATCAGCGCCACGATCAGCTCGTAATTCGGGTCGATGTCGGGCACGCCCATGTCGGACAGGGCCATGACAATGAGACCGGGGATCTGGTCGGGGCCGGTGTTGAGGAAGCGCACGCGGCGTTGCACCTCGCCGGCGGTCTGCAAGTGGAAGAGGGGAGAGGAGGCGCGGATTTGCAGCAGCTCCTGCGTGAGATCGCGCGCCAATGCAATGTGCGCGGGCGCGGGCTGCAAGGCCAGATCGGCCAGCAGCGGCTGCATGACCGGCCAGTTTTGGACGTTCTTGCCCGCCACCGGCAGGCCCACGCCGAAATTGTTGGCCTGATAGGTGAAATCGAGGCGATTGAACCAGTCGCCAGAGTTGTAGCTATCCCGATCCAGCGACTTGGAGCGCAGCAAGTCCACGCCGGCGTGCAGGAAAGGCACGCCCTGGCCCAGCAGCGTCGTGCTCAGGGCCACGTTTTGCACGCGCACCCGGTCGGCCATGCTGGTGGCTGTGGGCAGGCCGTAGACGAAGATGTCGTACAGGGTCTGGTTGTCGTGCTTGCTGACGTAGCTGATCACCTCTTGCGGGTCCGCGGTGTAACCCGCGGGCTGGCCGTTGTAGTCCACAGCCGCGCCGCTGACCCGATCGCCGTTGCGGTCGGTGAAGATGTAAGTGGCAAGATTGCCGGCCATGCCTACACGGATCTGGTCGCTGAGCAGCAGCAGGCGGGCGCGTTGCTGGTCGGGCGTGCCCTGATCGCTGCCGTTGGGGTCATAGAAGAGGCCAGCGGCGAAGCCCTGCTTCTTCAACGCTTCGCCGCTATCGAAAGGCCCGGCCCCGCGCACCGCGTCGCGCATGCGGTCGGAGAAGGTGCCGATGCCAGAGCCGGCGAGATTGCGCTGCGTGGCGTTCACCCCGCGGGCGTTGTTGGCCACTTCGCCAAAGTCCCAGCCCTCGCCGTAGAGGTAGATCGCCTTGCCGTCCACGCCATCATTTTCCAGGGTGAGCCCATCCAGCGCCTGGCGCACCCGCAGCATGTTGGCGACCATGTGATGGCCCATCAAGTCGAAGCGGAAAGCGTCGATCTTGTAGTATTTCGCCCACGTCACCAGAGAATCGATCATCAATTTCTCGAACATGGCGTGTTCGCTGGCGGTGTTGGCGCAGCAGGTGCTGTTCTCCACCTGGCCCTGGGCGTTGAGACGATGATAATAGCCGGGGACGATGCGATCCAGCACCGATTTCGGCGCCTGCCCGGCGGCGTTGGTGTGGTTGTAGACCACATCCATGACCACGCGCAGGCCCATCTGATTCAGCGCCTGCACCATCTCCCGGAACTCGACGATGCGCGCGGGGCCGGTGGCATCGGTGGCGTAGGAGCCTTCGGGCACGGTGTAGTGCAGCGGGTCGTAGCCCCAGTTGAAGCCGTCGAGATTCTCGACAGCCGTGACCGCGGCCTGTTGCTGTTCGGAGTCGGGCGGGAAAGTGGCGAGCACCGCCGGATCAGGCGCCTGCCAGTTGGCCCTGTTCTCGTCAATGGTGGCGAAATCGAACACCGGCAGCAGGTGCAGATGCGTCAGCCCAGCGGCTTGCAGGGCCTGCAAATGCGCGACGCCGTTGGAATTGGGCAGGGTGAAGGCTTTGTAAGTGCCCTGCAACTCGGCGGGCACCGAGGGATCGTTGGCGCTGAAATCGCGCACGTGCAGTTCGTAGATGACGATGTCTTCGGGCGCGGCCAGCGCCGGCTTGGCCAGCGCGTCCCAGCCGGTAGGGGCCAGGGCCGCATCGGCCAGATCCACGATCTGGCTGCGCGTGCTGTTCATGGCCAGGCTGAAGGAGTAGGGATCGGTGACGAGATTGGTCTCGATCTGGCCGGTGGTAGGCGCGAAGACCACGACTTCGTAGAGATAATACTGCCCTTTCCAGCCCGGTTCCCCTTTGATCGTCCACACGCCGCTATCGGGCGTGAAATAGAGGGGCAAACGGGTGGCGGGGGTGGCAGGATCGGCGTCGGCGTAGAGCAACAGGGTGACCGATTGCGCGGTCGGCGCCCACAGCCGCAGCACCGGGGTGTCATCCTCCCAGGCCACGCCCAGATCCCCGCCGTAGGGGAAGAGGGCATCCAGCACGCCGGGGATTTGCAGGCCGGTGGCGTCGTTCAACTTGCCTTCGGCGTCCGTTTTGGAGACCGCGATCTGGCCTTTGAGGATATCGACGACCATGCCGGCGGCGGCGGGGTCGAGCTTGAGCGCGGGCAGCCCGGCCAGATGGGGGAATTTGGCGGCCACGGCCGCGCTGATGCCATCGGCGACAGGCGTGAGCGCTGCCATCGCGCCCCCTTCCACGCCATTTTCGGTCAGCGCCAGGCCGGCGCCGGCGTCGTAGTGCAGTTCGTATTGAGCCGTGGCGTCATTCGCCGCCGGCCACAGGATGGTGTCGGCGTCCACCCAGTAGGCCTGCTGCCGGCTCAGATCGCCCACGATCTTGTGGGCCAGGATGTGGGTGGGGATGGCAGGCCCGCTGTTGTATTGCACGCCGCTGCCCTCGATCTGCCAGATCTCGTGGCCTTTGTCGGCCAGGATCAGGGCCTGATCGGGCCCGGGATCCTTGGCGTCTCCTTTGTGAATGATGTAATTCAGTTGTGTGGGGGCTGCGGTCAGCCGCACCTGCCAGAACGCGCCGAAATCATCGAAACCGGTGATCGGCAGGGGCGCGCCCCAGGTGATGTCCGGCTCGGCGCTGTCGCCCCACAGGTGCAGGCCCCAGCCGGCATAGGCGCCGTCGGCCCGGCGATAGTGGATCGTGGCCATGTTCGTGGCCGCGCCGGCCTGGGCGTAGATGGCGGCGTCGCCTGATTGCAGCCACACCGCATAGGACGCGGCGGGCGTATAGCCGCGGTCGCCGTCGGGGTCTTTGTCATCCCCCTTGTGCACGATGAAATTGAGCGGTTGCGTGGCATCGGCGAGGGGAATGGTGAAGAACGCGCCGTAATCGTCGAAACCGTCGGGGGGTTTGGGCGCGTTCCAGTCGGTGCCGGCGCCGGGGGCGAGGGCGTCGCCCCACAGGTGCAGGCCCCAGCCATCGTAATCGCCGCCGGGGCGGTGGTAATGAATCACCGTCTGCCCCCACAGCGCCGCCTGCGAGGCATCATTGGCCCCGTCGCCCTGCTGAATCCACAGGTGCGGGGTCTCATTGGGCACAAAGCTGCGGTCGAGAGGCGTGTCCTTGTCGTTGCCTTTGTGCACGATGTAATTGATCGGCTTGCTGGGGTCGGCCACCTTTACGGCCACGTAGGCCACGCCCATGCTATCGACGCCGGCAAAGGGCCTCGGCGCGTTCCATTCGGTGCCTTCGCCCGGCGCCAGACCGTCGCCCCACAGATGCAGACCCCAAAAAGTGTTGAAATCGGGGCCGGGAACGCCGTAATCGCCGCCAGGGCGGTGATAGTGGAGGATGACGTAGCCCAGATCGAGTGGATTTTCGGCCAGTTCAGGGGCCAGGGCCGGAAAAGAAAAAACCGCCGCTTGCTGCGGCTGCGGGGCCTGCACAAGATCGGCGGTTGGGGCGGCTGCACCGGCCAGGGGCGCCAGCGCGGCAAACAAAAACACGAAAACCAACATCAGGGAAAGGATGCGATGGCGGCGATCCATAGTGGGACGCTCCTATTTGATTGGGGATTGGGAGGGGGAAAGGGGGAGAACCATTGCCGGGCATTCTAGCACGGGCAAGGGCAGGGCACAAAGGGTGGGGCGTGGGCGATGGACGATGGGACGATGGACGATGGACGATGGGACGATTCATTTCGCCTCCTCGCCTCCTCGCCACACTGAACACTGAACACTGAACCCAATGGGTAAAATGCCCCATATCAAATATGGGTAAAACGCCGCATGGTTTTGGTTTTGGGTTTGTGCTAAAATTCACATAGGAGCTTGCCGCTCATTTCACGACACACAAGCCAGGAAGCCGTGAGGGGGCGCTCATCCGAGCCAAAAACGAGGGCAAACTCCTTCCATCCGCAGGGCGCAAGAAGCAGACGCGCGCTCCGTGCGGCCCGCCCTGCCCTACAACCCAGGAGGAAGCCATGCAATCAACACGTCGGGAGTTTCTCAAATTACTGGGGGTCACAGCCGGGGGGGCGATGCTGGCCCCGGCGCCCCTGAGCGCGGCCCGCGACGGCCCGCCCCCACCCCTGCGCAAGCCCACCGGCCAGATCACCAGCATCTGCCCCTACTGCGGGGTGGGCTGCGGCATGATCGTGGGTGTGGAGGATGGCAGGGTCGTCAACATCGAGGGCGATCCGCTCCATCCCATCAGCCAGGGAGCGCTGTGCAGCAAGGGAGGCACGCTGTCGCAGTTGGTCAACAGCCCGCGGCGCATCACCAAGCCGGCCTACCGGGCGCCAGGCGCGGCCGCGTGGCAAGAGGTGGAGTGGGAATGGGCCATCGACCAGATCGCCCAGCGCATCAAGCGGACGCGCGACGCCAACTGGATCGAAACGGATGAGCAGGGCCGCACCGTGCGCCGCACCGAGGCCATCGCCTCCATCGGCAGCGCCGCCCTGGATAATGAGGAGTGCAGCCTCCTGGTCAAAGCGCTGCGCAGCATGGGCCTGGTCTACATCGAGCACCAGGCCCGCATATGACACTCCGCTACAGTTGCGGCTCTGGCAGAGTCGTTCGGTAGAGGAGCAATGACCAATCACTGGATCGATCTGAAGAACAGTGATGTCATCCTGATCATGGGGGCCAATCCAGCCGAAAACCATCCCATCTCCTTCCGCTGGGTGATGGCCGCGAAGGATCGGGGCGCCACCGTGATCCATGTCGACCCGCGCTTCACGCGCACCTCCACGCAGGCCGATATCTATGCCTCGCTGCGTTCGGGTACGGATATCGCTTTTCTGGGGGGATTGATCAAATTCATTCTGGATAACGATCTGTATCAAAAAGAGTATGTGGTGGAGTACACCAACGCATCTTATCTGGTGCACTCGGATTATACCTTCGATGCCGGGATTTTTAGCGGCTTTCAATCGGATAAAGCGACTTACGATAAGAGCACCTGGTGGTATCAGATGGGCGAGGATGGCATTCAGCTGATGGATCGCACGCTGCAGGATGCCAACTGCGTCTTCCAATTGATGCGCCAGCACTACGCCCGCTATGACCTGGAGACGGTGAGCAATATCACCGGCACGCCGGTAGCGGATCTGCGGCGGGTGTATGAGGCTGTGGCGTCCACCGGCCGGCCCGACCGCGTGGCCACGATCATGTATGCCATGGGCTGGACGCAGCACACCCACGGCGCCCAGAACATCCGCGCCGCGACCATCATCCAAAGCCTGCTGGGCAATATGGGCATGGCCGGCGGCGGCATCAACGCCCTGCGCGGGGAATCGAACGTACAGGGTTCGACCGATCATGGGCTGTTGTTCCACCTGCTGCCGGGGTATCTGGCGGCGCCGCGGGCCAAGTTCCAGGCGCTGGCCGATTACATCGATGCCAACACGCCCAAGTGCAGCGACCCGCTGAGCGCCAACTGGTGGCAGAACTTCGGCAAGTATGCGGTCAGCCTGCTGAAGTGGCTGTACGGCGACCACGCCACCGCCGATAACGAGTTCGGCTATGGCTGGCTGCCCAAGCTGGCCGATGGCGGCAACTATTCCTGGCTGACCTACTGGCCCACGATGCGCAGTGGCAAGATCAAGGGCTTCATTGCCTGGGGCCAGAACCCGGCCGTGAGCAGCACCCACGCCAACGGCGTGCGCCAGGCGCTGGAGCATCTGGAGTGGATGGTGACGGTCAATCTGTGGGACACGGAGACTTCCAGTTTCTGGCAGCGGCCGGGCGTCGATCCGGCTACTATCCAGACGGAGGTCTTCATGCTGCCCTGCGCGGCGTCGGTGGAAAAGGAGGGCAGTATCACCAACAGCGGGCGCTGGGCGCAGTGGCGCTATACCGCGGCAGAAGCGCCGGGCGAGGCGATGAGCGATGGCTGGATCATCAACCAGATCATGCGGCGGCTGCGGCAACTCTACGCGGCCGCGCCTGGCCCCAATGCCGATCCTATCCTCAATCTGGCCTGGGAGTATGGCGAGGGAGAGATCGACACGCATCAGGTGGCCCGGCAGATCAATGGCTGGGCGACGAGCGATGTGAAGGACAAGGATGGCAATGTGATTGTGGCCGGGGGCAAGCAGGTGAAGAACTTCACCCAGCTGCAGGCCGATGGCTCTACCGCCTGCGCCTGCTGGATCTACTCTGGCAGCTACAACGAGGAAGGCAACATGATGGCGCGGCGCGATCCGGTGGACACGCACCCGCAGGGTCTGGGGCTGTGCAGCAACTGGGCCTGGGCGTGGCCGCTGAACCGGCGCATCATCTACAACCGGGCCTCGGTGACGATGCGCGGCGAGCCTATCGACCCCGCACGCGCCCTGATCCGCTGGAATGCGGCCGAGAAGAAGTGGGAAGGGGATGTGCCCGATGGCGGTTGGCCGCCGGGCGAACGCCTGCCCTTCATCATGCGTCGCGGGGGGCGGGCCCGCCTGATGGGCCCCTCCATGGCCGACGGGCCTTTCCCGGAGCATTACGAGCCGTGGGAAAGCCCGGTGTTCAACCCGCTGCACCCGCAGGAGACGAATCCGGCGCTGTGGGATCTGGAGAAAGACGCCAAGGGCGCCACCCATGCCTTCCCCCTGGTGGGCACGACTTACCGCGTCTCCGAACACTGGCAGACCGGGGCCATGACCCGCAATCTGCCCTGGCTGGCCGAGATGCAGCCGGAGATGTTTGTCGAGATCAGCCCGCAACTGGCGGCGGAACGGGGCATCGCCAATGGCGAGCAAGTGCTGGTCGAGTCTGCCCGCGGGGCGATCGAGGCGGTGGCGTTGGTGACCCCGCGCTTCCAGCCGTTCGATATCGGCGGCCAGATCGTGCACGAAGTGGGCATGCCCTATCACTGGGGCTACACCGGCCTGGTGAAGGGGGGCAGCGCCAACGAGTTGACGCCGCCGGTGGGCGACGCCAACACCATGATCCCCGAGACCAAGGCTTTTCTGTGCAATGTGCGCAAGTTGCCCGGCGGCAACGGCAGGAAGGAGGTGTGAGATGAGTAACGCCATGTTGATCGACCTGACTCGCTGTATCGGTTGCCGCGGCTGCCAGGCGGCGTGCAAGCAATGGCACGATCTGCCGGCGGAGAGCACGCGCAACCTGGGCAGCTATCAGAATCCGCCCAAGACATCGGGCAAGACCTGGACGCTGATCAGCTTCGATGAGATCACGGTGGATGGGCAGCTCGACTGGGTGTTTGCCAAGCGGCAGTGCATGCACTGCCAGCACCCGGCCTGCGCCTCGGCCTGCACTGTGGGCGCGCTGCACAAGACTGCGGATGGCCCGGTGGCCTATGACGCGGCCAAGTGCATCGGTTGCCGTTATTGCCAGTATGCCTGTCCCTACGACATCCCGGCGTATGAATGGGATCAGACGTTGGGGCTGATCGGTAAGTGCGATTTCTGCGTGGATCGCCAGGCCGCGGGGCTGGAGCCGGCCTGCGTGAAGGCCTGTCCCACGGAAGCGCTGGTCTTTGGCAAGCGCAGCGACCTGCTGGCCGAGGCGCGGCGGCGGCTGGCGCGCACCCCGCACAACTATGTGCAGCACATCTACGGCGAGCACGAGGCGGGGGGCGCGTCGATGCTTTATCTGTCGAGCGTGCCCTTTGCCAGCCTGGGCTTCCCCACCCTGGCCGCGGAGCCGGCCACGGCTTACACCGAGCTGATCATGCGGCAGACGCCGGGCATCGCCCTGGGCGTGGCCGCGGGCGCCAGCGCGGTCTACTGGATCATCCGCCGGCGGCAGATGATGCAAGAACAGGCCGCCGCGCCGGCCACTGTGACCACGGCGGAGTCCGCCGAGGAGGTGCAGTCATGAACCTTGCTATTCCGACCCCGCGCGCGCCGGCGCAGCCGCCGCGGCCACGCGTCTCGGGCCGCGCGGCCCTGATTGCGGGGCTGCTGCTGCTGACGCTGATCGGCGGCGCGGCCAGTGTGTATCGCCTGTTCACCGGCCTGGGGCCCACGACCGCGCTGAGCGATGAGGTGCCCTGGGGCATCTGGATCGGGTTCGACTTTGCCTTGATCGCGTTCTCTGGCGCGGCCTTCACCATGGCCGGGCTGGTCTACATCTTGCAGCGCGAGTCGTACCGCCCGGCCATGCGCCCGGCCATCCTGTTTGGGTTGCTGGGCTACATCGCGGTGCTGGTGCTGCTGCTGCTGGATCTGGGCCGATGGGATCGTTTCTGGAGTTTCTTCATCAACTGGAACGTGCATTCGCCCCTGTTCGAGATCAGTTGGTGCATCGTGCTTTATAGCACGGTGCTGATGATCGAGTTCAGCCCGCAGTTGTTCGAACGGCTGGGCAAGGAGCGGCCGGTGCGCTGGGTCTATCGCATCGTCATCCCCCTGGTGATCGCGGCGGTGACCCTGTCCTCCCTGCACCAATCCACCCTGGGCACGCTCTACCTGAACATGCCCTACCGCCTGCACCCGCTGTGGTATTCGCCGATCCTGTCGCTGCTTTTCTTCCTCTCCTCGATCGTGGCCGGCCTGGCGGTGACGCTGTTGATCTATCCGCTGGCCTGCCAGATTCGGGGCAAGCCGGTGGCGGAGGGCATCCCCGCCGGCCTGGCCCGCGGCGCGGCCTGGATGCTGCTGCTCTACGCGCTGCTGAGGCTGGGGGATATGGCCCTGGCCGCAGAGTTGCCGGCGCTGTTCGCGCTCGACCGTTTTAGCCTGCTGATGTGGTTGGAGCTGGGGCTGGCGCTGGCGGCGATGGCGATCTTCTTCAGCCGCGAGCGAGAGCGCCGCGGCTGGCAACGGGTTGGCGCGCTGCTGGCGCTGGCGCACGTCCTGTTGAACCGGTTCAGTGCTACCTTGTTCGCGCAGGTGGCCCCGGAGGGCGCCAGCTATTTCCCGCACGCGCTGGAGTGGCTGTCGACCCTGGGGGTGTTGGCGGCGGTGGCGCTGGCCTGGTACCTGGGCGTGCGCATGCTGAGCATTTTCGATAGCCACAGCCACGCCAAATTCCATCACTGAACCGACGCGCCCTGCGTTGGGCTTCCTCCTCATCCTGCGTCCGCCCTCTTGGCCGAGGGGGCGGGCGCTTGCTGGACAAGCGGGCGCTTGCTGGACAAGCGGGCGCTTGCTGGACAAGCGGGCGCTTGCTCCTCGGACGGCGCTCTTGTGATCAGGCCAGGGCCACGGTGGCCAGGCCGGCTGCGGGCAGGCGCTCTGCCCCGTCCACGGTGATGTACAGATCGATGGCGCTGCTGGCAGTCAGGGGCAGCACCCCCAGTCGCGCCAGGGGCGCGGCCACCTCGACCAGGCGCTCGCCCAAAGTGCAGGCGATGGCGCCCTGGCTGGCGTGTACGCCATCGAGTTGGCGGTAAAGATAGGCGGTGGAGTGTCCGCGGCCCAGGCTGAGCAAGAAAAGGCCCGCTGGGGTGTGTAAATGCGCCTCCACGTCGTGGGCCAGCAGCGGCTCGGTCAGTTCGATGCGCAGGTAGAAATAGGCGCTGTCGTTGCCCAAACGGGCGGCGCTGAGCACGCCGCCTGCCTGTTGCATGGCGCCAACGCTGGCCGCGGGCCGCAGCACCCGCGCCTGCGCCCACTGCGCGGCCGGGTCAGGATCGGC
>JABWBG010000057.1 GCA_013360575.1 Caldilineales bacterium
GGCGGGGGTGATGACGAGCAGGGTGCGCCCACGCCCGATATCGGGCGCGACCTGCGCCAGCACGCGGGCCAGGGGCCACTCGGGGCTGGCCGCGGCGTGGGCGAGCGGGGGGAGGATGCGCCAGAGGTGGGCCGACCCAGATTGTGGGGGCAGCAGGCAGGTCTCCTGGCCGTAGGCGATCAGGCCCACGGCCCGGCCGGCGTAGAGGTGTTTGGCGGCGAGGGAGGCGGCGAGGATGACGCCATATTCGAGGGTGCTTTCCTGATCTTGCCCCGCCTGCACTGCGGCGTCGAGGTCGAGCACCAGCCACAGCGGCCCGGCCGGCTCCAGATCGAATTGTTTGACCATGAGTTGGCCCTGCTGCGCGCTCTTGGGCCAGTGGATCAGGTGCAGACTGTCGCCGGGGAGGTAGCCGCGCACATGGCTGGCGAGCAGGGTCTCGGGGGTGGCGCGGCGGGAGCGGCGGGCGCGGCCGCTGGTGTGGCCCTGCGGCAGATCGAATTCGGGCAGCTTCATCACCCGTGGGTAGACGAGCAGGGTGCGGGTGTCGGGGTAATCGTGTGTGACTTCGAACAGGCCGAAGGGATCGCCCAGGCTGGCCGTGCAGGGGCCGAGGGTGAAGACTCCGCGCTGGGTGCAAGTGCCCTGGGTGCGCCAGGTATAGCGCCCCTCGCCCGCGGCCGTTGCCACCCGGTCGATGGCATAGCCGGGGATGTCGGAGTGATCGCGCACGACGGCCCAGAGCACAGGCAGGATGCTGTGGTTTTGCAGCAGCCAGTCTTCTTCCAGCAGGTCGCCGGCCACCACCCACTGCCCCCGGCTGCTGCGGCTGATGCGCACCCGATCGCGCATTTGCCGCGCCCAGAGATAGGCGACGCCCAGGGTGGCGGCCATGCCCACCAGCAGCGCGGCCCAGATCTTATCGGGTACGATCAGTTGCAGGCCGCCCAGCAGGCCCAGCAAATAGAGGGGCAGCCGCGTGCGCAGGCGCAGGCGGCGCTGCGGCTTAGGCGCCACCCACCATCACGCCCTGGGCGGCAGCGAGGGCAAGGCCAGGTTCGACGGGGTAGCCGGCCCGGCGCAGGCCCCGCTCCAGCGCGGCCAGGGTGGCCAGCACATCGTTGGCCGTGACCGCGCCCATGTGCCCGATGCGGAAGTAGTCGTTGCGGATGGCCGGGTGCAGGCCGCCGGCCAGGATGGCGCCAGCTGCGCGCACGTGGGCCAGCAGGCTGGCATCCACCCCGGCGGGATAACGGGGGCAGGTGAGGGTGTGGGCGGCGTGGGTGGGCTGTGTGGGCACCTGGCCCAGGCCCAGGGCCGCGATCCCGGCCTTGACCGCGTCGCCGAGCAGGCGGTGGCGGGCGAAGACGTCGTCCATGCCCTCGGCCAGGATGCGGCGCAGGCTGACGCCCAGGGCGACGATGAGGTTGACAGCGGGGGTAGCGAAATAGGCGGGGCGGCGGCCCTCGTACGCGGCCATGATCGGCAGCCACTCCGCCCAATCGCTGTAATAGCTGGCCACCGGCGTCCGGCGCGCCCGCCATTTGCCCAGGGCCGCGGGCGAGGCCAGCAGCAGGGCCAGCCCCGGCGGCACGCCGATCGCTTTTTGCGAGGCGGTGAAGTAGACATCGGCGCCCCAGGCCTGCTGGCGCATCTCCTCGCCGGCGGCGGCGCAGACGCCATCGACAATGACCAGGGCGCCGGCCGCTTTGGCCGCGGCGCTGATGCCGGCCACATCGGTGAGCACGCCGGTGGAAGTATCGACATGGGTGACGGCGACGAGGGCGTAAGCGGCCTGTGGCAGTTGGGCCGCGACTTGATCCGCGGAAATCGTGTCGCCGGGCGGGGCGCTGAGCAGATCGACGATGCCCCCGTAGCGCCGGCAGATGGCGGCCATGCGCTGCGAGAAGTAGCCGGTGTCCACCACCAGCACGCGGTCGCCCCCTTCCACCAGGTTGGCGGCGGCGGTGTCCATGGCCAGGGTGCCGGAGCCGGCCAGGATCAGGGGCTGGTAGCTGTCGTCGGCCAGGAAAACCGCGCGCAGATCGGTCAGGGCCTGGCCAAAGATGGCGATGAACGCGGGATCAACATGGCTGGCGGTGGGCTGGGCCATGGCGGCCAGCACATCTTCGCTGAATTCGATGGGGCCGGGGATCATCAACAGGGGGCGGGTCATGGCGTGGCGCTCCGGGGGGCGGGGGCTGTCAGGATTCTGCAAGCTGATTGTAATGGTGTTGAAATATGCATCTTGTATCTTGACTCAGGAGAATTATCTCCCTCCCTGTGTGTGGCGCCCCTCGGCAACTCGTTGCCGGGGGGCGCTGGCATTTAGGGGATTGCGTAAAACGTAAAACGTAATGCGTGCCACGTTTTACGTTTTACGCATTATTCTAATAGGCGATGACGAGGGCAATGGCCAGATCGCGGCTGTGGGAAAGGCTGATCGTCCACTGATCGAGGCCGAGTTCGGCGGCGAGGCGGGCAGCGGCCCCGTGCAGGCGCAGGATGGGCGCGCCGCGGGCGTCATTCAGGATCTCGATCTCGAGCCAGGCC
Source organism: Caldilineales bacterium (assembly GCA_013360575.1). Lineage (GTDB taxonomy): Bacteria > Chloroflexota > Anaerolineae > J102 > J102 > JABWBG01. The sequence continues at coordinate 2,554 of JABWBG010000057.1, forward strand.
ACATCGCCGATGCCGCAGCCCAGGGCTTTGGCCGCAGCTTCTTTGGCGGCCCAGCGTCCGGCCAGGGCCGCAGGCCGTCCGCCGCAGAGACGCCATTCCGCCGCGGTGAAGACGCGGCGCTGGAAGCGCTCGCCATGCTCCGCCAGGGTCTGGCCGATGCGGCTGATCTCGATCAGATCGACGCCGGTGCGCATGGGTGGGCGCTCAATGACCGTTGATCCTGGGGCCGCGGCCGACGCCGGCGTAACTGAAGCCCAACGCCGCCATTTCCTGCGGGTCCCAGATGTTGCGGCCATCCACGAGCACAGCGCCGCGCATGGCTTTGCGCACGCGGGCCATGTCCAGGTGGCGGAATTCGTTCCACTCGGTGATCAGCACCAGGGCGTCGGCGCCCTCGGCGGCCTCGTACGCGCTCTCGGTCAGGCGCACAGCGGGGAGGAGACGGGCGGCGACGGACATGGACACGGGGTCATAGGCCTGCACCTGCGCGCCTTCGCGCAGCAACTGGCGCACGATGTCCACCGAGGGCGCTTCGCGCATGTCGTCGGTATTGGGTTTGAAGGAGAGGCCCAGCATGCCCACGCGGCGTTCGTTCAGGCCATCCAGCAGGCTGCGCAGCTTGACCACGATCTGGCGGCGCTGGTGCTGGTTGATGTCGAGCACGGCCCGCAGCAGGGAGGGGTGAGCGCCGTGGATCAGGGCCATGTGCTCCAGCGCCCGCACATCTTTGGGGAAGCAGGAGCCGCCGAAGCCCAGGCCGGCATCCAGAAAATAGGGGCCGATGCGCTTGTCGTAGCCCATGCCCACGGCTACTTCCTTTACATCCGCGCCCAGGCGTTCGCAGATCGTGGCGATCTCGTTGATGAAGCTGATGCGCGTGGCCAGAAAGGCGTTGGACGCGTATTTGATCATCTCGGCGGTGCGCAGATCGGTGATCTGGATGGTGGTGCGCAGGGGCAGATGCAGTTGCGCCACTTTTTCGGCGGCTTCGGGGTGCAGCGAGCCGAGCACCACCCGGTCGGGGTTCATGAAATCGTAGATGGCCGAGCCTTCGCGCAGGAATTCGGGGTTGGAGACCACGTAGAAGGGTACGGGGTCTTGCTGGCGTTTGCTGATGATGTCGGCCACCCAGTCGCCGGTGCCCACGGGCACGGTGGATTTGTTGATGATGATCAGGGGGTGATCCATGGCATCGGCCAGGGATTCGGCGGCCATGCGCACATATTGCAGGTCGGCCTCGCCGTCGTAGCCAGAGGGCGTGCCCACAGCGACGAAGACGAATTCGGCCTCGGCCAGCCCTGCGGCGTAGCTGATGGTGAAGAGGAGTCGGCCCGCGGCCCGGTTGCGCTGGATCAGTTCGGCCAGACCCGGCTCGTAGATGGGTACATCGCCGTTGTTCAGGGCGTCGATCTTGGCCTGATCGATGTCGATGCAGGTGACTTTATTGCCCAGATCGGCAAAACAAGCCGCTGTCACCAGCCCAACATACCCAGCGCCGAGTACGCAGATATTCTTCATGATAAGATGTTACTCCTGATGAGAAGGATATTGGATATTAGATATTAGATATTAGATATTAGATATTATTTGTAGTTACAAAGTACGTGAAATGCACAAAATGCGTCAACTGACCACTGAATACTGAATACTGACCACTGCCTACTGCCCACTAACCTCGCGGTTGGCCTGTTCGAAATCACTCCAGCGCAGGCGTTCGCGATAGAAATAATACGCGCCGAGCGCGGTAATCGGCAACCACAGAGCCGCGTGCAGCACCAGGGTGTAGGCCGTGGCCACCTGACGATTGACCCCGCCGACCACCTCCAGGATCTCGATGCCGGGCGCGTCGAAAGTGCCGACATAACCGGGCGCGGCGGGCAGGCTGGTGAAGAGGTTGACAATGCCGTTCATCAGCATCAGCACCAGAAAGGAGACCTCGAAATCGAAGGCGTGCATGACAAACCAGTATTTCACCGTCTCGGCCAGCCACACCACCACCGAGGTGGCGAAGATCATCAACACATCGCGGCCGCTGCGCAGCGAGGCCAGCCCGTACATGAAGCGATCGAACAGATCGCCGAACCGGGGCCGGAGGCGGGCGGGCAGCAGCCGCTGCGCCGTCCAGTCATACAGGCGGCGGGTGAGCGCCGGCCGCGCCGCCAGCAGGATGAAGAGGATAAGCGCGGCCAGGAAGGCGACGCTGAATCCCGTCACCCAATTGCGGTAGACGTTGGGGATGCTTTCGGTGAAAGGCAGGGCCACGAACACGAACAGCAGCATCACCAGGCCGTCGAAGATGCGCTCGACCAGCACCGTGGCCAGGCTGCCGCTGATGGGGATGCCTTCCTTTTTCTTCAGCACGTAGGAGCGGATCACCTCGCCGGCGCGCAGGGGGTAGATGTTGTTGCCCATGTAGCCGATCGTCACCACCGGGAAAAGGCGGCGCAGCGGCACTTGTTTGAAGGGACGCAGCATGTAGTGCCAGCGCCAGGTGCGCGCCCACACGCCGAAGAAGTAGACGAGCACGCCGGGCAGCAGCCAGGCATAGCGAGCCGTGCGCAGCGCCGCCCACACATCGGCCAGCTGCAACTCGCGCAGCGCCCACCACAAAAAGAGCACGCTGATGGCTACGCCCACCCAGAACTGCAATCGTTTCAAGGGAAGAGATCCTCGCAAGATGAAAAAGACTGGCAGGCATTGTAGCACAGCCGCGCAACGCGCCCGAAAACCAACGCGCGTTCGCGATCTCTATTGACAACCAAAACGTTTTGGTTTAGAATGACAACGTTTCCAAAACGTTTTGGAAACGTGTTGCCGCTTCGCAGCTTGCGCACCTGCAAGCATTGTCATAAGGGGAGCGATGCCATGCCCGCCACGATCAAGGATATTGCCGAACGCACCGGCAAGTCGGTGACAACGGTTTCGCGCGCTCTGCATGGCTATGATGATGTCTCGGCGCAGACCAAGGCATTGGTGCGCCAGGTGGCGGAGGAACTGGGCTATGAACCGAACCGGCTGGCGCAGCGGCTGCAAAAGCAACGCTCCGATACCATCGGCCTCATCCTCCCCACCTTTGGCCCCCGCTTTTCCGATCCTTTCTTCAGCGAGTTTTTGGCCGGCGTCGGCAACCGGGCCGCCCGCGATGGCTTCGACCTGCTGGTCTCGACCCAGGCGCCAGGCCCGAATGAGTTGCAGGCCTATCGCCGCAAGGTGCAAGGTCGGCAGGTGGATGGCTTCATCATCGTGCGCACCCGCCGCCAGGATGAGCGCATCGAGTATCTGCGGCGGGCCAAGGCCCCTTTTGTGGCCTTTGGGCGCACCGAAGGCGTGCTCGACTTTCCTTTTGTGGATGAAGATGGCGTCTTGGGCATGCGTTTGGTCGCCGACCATCTGGTTTCGCTGGGCGGGCGCCATTTTGCCTATCTCACCCCGCCGCAGGAGTTGATGTTTGCGCACTACCGACTGGAGGGGCTGCGCCAGGGACTGCTCGCCCACGACATCCCTCTGCGTCCGACAGATATCATCGCAGGGGACCTGACCCAACGCGGGGGCTTCCGTGACGCCGGAAGCCTGCTCGACCGCGCGGCGCGGCCACAGGCCATTGTGGCCGGCAACGACTTGATGGCCTTGGGCGCCATGAGCGCGGCTCAAAGCCGTGGTCTCATTGTGGGGCAGGACATCGCCATCACCGGCTTCGACGACATCCCCATGGCCGAGCATTCGCACCCGCCCCTCACCACCCTGCACCAACCGATCTACGAGATCGGCGCCATGCTGGTCGATATGCTGCTGGCGATCATCGCCGGCCGCGTCCCGCAGCCGAGCCAGGTGTTGCTGGAGCCGCGCTTGGTGGTGCGGCGCTCCTGCGGCGCCGCCTAAGCGCCCCCAGCCGGCGCCTGACCCCTTGGCGCACGCCCTGAAAGAAAAAAAGGAGGTAATCAGCCTTTGCATGACCGCAGAAGAAAATCTGTATCCATTCCTATCTCAAACCCACCTATTTGCTTTTCTCGGAGGAGACTCATGAAACGAAACACGCTTTTCCTTGCGTTCTTGCTGATCCTGGCCCTGGCGCTGGCCGCCTGCGCAGGCACGACGCAACCCGCGCCGACTACGGCTCCCGCTCCCCCCGCTGCCACTACCGCGCCGGCGCCAACCACCGCGCCCGAACCGACCCAAGCGCCTGAACCAACCGCGGCCCCTGCCGTGGACATGTCCAGCCTGGTCTTCTTCTCCACCCAGTTCGTGCCGGTGGAGGAGGCCGCGAAATTCCGCGCCATCCTGGCCGACGGTGGTTTCGACTTCACCGGCTCGGAGGAAGGCCCGCTGTTGGATCTGGTGACAGCGGAAGCGCAGGCCGGCAAGGGCACGGTGGATGTGGTGGGGGCGCTGCACGGCACCTTCCCACCCTTGCAGCGGGCCAATGCCATGGCCAATGTGGCAGATGTGGCCGAAGACCTCTCCGCCAACCGCTCCTTCGCCCCAGCCTTCCTGGGAACGGGCCTGCTGGGCAGCGAGGACTATCTGTACTACGTGCCCTGGATGCAGGCCACCTACATCATGGCCGCGCACCAGGATGCCCTGCCATACCTGCCTGCCGGGGCGGATCTGAACAACCTCACCTGGCAGCAGTTCGGCGAGTGGTGCAAGGCGATCGTCGACGCCACGGGCGAGGCGCGCTGCGGCTTGCCCCAGGCCGGACTCTTCCATCGCTTCTTGCAAGGCTACATGTGGCCCTCCTTCACCGGCGGCATGGTCAGCAACTTCCAGAGCAACGAGGCCGCCGACATGCTGCGGTGGATGCGTGACGACCTGTGGCCCTACGTGCACCCGCAGTCGATCAGCTACAGCTTCATGCAAGAGCCGCTGCTGGCGGGCGAGGTGTGGGTCGCCTTCGATCACACGGCCCGCCTGCTGAACGCCTTCAACGAGAAGCCGGATGACTTCGTGGCCTTCCCTGCGCCTTCTGGCCCGGCGGGACGCGGCTTCATGCCGGTCATCGTCGGCCTGGGCATCCCCAAGACCGCGCCCAACCCGGAAGCGGCGATGCAGGCGATCGATTATCTGACTTCGCCGGCTGTGCAGGCCCGCGTCCTCAAGGATATGGGCTTCTTCCCGGTGGTGGGCGGGGTGGATACCTCGGATCTGCCGCCTGGCATTGCCATCGAACTGGCCGCGGTCAGCGCGCAGGCCAACGCCGCCGATGCCCTGCCGGCCCTGCTGCCGGTGGGTCTGGGCGCCCGCGGGGGCGAGATCAACCAGATCTTCCGCAACGCCTTCGACCGCGTGGTGCTCAACGGCGAACAGATCGCCACTGCCCTGACCGAAGAGGCCGCCAATCTGCAAGCGCTGATGAACGAGACCGGCGCCGCCTGCTGGGCGCCCGATCCCTCTTCCGATGGCCCCTGCCAGGTGAAGGCTCCGGCCTCGGCCCTGACAGCCGCCCCGGTCAACGTCACCTTCTTCTCCACCCAGTTCGTGCCGGTGGAGGAGCAGGAGAAGTTCCGCGCCATCCTCAAGAAAGCAGGCTTCGATGTCACCGGCTCGGAAGAGGGGCCGCTGCTTGACCTGGTGCTGGCGGAAGCGCAGGCCGGCAAGGGCACGGTGGATGTGGTGGGGGCGCTGCACGGCACCTTCCCACCCTTGCAGCGGGCCAACGCCATGGCCAATGTGGCAGATGTGGCTGAAGATCTCTCCGCCAACCGCGCTTTCGCTGCCGCGTTCCTCGATACAGGGCTGCTGGGCAGCGAGGACTATCTGTACTACGTGCCCTGGATGCAGGCCACCTACATCATGGCCGCTCACCAGGATGCCCTGCCATACCTGCCTGCCGGGGCGGATCTGAACAACCTCACCTGGCAGCAGTTCGGCGAGTGGTGTAAGGCGATCGTCGACGCCACGGGCGAGGCGCGCTGCGGCTTGCCCCAGGCCGGGCTTTTCCATCGCTTCTTGCAAGGCTACATGTGGCCCTCCTTCACCGGCGGCATGGTCAGCCAGTTCCAGAGCGCGGCGGCCGAGGAGATGCTGACCTGGCTGAAGGACGACCTGTGGCCCTACGTGCACCCGCAGTCGATCAGCTACAGCTTCATGCAAGAGCCGCTGCTGGCGGGCGAGGTGTGGGTGGCCTTCGACCACACAGCCCGCCTGCTGAACGCCTTCAACGAGAAGCCGGATGACTTCGTGGCCTTCCCTGCGCCTTCTGGCCCAGCGGGACGCGGCTTCATGCCTGTCATCGTCGGCCTGGGCATTCCCAAGACCGCGCCCAACCCGGAAAATGCAATGGCGCTGATCGACTACCTCACCCGGCCCGGTGTGCAGGAGCAGATCTTGCGCGAGTTGGGTTTCTTCCCGGTGGTGGGCGGGGTGAACACCTCGCGACTGCCCAAGGGCGTGGCCATCGAACTGGGCGCGGTGACCGCGCAGGCCAACGCCGCTGACGCTCTGCCGGCCCTGCTGCCGGTGGGCCTGGGCGCGCGCGGGGGCGAGATCAACCAGATCTTCCGCAACGCCTTCGACCGCGTGGTGCTGAACGGCGAGGAGATCGCCGCGGTGCTGGCCGGCGAGGCCGCCAGCCTGCAAGCCCTTATGAACGAGACCGGCGCTGCCTGCTGGGCCCCCGATCCCCCTTCGGATGGCCCTTGCCAGGTGGCTCCGCGTTAAGCGCATCCCCGAGGAGTCCGCACGCGCCCGCTCGTGCGGACTCCTCCCTTCCATCAGGAGCAGGGCCATGACCGATGCTGCCATCGCATTGACCAAGACAAAGCCGCGGCCTAGACGCCAATGGGCGCCCTATCTGTTGATCTTGCCTTCGCTGCTCTATCTGGCGGTCTTTTTTGCCTGGCCGATGACGCGCGCCATCCGCTTGGCGGTGTGGGATGAGACCGCGCTGTTGACGCTGCGCCAGGAGGCCGCGGCCGGCAGCGCTGCAGCCGGGGTGCTGCCGCAGGGCGCGGCCGTCTCTCTGCTCGATCGCCGCAGCAACCTGGCCGCAGAGGCAGACCTGAGCGGGGCCTCTCTCACCGAAACCTGGTTCTTTGTACAGGGCCTCGACCCTGGCGGCAACGCCGTGGCAGGCTGGGCGCCGGAGAGTCGCATCCGTGTGCGCACCACCGACGCGGCCGGCGCGGCAATCGGCGGCACGGTGCGGCCCAAACTGGGGGCCGGCGCCGACCCACTCACCAGCCTCTATAGCGAACCCAACGAGGGCAGCGCCATCGCGGGCAAGCTGGAGGGCAGCGCCGCCGTCAGCATCGGCGAACAGGCCGTCCTGGAGGTGTGGTTTTTGATCGAGGGGGAAGGGGAGGGAGAGCGGATCAGCGGCTGGGCGCCCTCGCGCGTGCTGCAAGTCTATGGCGACGGCGTCAGCGGTCGCATCGACCGGGGCGATACCGGCCAGTTGACGCGCGCCTACATCCAGCGCATGCTCAACGACCGCTTTTTTCGGCCTGCCTTCTACACCACACTACTCCTGATCGTGCTGATCATCCCGGTGCAGTTCGCCCTGGCCATCATCATGGCGCTGGTGATCCAGGCGCGCTTGAAATTCAACACCCTTTTCCTGGCCATCTTTGCCATCCCCCTGGCCGCGTCTGATCTGGCCGTGGGCATTCTCTGGTATGCCATTTTCACGCAGAGCGGCTATCTCAACAGCATATTGCAGGCGCTGGGCCTGATCGCTGCGCCCAACGCCTTTCTCACCGCCGATACCCGTTATTGGATTCTCATCGCCATCTGGCTGGCCGAGGTGTGGCGGGCGACCTCCATCGTCATGGTGATCGTGGTCTCCGGCTTGCAGGCCATCTCGCAGGAGGTGCTGGAGGCGGCGGAGGTGTTTGGAGCCACACTGTGGCAGCGCTTGCGCCATGTGATCCTGCCGCTGCTGAAGCCGAGCCTGCAGGTGGCGTTGATCCTGCGCACGATCCTGGCCCTGCAAGTCTTTGCCGTGGTTATCGCCCTTTCCGGCGGGGATGTGGTAACGGTGCTGGCCAACGAGACCTATCGCCAGTATTACACGCTGCGCAACATGAACGTGGCCGCGGCGTATGCCGGATTTATCCTGCTGATTTCGATGTTCAGCGCCATCATCTATCTGCGCATGGTGCGCAGCAGTGAGGAGGCCAGCGCATGACCGCCCTGAATTCTACCCAAGTCTCGGCAGAGATGGCGCGCCTCCGGGCGCGCGCTCGCCGGCGCATGCTGTTGAGCCGTGTTTTTACTTACCTGGTGGGCATCCTGATCGCGATCTGGGTGCTGGCGCCTCTGTGGTTCATCGCCTCCATGGCCTTGACCACGCCGGAAACGGTGCGCAGCTATCCCAAAAGCGTGTTGCCTTTCATCCCCTTCTCTTTCGAGACCATGCGGTTTTTCTTGCAGTCGCGCGGCATTGTGCCAGGCGTTATCAATAGTGTGTTGGTGGCGGTGATCACCCTGATCCTGTCCACGCTGATCGCAGCGCCGGCCGGTTATGCCACCTCCCGCTATATTTTTCGAGGCCGTGACGCGTTCCGCCTTTCCATTTTGGCCGTGCGCGCCTTTCCGGTGGTGATCTTGTCCATCCCGCTGGCCGTGACCTTCATCAACCTGGGCATCTTCGATCAGGTGTACAGCCTGGCACTGATGCACACGGCCCTGACCCTGCCCACCACCGTGCTGGTGATCGGCAGCGTCTTCGCCAGCATCCCCTACGAACTGGAGGAGGCGGCGCAGGTGTTTGGCTGCACGCCGGCGCAGGCCTTCCGGCGCGTGGTGCTGCCGCTGGTGCTGCCCGGCATTGCCGCGGCGGCCATCTTCACCTTCGTCATGTCGTGGAACGAGGTCTTTGCGGCCACGGTGCTGACGGTGCAAAATCGTACCCTGCCCGCGCAAGTGCTGGTCTCGTTGCAGCAATCGCCAGAACCGTACAAGTTCGCCGGTGGGTTTTTCATGCTGCTGCCCTCGGTGATCTTCATTTTCGTCATCCGTAAATATCTGTTCAATATGTGGGGGCAGATCACTAAATAGCCGATTTTTTGCCGCAGATTACACAAAACCTCAGTAAAGAATGCGCGTAATTCGCGCAATTCATGGCAAGGAGTATGCTCATGTCCGAGATCAAGATCGAAAACGTCACCAAACGTTTTGGTAGCTTCACCGCAGTGAATAACGTCTCGCTGACCATCACCGATCATGAGTTCATGGTGCTGCTGGGCCCCAGCGGCTGCGGCAAGACCACGCTGCTGCGCGCTGTGGCCGGGTTGGGCATGGCCGATGAAGGCCGCATCAGCATCGGCGGCAAGGACGTGACCTATCTGCCCCCGCGCGAACGCCGCATCTCCATGGTTTTTCAGAGCTACGCCATCTTCCCGCACATGAATGTGTTCGACAACATCGCCTTTGGCCTGACCATGCAGAAACTGCCCAGGGCCGAGATCCAGACCCGCGTGCGCCAGGCCGCCGAACTGCTGCACATCGAACAGATGCTGGATCGCTACCCCTCGAAGATGAGCGGCGGCCAGCGCCAGCGCGTGGCCGTGGCGCGGGCCATCGCCATGCAATCGCAAGTGCTGCTGATGGATGAACCGCTGAGCAACCTGGATGCGCTGCTGCGCCTGGAGATGCGGGCCGAGCTCAAGCGGCTGCTGGCCGAGCTGGGCGCCACCACCATCTACGTCACCCACGACCAGATCGAGGCCATGAGCATGGGCGACCGCATCGCGGTGATGCGCGACGGCATCATCGAGCAGGTGAACACCCCGACCACCGTCTATGACTACCCGGCCAACCAGTTCATCGGCGGCTTCATCGGCACGCCGCCCATGAACTTCCTGATGGGTCAGGTACAACGCCGGGACGGGAGTGTTGTGGTGCAGCTTGGCGATCACAGCGTGGCCCCCAAACCGGAGATGGCGTCGCTCCTGGCCGGTTACGACGGCAAGCCCATCATCCTGGGCATCCGCGCGGAGAGTATGGAGACGCTGGCCAGTCCGGCCGGCGACGCGCTCATGGCTTGCGTGCTCGTGGTGGAGCCGTTAGGCTCGCAGAACCTGCTGACCGTTGCCTTCGGCGCGCATCGGATCAAGGTCTCGACCCATCCCAGCTTCGAGACACGAGCCGACGCGGACGTCTGGTTGCGCTTCCCGGCCGACAAGATCCGCTGGATTGATCCAGAGGCGAAAAGGACGCTATATCCCAAATGAACATCGGCTTCATCTCAACCCGCATCGCCGGCGCCGATGGCGTCTCGCTGGAGATTGCCAAACTGGCCACGATCCTGCGCCGCCTGGGGCATGACTGCTGCTTCTGCGCCGGCGAGCTGGATGACAGCTTTCAGCCGGGCTTCCTGGTTCCTGAGATGCACTTCACGCACCCCGCAGCGGTGTGGATCCACGACCATTGCTTCGGGACGACAGAGGCCGCGCCTGGCCTGCGCCGGCGTATCGATGCCATGGCGGCGCGGCTGCAAGCGGCCATCGCCCGTTTCGTGGACGAGTTTCACGTCGACGTGATCTTCACCCAGAACGCGCTGGCCATCCCCATGCAGGCGCCGTTGGGTGTGGCGCTGACCGACTTCATCGCCGAAACCGGCATGCCCACCCTGGCGCACAATCACGACCTGGCCTGGGAACGGGAGCGCTTCACGGTCAACTGCATCCCCGACATCCTGGAACGCTGTTTCCCGCCCGCCCTGCCCACGGTGCAGCATCTGGTCATCAACTCGCTGGCGCAGCAGGCGCTGCGGGAGCGCAAAGGGGTCGAGGCGACGCTGCTGCCCAACATTTTCGACTACGAAACGGCCGCGCCGGCCATGACCCCTGCCAATCGCGGCCTGCGCGCCAGCCTGGGCCTGACTGACGATCATCTGCTCATCCTGCAGCCGACGCGCGTCATCGCCCGCAAGGGCATCGAACTCGCCATCGAACTGGTGCGGCGGCTGCGCCAGCCTGCCCAGCGCGCGCGGCTGCTGGGCAAAGAGCCGGTGCTGGTCATCAGTCACCCCGCCGGCGACGAGGGCCTGGCCTACCTGGCACGGCTGCGCGTCCTGGCCGAGAGGGTCGGCGTGCCCCTGCTCTACGCGGCCGATCGGTTCGTGGCCCACGCAGGGGCGGCCACGCAGCATGGGGCGGCCACGGAGTATCGGGCGGCCACGGAGGGTCGCCCCTGCGCCCTGTGGGACGCCTACATCCACGCCGATTTCGTCACCTACCCCAGTCTGATCGAGGGTTTTGGCAACGCGCTGTTGGAAACGCTCTACTTCCGGCTGCCGGCCCTGGTCAACCGCTACCCGGTCTACGCTGCCGATATCGCCCCGCTGGGCTTCGATCTGATCGAGATTGATGCCCAGGATGACCCCGCCAACCTGGACGCCATCACCGACGCCACGGTGGAGGCGGCCATCGAGGCCATGATCAACCCGGTGCGGCGGCGACGGATGGTGGAGTGGAACTACGACCTGGCTCGCCGGCGCTACTCCTTCGAGGCGGTCACGCCTGTGCTGGCAACGGTTCTGGAGGCCGTGCGCCGATGACACTCACTCCTGAGACGCAAGCAACCCTGCTGCAGCAAGCGCGCGCAGTGCTCGATCTGAACTGGACCGGCGGCTTCACCAAACCGGCTCTGCGCCAATATCCCCACCAGTGGTCCTGGGATTCGGCCTTCATTGCCCTGGGCTATGCCCGCTACGATCAGGCCCGCGCCGAGCAAGAATTGCGCTCCCTCTTCGCCGCGCAGTGGGCCGATGGCCGCGTCCCCCACATCGTCTTTCACGACGCCGACCCCGCCGCCCCCTATTTCCCCGGCCCCGGCTTTTGGCAGATCGAACGCAGCCCGGACGCGCCGGCCGGCCGCCACACCTCCGGCATCGTGCAGCCGCCAATCCACGCCACCGCCGTCCTGCACATCGTGCGCTGCGCCCCGGATCGGCAACGAACGTTGGACTTCGTGGCCGAGATCTTCCCGCGGCTGGCCGCCTGGCACCATTTCCTCTACCTCCGCCGCGACCCGCGCCGGGAAAACCTCGTCTACATCTGCCACCCCTGGGAATCGGGCCAGGACAACTCGCCCCTGTGGGACGCGATCCTCACCCGCATGACCCTGCAACCGCAGCAGATCCCGCCCTATCGCCGGGCCGACACCCGGGCCGTGCATCCAGACGAGCGCCCGCTCGACTTCGATTACGATCGCTACGTCTATCTCGCTGATTTCTTCCGCCAACGGGACTACGATCAGGCCCGCATCTTCACCGATGGCTGCCCCTTCCTGGTGCAAGACGTGCTCTTCAACACCCTGCTTTGCCAGGCCGAACAGGACATGGCCGCGTTGGCCAGGCTGATCGGGACCGATCCCGACCCCTTCACCGCCCGCGCCGCCGCCACCGCCGCCGCCATCGAGGCCAAACTGTGGGACGAAGCGCGGGGGATGTACGTCAATTTCGATCTGGTTGCGGGCGCGACCACGCCTGTGCCCGCCCTGGCCGGCTTTGCTCCCCTCTTCGCCGGCATTCCTGATGCGATCCGCGCCCGCAGGCTGGTCGCCTATCTGGCCAGCCCCTCCTTTGGCCTGGCCCCGCATGAACCGGCCCTCTACCCCGCGGCCAGCTACGACCGCCTGGCGCCCGGCTATTCCCCGCGCCGCTACTGGCGCGGGCCGGTGTGGATTCAGATGAACTGGCTGATCATGCACGGGCTGGCGCGGTGCGGATTTGGCGATCACGCCGCCCGCCTGGCCGCGGCCATCATCGCCTTGCCCGCGATCGGCGGTTTCCGCGAGTATTTCGATCCCGAAACCGGCGCCGGCTGTGGGGCCGAGGACTTTTCCTGGACCGCGGCGCTGTTGATCAACCTGCTGCTCGACGATGCCCTCGCCCACGCTGATGAGTAGACCCAACACACGCATTGCCAATCTGCTCACTCGGCTGTACGGCGAAGCCGGGCCGGCCTTTTGGCCGCTCCTGGCCGCCCGCCTGGAGGCTTTTCGCGCCAACCAGCCGCGCCTGGCCGCAGCCATCCCCCCCCACCGCCTGACTGCGAGCGACGCCGTCCTCATCACCTACGATGACCAGATCAGCGAGCCGCGCCGCCCGCTTGGCCCGCCTATCCGCCATCCTTCTGCGCAAGGAATACCCGAAGGGCGGCGGCGATGCCGATGCCCTTCGCCGTTGCGTGATTTTAGGACATCAGAAAGCGCCGTCGAGCAGCAGGCCACATTAGAGTCGTTGCAGAATATAAGAGGAAGCAGTAGAATGACGGTTTATCAATACCAGCCACCAGCATTCTGAGGACAGGACAATGATCAACCACAC
>JABWBG010000345.1 GCA_013360575.1 Caldilineales bacterium
CACATCCGCGGTCACATCAAACCAGGAGGCCTGATTGACCCCGGCCAGGGTGATCTCGGCGCTGGGCGCGGCCGCGCGGTCGACCGCGGCCTGTCCGCCCGGCGCGGCCCAGGGCTGGCCGGCCGCGGCCTGATTCCAGTTGGCCTGCATCTCGCTCCAGGGGCGCAGCATGCGATAGATGCGCCCGGTGAAGGTTCCCGGCTGCACTGTGGTGTAGAGGGCGAGATAGGCCTTGCTCACCAGGGCGCCGGCGGGGATGGCGCTGAGATCGAAGCGGAAGAGGCTGGCCCGCACCGGCCCCGGTCGCAGCGCCAACTCCTGATCGAGTCCGTAATTGTTGGCCGGATGCCAGGCGCTGATAAAAGTATCTTGCACGCGCGGGTCGTGGCGCGTCACCTTGACGAAAGTTTCGAGGGGCGCGGGCAAGGCCGCGCCGTAATCGGCCTGGATGCCGCCCACCGACGCGCCCTGCCAGTTCAGCCAGGTCTCCGGCTCACCGTCGCCATCGTCATCATCGGCAAGGGCGACGTTGAAGGGCAGCGGCTGGCCTGCGGTCAAGCTGCGGCCGAGCAGGGCGGCAGAGAGAGCCAACTCCAGGCGGTAGCCGGCGGCGGTGGGCTGGGCCGCGGCCAACAGGCCCTGCGGCTCTGCACCATTGAGGGTGACAAAGCCATCGGGCCAGATCTCGATCGTCAGATCATCGGGGCCGGGGCGGGCGTCGCCGCTGGGATCGAGGGTAAGGAAGAGGCGGTCGCCGGCGGTGATGTCGGCGTCGGCCACTTCGAAGGCGAAGAAGAGCATCTGCGGCCACCAGCGCAGGCGCAGGCCGGCGCTGAGATCCGCGTCATCCGCGGGCGGGTCGCCCTGGACGCTGTCAGCCGCGGCGCGGCTGAGGGCCAGAGCGCCGGCTGCATCCCACTCGCCCAGGTCGCCGTCGATGTTCATTGCCCCCGCGGGCAGGGCCGGGGCCTGCGGTTGGCGGCGGTCGAACTGGAAGAGGGTCAATTCTCCCACCGCCGCGGCCTGCCCGGTGAGATCTTCGCCCGCCCACAGCAGCGTCGTTGGCTCCTGGCCGGAATCAGCGTCGGCGAGGGCGAGGTTGACGGCCAGCTTGCGCAGGTGCGCGAACTCGCCGCCCAGGGCCGCGGCGGGGATGGCGGCCTCGAAACTGTAGCCATCGGCCTGGGGCAGCACCGCGGCCAGCCAGCCTTCAGGCAGGGGGCCGCCATCGCTGCTGACGCTGCCCTGGGCGGTGAATCGCAAGGGGTGGGCAGCCGCGCCGGCGGCCACGGGCGCGCCATCGAGGAAGATGTCGACATAATCGCCCGGCAGGATCTGGTCGTCGTGGACATAGACGCCGAGATAGAGGGCCAGATCGTCCCAGCGCAGGCGCACATCTGCGCTGAGATCGGCGGGGCCGCTGGGCAGAGGCCCGCTGACGCCATCCGCATCCTCGGCGCTGATACGGCGCAGGAACGCGGGCGTCCATTCGCCCAGATCGCCATCGATGGTGTGACGCCACTGCGCGCCGGCGGTGAGGCGGCGGTCGGGCTGGCTGTAGCGCAGCACCACACCTTCGCGGCCGGCGGCAAAGGCCAGGGAGCGGCTGACCACGGCCAGGCCGCTGATCTCGTCGTCCGCGTCCACCGGCTGCCGCGTCCAGGTGGCGCCGCTGTCCTCGGTGAAGAGGATGGCGCCATCGTAGCCCGCGGCCCAGCCGCTGCTCTCATCCACCATGCTGATGCGCAGCAGGCGGGGGACGGCGGGATCTTGCAGCAGGGGCTGCCAGTTGGCCGGGTTGGCGAATGGGTCAGAGTTGTACAGGATGGCGCCGGCGGTGCAGGGGGCTTCGTGCACCCAGCCGCCGGGCGCGCGGGCGCAGCCGGCCAGCCAGGCGCTGTCGATGCCGCCATCGCCATCCCGGTCGAGGGCGTCGACCCCGGCCAGGAACCAGGAGCTGTAGTCGGCGGGCAGGGTTTGCAGGCGCCAACTCTGGCCGCCGTTGGTGGTGTAGCGGAAGCCGGGCTTGAGCATGCTGGCCGCGGCCTGCGAATCGCTGACCATGTCCACATCGATGTGGGTGATCTTGCTGCCGGTGGCGCCGTTCCAGTTGTCCCAGGCGGCCTGCCAATTTTGGCCGGCGGCGCTGTGGAAGTTGGCCCAACGGCCCACGGTCACGCCGCCGCCGCTGGGCGCGCGGGCCACATCGTAGAGAGAGCCGGTGTAGCCGCTGACATAGCTCAAGGCCCAGGAATCGCCGCCGTTGGTGGTGTGCAGCAGCTTGGCCGAGCGCCCGCTGGCGTGGCAATCGTCGGGGTTGGCCGGCGCGCAGGCCACGCCATGCAGGATCTCTCCGGCGCCGGCATGGCTGCCCAGGGGTGTGTTGGGATCGGTGCGGAATTCTTCGTAGAGTTCACGCCAGGTTTCGCCGCCATCCACGCTTTTGAGGCCGTGCAGATCGTGGCCGACCACGTAGAGGATCGATTCCGAGGCGGCGGTGAGGTTGTAGTACCAGGGATAGAGGCCGCCGATCACCCGCCGCCAGATCCTGCCATCGTTCGATCCCCACACGAACCAACTGAGGCGGGGGGGCTGGCTGGAATCCCAGTTGCCATAATTGGGGGCGAGCACGGCGCCGCCTGTCCACACATGGCCGGCGTCGCTGGCAGCGAGGGCGTAGAGATGGTAGCCCGGCTCTTCGCCGCTGCGCCGCGCCCAGGAGTGGCCGCCGTCGGTGGTGTAGCCGATGCGCCCGTTCGGGCCTGCCACCCAGCCGATCAGGTTCTGGCCGGGGGCGAAGAGCACGTTGGTCATGGGAAAGCCGGCGGCGGAGCGGGGCGCCCAAGAGGCGCCCAGATCGGGGCTGTGATAGAGCCAGCCAGAATCGCCCACGGCCCAGACTTCGTTGCCGAAGAGGTGGAGGCCGTGCAGGGCCGCGGCCCCGATCTGGCCGGTTTTGGCGCTCCAGGTGGCGCCGCCATCGCCGGTGATGAGGAGGACGCCGCCGACGCCGGCGGCCACGGCGTGCAGGCCATC
>JABWBG010000058.1 GCA_013360575.1 Caldilineales bacterium
CGACCGCCCAACGATTCAGCGCGATGGTGAGTCGCTGCAGGCGGTCGTGCAACTCACTTGCCAACGATTCAACTCAATAGCGAGTCGCTGCAGGCGGTCGTGCAACTCACTTGCGGACTCACGCGCCCGACGCGTCTGCCCACTCGCGCAAATCCCGGCCATCTGCTACAATGACCTCCTCCAACCACACGCTCCATCCCCATCGAGGTCATCATGCTCCACGGCGGCGGCTGGTGGGGCTTCATCCGCTCGGATGAAGACGCCCGCCCCACTATCAGCGCTCAACTTTTGCGCCGGGTCTGGGCCTACGCCCGGCCCTATCGCCTCTGGATCTTCTTCGTCCTGGCCGGCATCTTCGTCAGCACCCTGCTCGATACCGCCCTGCCCCTGGTCGTGCGTGACCTGATCAACCACGCCATCCCCAACCGGGATTTTGGCCGGCTGAATCTGCTAGCTCTGGCCCTGATCGTCATCCCCCTGCTGGGCGGGCTGATCGGCGTGTGGCAGCGGCAATACTCGGCGCGGGTGGGCGAAGGCATCATCTATGACCTGCGCCGCGGGCTCTACGCGCATTTGCAGCGCATGAGCCTGCGCTTTTTCACCACCACCAAGTCGGGCGAGCTGATCTCCCGGCTCAACAACGATGTGGTCGGCGCTCAGAATGCCATCACCGGCACCCTGATCGACTTCATCACCAACATCATCACCCTGGTGATCACCCTGGCCGTGATGTTGCGGCTGGATTGGCGGCTGACCCTGCTGGCGGCCATCGTCCTGCCCCTCTTCATCCTCCCCGCCCAGCGCATCGGCCGCATCCTGCGCGATATCCGCCGCGACCAGCTCAAGGCCAACGCCGATATGACCTCGCAAATGCAGGAGACGCTGAACGTGAGCGGGGCGCTGCTGGTCAAACTCTTTGGCCGCCAGGCCGACGAACAGGGCAGATTCAGCGGCCACGCCGCCCGGGTGCGCGATTATGGCGTGCGTCAGGCGTTGATCGGGCGCAGTTTCTTTGTGATCATCGGTCTGGTGGCGGCCATCGGCACCGCCGCGGTCTACTGGGTGGGCGGCTATCTGACCATGACCACGGCCACCTTCCAGATCGGCGACATCGTGGCCTTTGCCCTCTATCTGCCCCGGCTCTACGGCCCCCTTTCGGCCCTGGTCAACGCCCGCGTCAGCCTGGCCACCTCGCTCGTCTCCTTCGAGCGCGTGTTCGAGGTGCTCGACCTGCCCCTGGAGATCAGCGATGCGCCTGGGGCCAGCACCCTGCCGGAGGTGCGCGGGCAGGTCGAATTGGACGGCGTCTATTTTTCCTATCTGGCCGAAGGCGAAGCCGTCACCCTCAGCAGCAAGGATGGCGACACGCCCGGCGCCATCCAACCCATCACCACCCGGCGCTGGGCGCTGGAAGATGTCAGCTTCACGGTCGAGCCAGGCCAATTGGCCGCCCTCGTCGGCCCCTCCGGCGCGGGCAAGACCACTGTCACCTATCTGCTGCCCCGGCTCTACGACCCCAGCCGCGGCAGCATCCGCATCGATGGCCATGATCTGCGCGCCATCACCCTCGATTCCCTCGCCGCCCACATCGGCATGGTCACGCAGGAGACCTTCCTCTTCCACGACACCCTGCGCGCCAACCTGCTCTATGCCCGCCCCACCGCCAGCGGGGAGGAGATGATCGCTGCCTGCCAGGCCGCGCACATCCACGACCTCATTGCCTCGCTGCCGCAGGGCTACGACACCATCGTGGGCGAGCGCGGCTACCGCTTCAGCGGCGGCGAAAAGCAGCGCATCGCCATCGCCCGCGTCATCCTCAAAAACCCTCGCATCCTCGTGCTCGACGAAGCCACCTCCTCGCTTGATTCCGAATCGGAGCGGCTGATCCAGGCGGCGCTGCAGCCGCTGATGGCCGATCGCACCAGCATCGTCATCGCCCATCGCCTCTCCACCATCCTCGCCGCCGACCTCATCCTCGTGATCGATGAAGGCAAAGTAGTCGAGCGGGGCACGCATGACGAGCTACTCGCCCTCGACGGCCTCTACGCCCGCCTCTACCGCACCCAATTCGCGCAGCAGGGGGAGGGGGGTGGTTAGTTGGTTAGTTGGTTGGTTGGTTGGTTGGTTGGTTGGTTAGTTAGTTGGTTGGTTAGTTGGTTGGTTGGTTGGTTGGTTGGTTGGTTGGTTAGTTGGTTGGTTGGTTGGTTGGTTGGTTGGTTAGTTGGTTGGTTAGTTGGTTGGTTGGTTGGTTGGTTAGTTGGTTGGTTGGTTGTTGGTTGTTGATTGTTGGTTGTTGATTGTTGGTTGTTGGTTGTTGATTGTTAGTTGTTGATTGTTGATTGTTGACCATGTCTCGTTCCGGTTTCCGTCTCTTCGTACTCCTGGGCTTGCTGGCCTTGCTGGCCGGGTGCGACCTGCGCCTGCGCGACACCACGCTGGCCGAGATGGACGCGGCCGAGGCCGCCTGGCAGCAGCACCCCATCCCCGATTATCACATCGTGGTGGAAGTGCAGCGCCCCGATGAACTGCGGCGGATCGATATCCGCGTGCAGCAGGGCGAGGTGATCAGCGCCGTGCTGCTGCAGTGGGATGCGCAGCAGCGCGTATGGCGCCCGCCCTATGATCTGCCGCCCGCGCACTCCTTCCCCTTCACCGTGCCCGGCCTGTTCGACACGGTGCGGGGCGCGCTGGCGCACAGCGGGCGCACCCGCATCGCAGTGCAGATGGCCGGCGACCCCGCCTTCCCTCAGCGCATCGAATTCGGGCCGGTGTGGGAGGAGGGGCAGATGGTGCAGGGCACCGAAGCCAGCATCCGCGTGCGCGAATTCGAGGCCCTGTCCGATCCCACAGAAAACTGACCCATGATCCTCCCCCTCACCCTCGCCCACCGCGCTGCCTGGCTGCGCCTGCGTCAGGCCTTGTGGCCGGATGAGGACGCGGCCGCGCATCTGGCCGAGATCACCCAGTTCTGCGCCGCGCCGCAACGTTTTGGCCAATTCGGATTCTTCTCCGCCCAGGGCGATCTGCTCGGCTTCATCGAGCTTTCCCTGCGCGTTGATTATGTCAACGGCGCCAGCACCAGCCCGGTGGCCTTCCTCGAGGGGATCTACGTACAGCCCGCCGCGCGCAGGCGCGGGATCGCCCGCAGCCTGATGCAGGCAGCCGAGGCCTGGGCCAGGGCCACAGGCTGCACCGAACTGGCCTCGGATGCAGACCTGCAGAACAGCGCCAGCCATGCCATGCACGAGGCCCTGGGCTTCCAAGAAACCGAACGCGTGGTTTTCTTCTGCAAACAACTCGATTCTGCCTGATATTTTGATTTGACCCGCGCTCCTTGCGATTGAATCCCCACCCTCTGTGCTACAATCCTGCACCCCACCCGGCAAAAGCACCCCATGCCACACCATGACCCCCAAACACTGATCCCCCATTTGCAGGCCATCCCCTATTTCGCCGGCCTGGAGCCTGCGCTGCTACTCGAGATCGCACAGGCTGCCATCTGGCGGGAGTACGCGGCCGGGGCCATGGTTTTTTTGGAAGGGGAATTCAGTCTCAACCTGTATTATCTGGCGTTCGGCTGGATCAAAGTGGTGAAAATGTCGGCGGAGGGCCGGGAACAGGTGCTGCGTTTCCTCGGCCCTGGCGATGTCTTCAACGAGGTGGGCGTTTTTGTCAGCCGGCCCAATCCTGCCACCGCCATCGCCCTGGAGCACTGCGGGGTGTGGCTGTTGCAGCGCCAGCAGGTGCGCCGGGTGCTGGAGGCCCATCCGGCCATGCTCTTGCAAGTGCTGGAAAACATGGCCCGGCGCATCGCCTATCTGGCCGAGATGGTGGCCGAACTCTCTCTGCACACGGTGGAGGCGCGCCTGGCCCGGCTGCTGCTGGATCAAGCGCAGGGGGGCGTGGTGCAGCGCCAGCGGTGGAATACGCAGGCCGAGATGGCGGCTCGCCTGGGCACGGTGCCCGATGTTCTCAGCCGCGCCCTGCGCAGCCTCAGCGACGCCGGCCTGATCGCAGTCGACCGCCAGCAATTCCGCATCCTCGACGCCCGCGGCCTGAGCGAACGGGCCTTGCTGAAGGAATAGGGGCCTCTGCCAGGGACAAACGCAATCGCCGCGGCCATCCGACAAAAGTCGATGACACGCGACCACAGCCGGTGCTAGACTGCGTGCATTCTATCGCGCTCTCTCCATCGTCGGTCGCCCGCTCTGCATCTGCCCAGGAAGCCGCCATCATGCCCCACGCCACCTCTATCACCCGCGCCCATATCACCATGGCAGCCATCTATCTGGTGGTTGCCCTTCTCAGCCTGTTCGATTTCATCCTCGCCCAGTTTGGGCTGATCGCGCCGCTGGAAAACCTCTACTGGTTCCGGCTGCACATGATCACCATCGGCGTGCTGGCGCAGGCAGTGATGGGCGTGCTGCCCCTGCTGTTGGCCCGGCGGCTGCGCGTGGCTGCGCCCACGGGCGCGCTGCCGTGGATCCTGTTCGGCCTGCTCAATTTGGGCCTGTTGCTGCTCAGTTTTGGCCAGGTGTTGTGGAATCAGCCCCTGCGCAGCAGCGGCGGCTGGGTGCTGTTGCTGACTCTCTCCCTGTGGCTGGCGGCGCTGGCGCAGATGTGGCGGCGCGCGCCGCGGCCCCGTCCGCTGGCAGCGGGATTCTTTCTGGCCGGGCCTTCCTTCCTCTGGCTGGGCGTGCTGATGGCCCTGACCATACTGGAGGGCTGGCCCTCCCCGCAGGGGTATCAGGCGGTAAAAGAATCGCACGTGCACAGCAACATCTTCGGCTTCACCGGCATCACCGTGGCCGGGGTGATCTTGAATGTGCTGCCGGCGCTGTTTGGCCGTGATCTGGCTCGTCCGCAGTGGGTGCGGCCGATCTTTTGGCTGATGACAGTGGGCGCGTTCCTGCTGTGGCTGGGGCCGTACATCGGCGTCATTCTGATCATGGGCGGGGGGCTGCTGCTCTACGTCATCGGTCTGGCCCTGACGCTGGCCAACTTCTATCTCACCCGGCGCGGGGCGGCGGCGGTGCAGGGGACGCATCTGTTGACCAGTTATCTCTGGGTGGCGGCCCCGGCTGTCGCCACCATCGCCTTTGTCCTCTTCGGCCCCGATCAAGTTTCGCTGACAGAACTGGAAGCGGGCGTGACGCAGGGCCTGGTGTACGGCTGGATCTTGCAGATCGTGCTGGCGTTCCTGCCCGCGCTCAGCCGCCGCCTGCTCACAGGCAACGGAGACTGGGCCGCGGCCCTGCGCCCCGAGGAGGGCAGCCGTTTCAGTCTGATCCTGCTGAATCTGTCGGTGGCCGCGGTGTGGCTGGCCAGCATCTTGCTGCCCTGGGATCAGGCCCGCCCCATCGTTGCCATCGCCTATCTCTTTCTGATCGTGGCCACGCTGCCCTACCTGCGCATCTTCTGGCAGGCGTTGCGCCGCGTCCCGGCCAGCATCCCCGCACATTGATCGCAGGGCCGGACGGTGGCACACCGTCCAGTCAGCCACCTCTCTATGCCATTTTGGAGTGTTCACCATGTCCGAATCCACTAAAATCCCTAGTGTATTTTATACAAATATTGAAGATCAGGTAATTTTTGGAGAAATTGGACCAAAACCGCAATTTCTCGTAGATAGTGAACAAATGAAGGTTATCCTGGCGGGGTTAGAGCCAGGCCAGCAGATCCCGGCGCACCCCGAATCGTTGGCGATGTATCACTTCCTGTCCGGTTCCGGGGTCATGGAAGTGAATGGCGAGCGCTTCCCGGTCGGCCCCGGCGCCACGGTGATCACCCCGCCCAACGCCACGCGGGGCATGAAAGCAGAAACGCGGCTGGTCTTCCTCGCCGCCAAGCCGGGGTGAGGGGTCAGTATTCAGTATTCAGTGGTCAGTATTCAGTATTCAGTGATGGGCGCGCCCACTGACCACTGACCACTGAATACTGAATACTGACCACTGAATACTGTATACTTGAGGGTGTGGCGCCGCGCGCCGGTTCACTTCAATCACCCTCTCATACAGGAGACTGACATGCAGCACCTCAAGTTCATGAAGCTGTGGGCAATCCTGGGGCTGGTTCTGGCCCTGGGCCTTGCCGTTGCCCGCTCCTCCGCCCCGGCCTGGGCGCAGGAGGGCGAGATCACCGATCAATCTATGGCGGCGGCAGTGGGCACCGCCTTCACCTATCAGGGCCGGCTGGAGCAGAACGGCAGCCCGGTCAGCGGCGCCTGCGACTTCCAGTTCAGCCTGTGGGACGCGGCCACAGGGGGCACTCAAGTGGGCGCCACCGAGACCAAAACCAGCGTGCCCCTCAGCGCCGGCTACTTCAACGCCGCCCTCGACTTCGGGCCCGGCAGTCTTTTTGGGCCCGCCACCTTTGGCGGCGAAGCCCGCTGGTTGGCGATCAGCGTGCGCTGCCCCGCGGGCGGCGGCGCCTACGCCCCCCTCAGCGGGCGCGCGGCCCTTACCCCCGCGCCCTACGCCCTCAGCCTGCGGCCCGGCGCTCTCATTGCCGGCGATATGCCCTCGGCAGCCACCCTGCGCGTGCGCAATAACACCGCCAGCACCTCCTCCAGCGCCATCCAGGGCATGAACAGCTCCACCGCCGGCGCCGGCGTCTATGGCCGGGCCGAGGCTACCAGCGGCGCCAACTACGGCGTCTATGGCCAGACTGACTCGCCCCAAGGCTACGGCGTCTTTGGCAAGGCGCCCCCTGCCGGCGGCTACGGTGTCTTCGGCGAGAGCGCATCTGGCCATGGGGTGCACGGCAAGGCCACGACCATGGATGGCTACGGCCTCTTTTCCGAAGGCAACGCCTATATCGATGGCAAGCTGGGCTGGAAAGGCATGACGAGTTACCTCTCCCTTTCCACCGCGGCCTTCCTCCCCCAAAGCTACGATGCCAACGCCTATATCGATTATGTCAACGAAGGCTACCGGCTCAAAAACCAATCCAATCGCTCCGAATGGTATGTGGCGCCGGTGCAACTCCCTCACACCGCAGTGATCACCGGGCTGAATGTGTGCTGGAAGGACTTTGCCGATGCCACGGCCACAATGGCCTTGCGCCGGCGGCCGCTGAACCCGGTGGCCGGCGACCATGATGTGCTCGCTGTGGTCAATTCGGTGGGCAGCGTGGGCGTCGGGCGCGAAGGATGTTACTCGGCGGACAGCGTCTCCTTTGCCGCGGTCGACAACGCCGGCTATGCTTACTATCTGGATGTGGCGTTGCCCGCCAACAGCGAGGATCTCGAACTCTACGCCGTGCAGATCGTGTACGAAATCTCCCAACCCTATTGATCCCGCCGCGCAAGGAGACACGATCATGAAAAAGAAACTCAGTCGCATGCTGCTGACGGCCCTGGCGGCGCTGCTTTTTGCCGCCGCGGCCTGGGCGCAGAGCGGCCAAGGCTACAATCTGACCTGGTGGACGGTAGATGGCGGCGGAGAAGTGGTCAGCGGCAAGGGCTACACGCTGCTGGGAACCGCGGGCCAGGCAGAGGCGGGGCCTGCGCTCAGCGGCAGTGGCTACACCCTCAGCAGCGGCTTTTGGGTAGGAGACGCCGCGGCCCCCGCGTTCCACACCTATCTGCCCGGCGTCCGCCGCGGCAGCCCCTGAGCCACAAAGGGAGGGAAGCGGAGACGCGGCCGCGTCTCCGCTTCCCTCTTCCTTGCCTATGTCAGCGGACGCAGTCCCGCTTCGATGGCCGCACGGCGGGGTTCGAGGAAGGGCGGCAGGGCCAGGCGCTCGCCCAGCGTTTCCAGCGGCTCATCCACGGTGAAGCCGGGGCCATCGGTGGCCAGTTCGAACAGCACGCCGTTCGGCTCGCGCACGTAAATGCTCTGGAAATAGTAGCGGTCGATGATCCCGCTGGTGTTGACGCCCATCTGATCGAAATGTCGCTGCCAGGCCTGATGCTCGGCGGTATCGGGAACGCGGAAGGCGACATGGTGCACACCGCCGGCGCCAGGCCGGGCCGGGGGCAGATCGGGCCGCACGGCCACATGCAACTCGGCGGCGGGGCCAGGGTCGGCAGAGCCGGCGCCGGCCATGCCGAACACATGCACGGCCGCGTCCGCTTTTTGCGGATGCGCGAAATGGCGCAGTTCGCGCATGCCCAACACCCGCGTCAGGAAAAGGGCGGTGGGTTCCAACCGGGCCACGGTCATCGTCACCGGCCCCAGGCCCCGGATCTGGTGCTGGGCAGGGATGGGGCTGCGCGACCAGGGGAAGATGGCCGCGGGCGGTTCGGCGGCAACGAGGGCCAGCCGTTGGCCCTCGAAATCCTCGAACAGGAGCATGGGGCGGCCATCGCCCGCGGCCGGCGCCTGATGGCTCACGCCCAGGGCGGCGAAACGCTGCTGCCACCAGGCCAGGCTGGCGGCGCTGTCCACGCGCAGCCCCACCTCGGTGATGCTGTGGCGGCCCCGCTGCTCCGGCGGTGTGTGCGGCCAATCGAAAAAGGTGAGATCATGGCCGGGGCTGGCGATCTCATCGGCGTAGAAAAGATGATACGCGCTGACATCGTCCTGATTGACCGATTTCTTGACCAGGCGCATGCCCAGCGTTTGGGTGTAGAAGTCATAATTGCGGCCCGCCTGCGCGGTAACCGCGGTCAAGTGGTGCAAACCGAGAAGTATGGGAGGCATGTGTAGGGATCCTTGAGGATTTCCTCGTCGAAGGAAAAAACCTTTAGGGTTTGGGGTGTGTGGATCAAAACTCGCTGTCTGACGCTGACGTCGAACACCTAAACCTTACCGCCCATTGCCAATTCTGTCTGTACGGTTTTCACCAATGATTCGGCCCGCAGTTCGGGCAGGTTGTAGCAGGGGCCGCCGAGATGGTCGGCAAGCTGTTGCGCCAGGCCGCGGTCGAAGGCCTGATGCTCCATATTCACCGTCACCGTGCGGATGTTGGCCTGTTTGAACAGCCCGGCCATGCGCAGGGCCTCATCCTGCGCGGGCATGCCGGTCATGCTGACATTGCCGGCGCCATCGGTGAGCAGGATCATCAGCGGCCGGGTCTCGGGGTCGCGGCGGCGCGCAGCCATGATCACGTTGTACGAGATCAGCAGCCCGGAGGAGAGAGGCGTCTTGCCGCCCACCGGCACATCGCGCAGCGCCTTTTGCGCCAGTTCCACGCTGGAGGTCGGCGGCAGCACCACCCGCGCCCGGTCGCGCTGGAACACCACCAATCCCACCTGATCGCGGCGTTGGTAGGCATCGACCAGCAGCGACATCACCGCGCCTTTGGTCGCTTCCATGCGCTCGGCCGCGGCCATCGACCAGGAGGCATCGACCACGAACAGGATCAGGTTGGAGGCGCGGCGCACCCGCACCTTGCGTTGCAGATCCTCCCGTTCCACGGCAAAAGCCACATGATCGTGGGCGCGGTGCACCTGCTGCAGCGACGCCTGCCGGAAAGTGGCGTCGAAGGCGATGTCATCCACCCGATCCTGCGCCGGCCTGGCCCGGATATAGCGCCCCCGCTTGCGCTCGGTGCGGGTGGTCGAGCGCTTGCCCCCCTTGGCCCGCGTCAATTTATCCAGAGGCGTATCCAGGCGTTTGGTTTTGAAGGTGTCACCGATCTCGGATAGGCGGTGCGGCGCCCGTTTTTGGCCATCGCCGCTCGTATCCTGGCCGCTCTGTTGCGGCGCCGCGCCTGCCGCGCCTGGCATTTCGGCGGCGCTGTCCTCTTGCTCTACCTCACCCTCTTTTTTTTTAGGTCGCTGTCCGCGCCCGCCTGCGATAGCTCGCTGGCCTGAGCGTCGGCCTCGCGCTGCGCCTGTTGCATGCGCTCTTGCAACTGTTGCGGCTGCAAGCTGGCATCCTGGAAGGGTTGGCGTTTGAGGCGGTGCGGCAGGGCCAATTCCGCGCCCACCTGAATATCGTGGGCGTTGATCTCCAGCCGCCCTTCGAAGGCGGCGTTGGCCTGCGCCGTCTTCAGGATGACGATGTCGGCGCGGTGGCCGTCCACATTGAAGGAGGCTGTGAGGTGGGCGATGAGATAGATATCGCGATCGCGGTAGCTGACCAGGGGCAGCCGTCGCCGCGCCCGTTCGATCTCTGCCGATACTTGCTGCTCGGCCTGGCGCCATTCGGCGTAGAAGCCCTCTGGATCCTGGTCATAGGCCAGGCGGCGGCGGACGATCTCCACGCGGGCGCGGGCATCGGGGATGCCCTCGATGTCCACAGCGTGGGCGAAGCGATCCAGCAATTGCGGGCGCAGATCGCCCTCTTCCGGGTTCATCGTCCCCACCAAAATGAAATTGGCGGGGTGCTGGAAGCTGATGCCCTCGCGCTCGACCACATTCACGCCCATCGCTGCCGAATCCAGCAGCAGATCGACCACGTGATCGTCCAGCAGGTTGACCTCATCCACATAAAGCAGCCCTCGGTTGGCCGCGGCCAGCACGCCCGGTTCGAAATGGCGCTCGCCCCGTTTGATCGCTTTCTCGATATCGAGGGTGCCCACTACGCGATCCTCGGTGGCGCTGACCGGCAGATCCACAAAACGGATGCGGCGGGTGCTGGTGGGCAACACGCCCTCCTCTTGCAAGCGCTCGTGACACTCGGTGCAGAAAAGCACCGGCTGGTTGGGGTCGCAGCCGAATTTGCAGCCCTCGACGACCTCGATATCGGGCAGCAGCGCGGCCAGGCCGCGGGCGGTGGTCGATTTGGCCGTGCCGCGCTCCCCGCGGATCAGCACCCCTCCGATCTGGGGATTGATGGCGTTGAGGATCAACGCCCGTTTCATGCGCTCCTGGTTGACGATGGCGGTGAAGGGGTAGACTGCGGGCATGGCAAAAAAGGCTCCGAATTGAGGGACATCACGAAGGGCTGGGCGGAAGGGCTTGCATCTCTGCTGTGCAGGCATTGGCTTTGCAACCACCTGCAACCAAGACAAGCAGGGATTATAGCAACGAGCGCACAGGGAAACCAAAGTGAGGGGGGAGGATGAAGGAGCAACGCACTTCCGTGCTACAATAAATACCTATGAATACTACCATTCTCATCACCTTTGCCGTCATCCTTTTCCTCGGCATCTTTGCCCAGTGGTTGGCCTGGCGGGTGCGGATGCCTTCCATCCTCCTGTTGCTGGCCTTTGGCTTCATCGCCGGCCCGGTCACAGGCTGGGTCAATCCAGATCAGCTCCTGGGCGATCTGCTTTTTCCCATCGTTTCCCTTTCCGTGGGCATCATCCTTTTCGAGGGGGGGCTGGGATTACGGCTAAAAAGTTTGCCCGCGGTTGGTCTCGTCGTGCGCAATGTCATCAGCATCGGCGCCCTGATCACCTGGGTCGTGAGCACGATCGCGGCCTATTTCATCCTTGGCCTCGATTTCTATCTCTCCCTGCTGCTGGGCGCCATCCTCATCGTCACCGGCCCCACCGTGATCCTGCCCATCTTGCGCGACCTGCGCCCGAAAGGGCAGGGCGCCGTCATCCTGCGTTGGGAGGGGATTCTGATCGATCCGGTGGGAGCCACGGTGGCGGTGCTGGTGTTCGATCTGATCGTGGCCATCGTGGCCCAGCACAGCGCCGACAACCTGTTGATCCTGTTGATCGAGATCGCCATCATCGGCACCGCGTTGGGCTGGGCTTTTGCCCGCTTTACCAGCATCATGCTCCGGCTCTACCTCATCCCCGACCATTTGCAAAACGCCGCCATTTTGATGATGGTGGTGCTGGCCTATGCGTTGGCCAACCGCATTGCGCCCGAATCGGGGCTGCTGGCGACGACGATGATGGGCATGACCCTGGCCAATCAGCAGGGCATCGACCTCAAACGCATCAAAGAATTTAAGGAAGATATCGGGGTGTTGTTGGTCTCCTCCCTGTTCATCTTGTTGGCCTCGCGCCTGCAATTCGCCGATTTCAGCGCGCTGGGAGGGGAAGTGCTGCTCTTCCTGGCCGTATTGATCTTGATAGCCCGGCCTTTGACCGTGTTGATCTCTACGGCCCGCTCCAAAATGGAACACCGCGACCGCCTCCTCCTGGCCGCGCTGGCCCCGCGCGGGATCGTGGCCGCGGCCGTCTCCTCCACCTTTGGGTTGGAGCTGGCCCGGCTGGGGTATCCGGGCGCCGAAAAGTTGGCCCCGATCACCTTTGTGGTGATCATCGGCACAGTGGTGATCTATGGACTCAGCATTGGCCCTCTGACGCGGCGGTTGGGCCTGTCGGAGACGAACCCGCAGGGCCTGCTACTGGTGGGAGCGCATAGCTGCGCCCAGAAGATCGCCCAATGCATCGCCGAGCTGGGTTTCCGGGTGGCGCTGGTGGATACCAACCCGCAGAATGTGCTGGCGGCTCGCCAGCTCGGTCTCACGGCCCATCTGGGCAGCATCTTGCATGAGGATGTGGTGGAAGAGATGAATTTGGCCGGGATCGGGCGCTTGCTGGCCCTCACTGCCAACAACGAAGTCAATTCTCTGGCCGTGCTCTATCTGGCCGAGGTGTTCGGCCGCTCGCACGTCTACCAATTGGCCCCGTCGGAAACAAACGTCAGCGATCAAGCCACCTTGCCGCAGTTTATGATGGGACGGCTGCTCTTCCCCGCGGGCGTCTATCATGCCACCCTGGAAGAGCGTTTTCAGCGCGGTTGGCAAATGCAGTTGGCCGACATCCCCACGGGCAAGGAGGCCAGCGCGTTCATCGCCGACCATGCCGAACGCATGATCCCCCTGTTTTGGCTCAGCCAACAAAACGAGCTGGTAGTGATCACCCGTAACAGTGACATGACGCCCGGTCCCGGCCAAAAACTGGTGGCCCTGGTCGCACCCGGAGTGACGTTCAGCCCCAAAGCAGACGCCGCAGATCCCGCCAGGCCTGGGGTATGAGCGGCGCAGCAAGTGGAGGCCAGCCTGTCGCTTGGCGGCAGGGCCCATCTCCGCTACAATCAGACGCATGCCCACCCCCATGCGCCGCCAATACTTGCAGATCAAAAAACAATATCCCGACGCCATCCTCTTCTTTCGCCTGGGCGATTTTTACGAGACCTTCGACGAAGACGCCAAGATCGTGGCCGCAGTCTGCGAGATCACCCTCACCAGCCGCCCGATCACGCAGGATCAGCGGGCGCCCCTGGCCGGGGTGCCCTGGCACAGCGCCGAAACCCACATCGCCAAACTGATCCAGGCCGGCTACAAAGTCGCCATCTGCGAACAGGTGGGCGAGGTGGGCAAGGGCCTGGTGGATCGGGATGTGATCCGGGTGGTGACGCCGGGCACGCTGGTGGAGCCGAACCTGCTCGACGCCCGCCGCAACAACTATCTGGCCGCGGTGGTGTTCGCAGCCGGCAAGCGGGCCGGCCTGGCCTACGCCGACATTACCACCGGCGAATTCGCCGTCACCCAGATCGACGGGCCGGACGCGGCCCGGCGGGTGCAGGAGGAATTGGCCCGCCTCGACCCTGCCGAGGTGCTGATCCCCGACAGCGGCGGCTATCCCGGCCTGGACGAGACGCGCACGCTCTCGCCCTACGACCCCTGGCGCTTCGAGACCGAGGCGGCGCGGCAGGCCCTGCTCGACTATTTTCAGGTCAGTTCGCTGGCAGCGTTCGGCTGCGAGGGCCTGCCTCTGGCCATCAGCGCTGCCGGCGCCCTCATCCAGTACCTGCGCCAGACGCAGAAGGGGGCGATGGGGCATCTCGCCGGCCTGCACACCTACAGCACCACGCAGTTCATGGTGCTGGACGCGGCCACGCGGCGCAATCTGGAATTGGTGGAGACGATCCGCGAACGGCAACGCAAAGGTTCATTGCTATGGGTGTTGGATCAGACCCGCACGGCCATGGGCGGGCGGCTGCTGCGTCAGCGTCTCAGCCAGCCCCTGCTGGACGTGTCCGCCCTGAACGCCCGTCTCGACGCGGT
The DNA here is from genome assembly GCA_013360575.1 of Caldilineales bacterium. Classification (GTDB taxonomy): domain Bacteria; phylum Chloroflexota; class Anaerolineae; order J102; family J102; genus JABWBG01. The sequence continues at coordinate 13,866 of JABWBG010000058.1, forward strand.
GGCAGCCTGGGCGCAGGCCGCGCTGGATCGGGCTGAATTGCGCGAGCAATTGCGGGCGGTGGGCGATATCGAGCGCTGGGTCAACCGCTGCACGCAGAAAGTGGCCACCCCGCGCGATCTGGCCGGGCTGCGCGAGGGCTTACGCGCCCTGCCCAAAGTGCGGGAAATAGCCGAACAGGTAGGACAGGCCGGGGGCCTGGACCTGTGCGCCGAGATCGTAGCCTTGTTGGATGCCGCCATCGCCGCGGACCCGCCCGCCACCCTGCAAAACGGCGGCGTGATTCGCAAGGGATTCAACGTCGAATTGGACAGCATCAGCCTGGCCGCCAAAGATGCGCGGGCCTACATCGCCGGCCTGGAGAAGGCCGAGCGGGAACGCAGCGGCATCAAGAGCCTGAAAGTAGGCTACAACAAGGTATTTGGCTATTATCTGGAAGTGACGAAGGCCAACGCCGCCCTCGTGCCCGATCATTACATCCGCAAACAGACGCTGGTCAACGCCGAACGCTACATCACCCCGGAATTGAAGGAATACGAATCGTTGATCTTGAACGCGCAGGAGCGCTTGCTCGACCTGGAGACGCAATTGTACCGGGGCGTGGTCGAGCAGATTGCCGCGCTGGCCTCCCGCCTGCTGGCCACCGCCCAGGCCCTTGCCAAACTGGATGTGAGCGCGGCCCTGGCCGAGATTGCCGTCAACCGGCGCTATGTGCGTCCGCACCTGGCCGATGATCTGGTCATCGACATTCGCGGCGGGCGGCACCCGGTGGTGGAGCTGACGCAGACCGACACGCCCTTCACCCCCAATCACACCCTGCTCAATCCGCAGCAGAGCCTGATCATTCTCACCGGGCCGAACATGGCCGGGAAGTCGACAAGCCTGCGCCAGACCGCGCTGATCACGCTGATGGCGCAGATCGGCGCCTTTGTGCCCGCGGACAGCGCCCATATCGGCCTGGTGGATCGCATCTTCACCCGCATCGGCGCCCAAGATGAACTGCACAGCGGCCAATCCACCTTCATGGTGGAAATGGTAGAGACGGCCAACATCCTTCACCACGCCACCGAACGCTCCCTGCTGATCCTGGACGAGTTGGGCCGCGGCACCAGCACCTACGATGGCATGTCGATTGCCTGGGCCGTGATCGAATACATCCACAGCCACCCCAAACTGCGCGCCCGCACCCTCTTCGCCACCCACTACCACGAATTGACCACCCTGGCCGAGCGGCTGCCGCACGTGGCCAACTATCACGTGGCCGTGGCCGAACAGGGGGATGAGGTGGTCTTTTTGCACGAAATCCGCCCCGGCGGGGCCGACCGCTCTTACGGCATCCATGTGGCGCAGCTGGCCGGCCTGCCGCGGCAGGTGATCAGCCGGGCCACCGAGATCATGCAGCAGTTGGAGGCGCATGGCGCGGCCAGCGACGCTCTGGCCGTCGCGCCCGCGGCCGCGGCCACGGTACAACTGCAGTTGTTCAGCGAAGGCCCCGACCCGGTGCGCCAGGAGATCGAGAGTGTGGATGTCAGCACAATGACGCCGTTGGAAGCGTTGAATTTCCTCTACGCCTTGCAACAGAAGGCAAAGCGCACCTGAACGAGTAGGAGGGCGGCAGATGACAGCTGAAAACAGATCGAAAATGAACCGGCAGCCGGGCGCGGGCTGGCTGCTGGCCGCCCTGTTGCTGGCGGCGCTGCTGGCGGTGGGG
>JABWBG010000059.1 GCA_013360575.1 Caldilineales bacterium
GCGCCAGCGGTGGGAGCGCTCGCAGCGCTCCCACCGCTGACCACGGCTCGCCACCCCCACGCCTGCGCGAGCGGAGGATGCGCGCCAGCGGTGGGAGCGCTCGCAGCGCTCCCACCGCTGACCACAGCTCGCCACCCCCGCGCACGCGTTCATCTCTACCAATGCAACATCTATTTCATTCTTAAAATAAATGAAATAACTATTGCAATCCGCCCGCATCTGTGCTACACTTGTGCCATCGTCGCTCCCCCCACACACAGAGAAGGGTGTTCCGGTGGCTTCTCCAGACCTCCACTCCCAACTGACGGCGCGATTCGAGCAGCTTACGCCTAAACAAAAGCGCCTGGCGCAGTTTTTGCTCGACAATCTCTACGTCGCGGCCTTCGAATCGGCCAATGAACTGGCCGCGCGCCTCGAAGTCAGCGCCGCCACCGTGGTGCGCTTCAGTCAGGCGCTGGGCTACGCCGGCTATCCCGAACTGCAAGCCGCGGTGCGGGCCGGCTTGCCCAAAACCCTGACCGCCGCCGAACGAGGGGAACGGGCGCTGGCCGCGGCCAGCAACGGCGCCGCCGCACAGGTGCGCCGCGTGTTCGATGCCGATATCCGGGCGGTGACGCGGGCGCGCAGCAGCGTCGATCTCGCCCAACTGGAGACGATCTGTCTGGCCCTGGCCGAGGCCTCACGCATCCTTGTCCTGGGCGCGGGCGTGTGCAGCGGCGTGGCCGCACATCTCGATCATGGCCTGCGCCTGGTCGGGCTGCCTTCGGCCCTGGTCGCGGCCGGGGGCATCCCCCTGGCTGTGGGATTGGCCAACCTGGACGAGCAGAGCGTCGTGATCGGGTTTGGCGTGTGGCGCTATGTCAAAAGCGTGGTCAACGCCATGGTTTTCGCCAAACAGGCCGGCGCCCGCTGCTTCGCGCTCACCGATAGCCCCGTCTCGCCCCTGGCCCAACACGCCGAACTCGCCCTGATCCTGCCCACCGAAGGCGTGGGCCACACCCTCTCCATGGCCGGCATGCTCGCCCTCGCCAATGCCATCCAGGTCATGATCGCCCACCTGCGCCCGCAACAAACCCTCCGTTCCCTGCGCAATGTCGATCAAGTGTACCAATTCGGCGATATCCTGCTATCAGACTGACTAAAATCAATGGTCAATGGTCAATGGTCAATGGTCAATGGTCAATGGTCAATGGTCAATAGTCAATAGTCAATGATTAATGATTAATGACTAAGAATCGATAACTAATAACTAATAACTAATAACTAATAACTAACCATCTTCCACCATGTCCTCTCGCCAACGCATCGCCATCTGCGGCGGCGGCAATGCCGCCCACGTCCTCGCCGCCCTGCTCTCCACCCGTCATCAGGTCGGCATCTACGCGCCCCTGGCGGATGAGGCTGTGCGCTTGCAAGCCGGGTGCGCCGTCGGCGGTGGCATCACCGCGCAGAGTAGGACGGGGAGCCAGCTGGGACAGCCCTGGCGCATCAGCGCCGACCCGGCGGCAGTCTTCCCCGGCGCGGATTTGGTCTTGCTGGCGCTGCCGGCCAGCGCCCACGCCGTCACTCTGACCGCGCTGGCCCCCTTTGTCCACGATCAAATGTGGATCATCGCCCTGCCTGCTCGCGGCGGCTTCGATTGGCAGGCCAGAGCCATTCTCGGCGAGCAGGCGCAGATCGCCGGCCTGCAAACCCTGCCCTGGGCCTGTCGCATCCCGCCCGGCGGCTATGGCGAACGCGTGGATATTTTAGGCGTAAAAGAAAGCGTGGATGTGGCCGCCGACCCCGTCCACCTTGCCCCCGGCCTTGCCGCCGCGCTCAGCGACCTCCTCCAGGTGCAACTGGCGCCCGCGGGCACGCTGCTGGCCCTGACGCTGGCCAACACCGGCCAGATCATCCACCCCGGCATCATGTACGGCCTGTTCCACGACTGGGATGGCCGGCCCTTCGGCGAGGATGAGATACCGTTGTTCTACGGCGGCGTCACCCCCGCCATTGCCGCCCACCTGGAGCTGATGAGCGCCGAGGTGCAGGCCGTGGCCGCAGCCCTGGCCAGCCATTTCCCCGACCAGGACTGGGGCGGCGTGCTGCCGCTGCTGGCCTGGTGCCGCCGTTCCTACGCGCACGATATCGCCGATCCCTCCGACCTGCACACCTGTTTCACCACCAACCGCGCCTATGCCGGCCTGCGCGCGCCCATGCAACTGCTGGAGGAAAACGCCCTCGTCCCCTGGTTCGAGAGCCGTTATCTGACCGAAGATGTGCCCTTTGGCCTGCTGGCCACGCGCGGCATCGCCGAGATACTGACCGTGCCCACCCCCGCCATCGACGCCGTCATCCTCTGGGCGCAAGAGGCGCTGGGGCAAGATTGGCTGGTCCGGGGCAGGTTGAGGGGGGCGGACATCCCCACTTCGCGCGCGCCACAACGCTTTGGATGCGACAAACCATCTCAATTGCTAAAAAGCTAAAATCAAACTATTCCAATAATTTGGGAGATCAGAACATGACCGATCAAGAACGATCTGTTTCCGACCCGCGTAAAGCTGAACATTGGCGGCCTGACGATGAGCAGCCGCAACGCAAACGCCGCGTCATGGTCGGGGCCATCGGCAAATGCGTGCACAATCTCGGCGTCGAGAACTTCTCCGACTGGATGCAGGATCGCAACGAAGGCTTTGTGGCGGTCAAGCTGGGGCCGGCCGTGCCCATCGACGAGGTGATCAACAAGGTGCGGGAAGCGCGCCCCGAGATCGTGGGCGTGTCCATGCGCCTGGGCGACCTGCACGTGGACAAACTCATCAGCGAATTCGTCGAAAAAGCCACGCTCTACGGCCTGCACGCGCGTGAAAGCGGCATCCGCTATGCCTTCAGCGGGCTGCGGCCCGCCGCCAACGTGGTGCGAGCCATGACCGGCCTGCCGCTGGAAGAGGATCGCTTCAGCCGCGAGGAAGAACGCAACTACGATCTGGAAGATGTGCGCGTCGAATTCGCCGACCGAGCGCATTTCCAGGACTTTTTCGCGCTGGTGGCCGACGACTTCATCAGCATGGAGGATCTGGAGGAATTCGCCTCTGGCCAGGCGGAGACCGCCGGCGCCGAGCAAGTTGAGTGGAGCGATGACCTGATCGAACGCATCCGCCTGGTGCGCGAGCGTGAGGGACGGCCAATCATCCGCGCCCACATCGGCATCGCCGCCGCCACTATCGAGCCTACGATCAAAGCGATCGAAAAGCTGGCCGAGGCCGAAGCCTTCGAGATCGTCTCCCTCGCCCCCGACCAGACCTCGCAAGAGCTGCTGGCCAAATTCATCCGCGGGGAAGAGGATCCCAGCAAATATCTGGCCGGGCAGGGCGGCGCCCCCATCCGCACGATCGAGGATCTCAAACGCCTGAAAGCAGCCACGCGCCGCGGCAATTTCCCCCTCACCCGCATCTACACCGGCACCGACGAGCTGGTGGAACTGGCTAAACTGTGGTACGAACACCTGAACATGGCCTTCCCGGCCGTACCCATCTTTTTCTACAATCAGATCGATGGCCGCGGGCCGATCTCGATCCGGGACAGCTTCGTGGAGCATTACGCGGCTATCCGTTGGTGGGCTGCGCGGGGCAAACCGCTGGAGATCAACGACCCGCATCAATGGGGCCTGCGCTACGCCTCCGACGACATGCAGACGACCGATCATGTGCTGGTGGCCGTCATCGCCCTGAAGCTGGGCATCAAACATTATGTGATGCAGCAGATGTTTGAACTGCCGCCCAGCATCAGCGCCCTGGATGATCTGGCGCAGATGAAAGCGGCGTATGACTTGATCGAGCCGCTGACCCGGCATTTCGATTTTCACATCATCAAGCAGACCCGCAGCGGCCTACCCAGCTTTCCGCCCAATCTCAATCAGGCCAAAGGGCATCTGGCTTTCGGCATCTACACCCAGCTTTATATGGAGCCGGACATCCTGCACGTGGTCACGCATTCGGAGGCGCACCACGAAGCCAGCGCCGCCGACATCATCGAATCGTGCGAGATCGTCAAGCAGGTCTGTTGGGACTTTGCCAAGGGCGGCGTGCCCAATATCTGGGCCGATCCCAAGCTGGCGGCGCGTAAGCTGGAATTGCAGCAGGGGGCAATGTACAACCTGCTGCACCTGGCCCTGTTGGGCGGGTACGAGGGGCGGGCCACGGTGGCCAATTTCTGGGACTGGGCGCAGGCGCCGCGCGAGGGCGACGGCGGGCGCAATTTCGAGACGCTGCTGATCGACCTGATCGATGAAAACAACTACGCCAGCGGCGAATGCGGCTTGATCAGCCCGGACACCCTGGATCTGGCCCTGCAAGTCGGGCTGTTCCAGGGGCCGCACATCACCGTCATCGACCGCCGCTACGAACTGTCTGGGGCCTGCCGCACGCATGTGGTGGATGGTATGTGCCGCTGCTGCGAGTGGAACGGCATCCCCGTGGCCAGTGAATTCGAGCGCGTGGACTTGATCCGTAACCGCTTCCCCTGGTATTTCGATAGATCGATCAGCCAGGCAGACGACGTGGTGCACATCAGCGATCAGGGCGAAGAGGATCACATGACCGAGGATGCGGTGTCTCGTTATCGCAAGGAAGTGGGGATCAGCCGCTCGATCCAGGGCAAGGTGCTGGTGGTCGATTTCGGCAGCACCTACACCAAAGTGGGCATTTTCGATCCCAACGACGAGAGTTTCCGGCTGAATTATGTGCCCACCACGGTGGATGACATCCGCGTGGGGCTGGCCGACGGCATGGGCATCTTGGCGGCCTGTAAGCACAGCAGCAACGGCGTGGCCGAGTATGATTGGGCGCCGCTGCGCCGGGCCATGAGCGAGTTCGAGGTGCGGCTGCCCTGCTCCAGCGCCAAGGGCGGCCTGAAGATGGTCACCGCCGCCCTCAGCAAGGCCGAAAGCGGGTTCGCGGCCGAGCTGGCGGCCCTGACCGCCGGCGCCAAGCTGGTGGGCAGCTACGATGGCAAACTGACGCCGGCGCAGGCGCGGGCCGTGTTCGAGCAGGATCAGCCGGAGATTGTGCTCATTGCCGGGGGCACGGATTTCGGCGGAGATAGTGAAACCGCGCTGCACAACGCCCGCCTGCTGGCCGAAAACGCCAAATACGCCAATTATACCGATTACGGCGTGCCTTTCATCTATGCCGGCAATCAGGATGTGCGCGGCCAGATCGAGCGGATTTTTGCCGATAATCGCATCGATTATCGCATCTCATCCAATGTCATGCCGGAGATCAACGAATTCCACATCGAGGTGGTGAACGAGGCGATCCGCGAGCTGTTCCAGACCGTGATCATCCGCGGCAAGGGCTTCGATGTGGTCGAGGAATTCATGGATGCGCCCTTCATCCCCACCCCCCGCGCCTGCTTCCGCGGCCTGCAATTGCTGGCGCACGGCTATGGCGACGAGGAAGGCATCGGCAACATCCTCGCCCTGGACATCGGCGGGGCCACCACCGATTTCTACTCCATGGTGCACGACAACCCGCTCTATCTTTATCCTGGCGCCGACCGCAAGAAAAAGGTGAAGCGCACCATCCTCAAGACCCCCAACACGCCCCTGGCCTACCGCCGCGTGGAAGGCAAATATGGCCTCAGCTACAACGCCGAGAATCTGAAGGAACTGCCGCAGTTCCAGAATGGCGATCTGCACTGGCGGCTGGCGCGCTACGCCAGCGCCCGTTTCCCCGACTATCGACCTGGCCCCGACCAGCTTGGCCGCTTCGCCCGCCGCACTGACGACCGTCTCTACATCGATCTCGATGAGTATCTCAGTTGGATCAGCGCCAACCCGCATCGTAACGCTGTGGGCACGGTGGAAAATGGCGTGCGCTCCTATCTGGCCCGCGAGATCATGGCCGTGGCCACGGCCAAGCATGTGGGCCGTGTGCAGGAAACCGACACCTATTTCCTGCAATACGGCGTCAATTTCTTCAACCAGCCCACCACGGTGCTGCTGATCGGCGGCACGATCTATCATAAGTGCCGGGATCAGGAGCCGGGCTATCTCGACGATCTCGGCCTGATCGCCAGCGGCGTGCTTTACGATGAGCAAGACCCCGGCGTGTTGCGGCCGCAAGGCCAGGTGCTGATGGACGCCAGTTATCTGATCAGCATCCTCGGCGGTTTGTATGGCCGCCTGGAACCGCAACGGGCCTTGCGCGTGATGAAACGCGAATTGCGTCCACTACACGCCGATCCCCAGCGCACATTCGAACCAGTGCAGGAGGTGTAGAAAAGCCAAGTTTTGATGCCTTGATCACTCGCTACCGACAATTTTTCTCGAATCTCAGTTGTATCCACACTCTTAGGAGGAGTCCATGCGTACCTATCGTTTGCTTTTGATCGCCATCCTGTTGGGCGTGACCCTGACCTTGAGCGCCTGCGCGACCCCAACCCCGCAAGTCGTCAAAGAAACGGTTGTCGTCAAAGAGACCGTTGTCGTCAAGGAAGAAGTCCAGGTCGAAGTCACGAAGGTGGTCGAGAAGGAAGTGGAGAAGGTGGTGGAAGTCACCGCCACCCCTGTGCCGGGCCGCCAGACCTTGATTGTCGGTTTGGCCGGCATCCCCGATTCCTTTGACCCCGCCGACCATCGCAGCCGGCTCTCGGAAACCGTGCTGCGCAACATGTTCGATGGCCTGGTCACCCGCGATACCACCAGCGGCGTGCACCTGGAATTGGCCGAATCGGCCACGCTGGTGGATCCCACCACCTACGAGTTCAAGTTGCGCCAGGGCGTGAAGTTCCACGATGGCTCGGAGATGACCGCGGATGATGTCGTCTTCACCTTCAACCGCATCATCCAGGAAAACATGATCGAGTATCCCGATCCGCACACCTCGCCCCGCAAGGGCCTGATCGCGCCGTTGGCGTCGGTGGAGAAAGTGGATGACTACACCGTGCGCTTCATCCTCTCGGCCCCGTGGCCGCCGGCGATGCAGATGTTCGTGCATCAGCAGATCGTGCCCAAGGCCTATCTCGAATCGGTCGGCACCCAGGGTTTTGTGGCGCATCCGATCGGGGTTGGGCCTTTCAAGTTCGTCGAAGGTCAGCTCGATGACCAGATCGTGATGGAACGGTTCGCTGATTACTGGGGCGGCGCGCCCGACCTCGGCCCCTCTGGCCCCGCCTGCGTTTCCACGGCCATCTTCCGAGTGATCCCCGAAGCCTCGACCCGCGTGGCCGCGCTGCTGGCCGGCGAAGTGGACATCATCCAGGCCGTGCCGCCCGATTTGGTGGATGTGCTGGCGCAAACGCCGGGCATCGTCGTCAAAACGGCAGCCGGCACCCAGCCCAAATGGATGGAGTTGAACGTCAACCAGGCTCCGTTGGACAACAAGCTGGTGCGGCAGGCCCTGAACCACCTGATCGACAAGGAGTTGATTATCGAGCATCTCTACGGCGGGCGCGCTGCGGCCCTGCCCGGCGCTCTTTCGCCCTTCAACAACTTCGCCGATCCCAGCCTCCAGCCCTATCCCTACAACCCGGAACGGGCGGCGGAACTGCTGGCCGAGGCCGGCATTGCTGACAGCGATGGCGATGGCAAGTATGAGTGGAACGGCGCGCCCTGGGCCTTTGTGGTGGACAGCCTGGAAGAGCACCGGGCGCTGGCCGAAGCCGTGGTGGCGCAATTGCAGGAAGCCGGCATCGATGCCCAACTGCGCCTGTGGGAATACAGCGTGGTCAAGCCGCTGCTGCAAGCCGGCGAACGCTCGGCCTACCTTGATGACTGGGGCGACTCCGCCTTCGACCCGGTGGGCCACATGGAAGCGAAGTGGCACGGCGTCGAAGCTGGCTCGCCCTATGGCCGCGGCAATTTCTCTGGCTACAACAACGCTCGTGTCAACGAGTTGATCAAGGCCGGCGAAACCGAGACCGATGTGGACGCCCGCCACGCCCTTTACAACGAGGCGCAGGCCTTGATCTACGATGAGGCCCCCGCCGTCTTCCTGATCCTGCCGGAAGAGGTCGAAGCCAGCTCTGCCCGCGTGCAGAATTGGGAACCCGCTTCCGACAGCCGCGTCAACCTGCACGACGTCTGCTTGCAGTAGGTTGGGTGGGGGGTTGGGTGGTTGGTTAGTTGGTAGATTGGTAGATTGGCGAAGTAGTAGGCGATCCCCACCAATTTACCAATTTACCAATTTACCAATTTACCAACCTACCAACCAACCTACCCACCCACCACCCAACCAACCAACCACCCAACCAACTAACCACCCAACCAACTACCCAACTACCCAACCAACCAACCACCCACCCACCCACCCAACCACCCACCCAACTAGCCCCATGCGACTGGTAAAAGTAATCGAGCGGCTGCTTGCGGCCATCCCCATCATGCTGGGCGTGGCTGTCATCGTCTTCGTTTTCATGCGCATGACCCCCGGCGACCCGGTGGACATCATGATGGGGCAGGGGGGAACCGTTTCGGAAGGGGAGGTCGAGCGCCTGCGCAGCGAATTCAACCTGGACAAGCCCATACACGTTCAGCTCGGCCTCTTCCTTTCCGATCTGGCGCGCGGGGATCTGGGCAATTCCTTCACCAAACAACAGCCGGTGGCCAGCCTGATCGGCGAGCGGCTGCCCGCCACCATCGAACTGGCCTTCGGCTCGCTGTTCATCGGCCTGCTCATCGCCTTCCCCATCGGCATCCTCTCGGCGGTCAAACAAAACTCGCTGCTCGACCGCCTGAGCATGGGCGCAGCCTTTTTGGGCATCTCCATGCCCTCATTCTGGCTGGGCATCATCCTCATCCTCATCTTTTCGGTGAAATTACACTGGCTGCCGGTGCAGGGACGCATCGACTACGACGCCGGGCTGCAAACTGTCACCGGCCTCTACATGCTCGATAGCATCCTCACCGGCAATGGCCCCGCCCTGATCAGCAGTCTCAAGCATCTCATTCTCCCCTCCATCGCCCTCGGCTCGGCCGTGGCGGCGATTGTGGCCCGCGTGCTGCGCTCCAGCCTGCTGGAGATCCTGCGCAGCGATTACGTGAAGCTGGCGCGGGCCAAAGGCGCCGGCGAAACCACCGTGGTCATGAAACACGCCGTGCGCAATGCCCTCATCCCCACCGTCACCGTGGTGGGCTTGCAGGTGGGCGTGCTGCTCGGCGGCAACATGATTGTGGAAACGGTGTTCAGTTGGCCGGGATTGGGCCGGCTGGTGGTGGAAGCGATCTTCAATCGCGATTTTCCCCTGGTGCAGGGCGCGGTGATGGTCTACGCCTTCATCTTCGTCGCCGCCAATCTGGTGGTCGATGTCCTCTACACCTATCTCAACCCCAAGATCGAGATGTGACCATGACGACCAGCACAGATATACGCACCCAACCGGCCTGGCGCTATCTGCTAGACATCCGTCTGCGGCTGTGGCGGCGCAATCTGGCCGATTTCTGGGCCGAGTTGCGCAAACATCCGGTGGCGCTGATCGCCGGCGTTGTCATCCTCATCTACATCCTGGCAGCCCTGTTCGCGCCGCAGATCACCGCCCACGACCCCGAACGGGGCAGCCTGCGCCAGCGGCTGATCCCGCCCGCCTGGGAAGAGGGCGGCTCGTGGACCTATCCCCTGGGCACCGACGGCCAGGGCCGCGACATTTACACCCGCATCCTCTTCGGCGCGCGTGTGTCGCTGGCCGTGGGGCTGCTCTCGGTGGGTATTTCCGTGATCATCGGGCTGGCCCTGGGCGCGGCCGCGGGCTATTATCGCGGGCGGCTGGACAGCATCCTCTCCCGCTTCGCCGATCTGCTGATGGCCTTTCCCTTCCTCATCTTTGCCATCGGCGTCATGGCCTTCATGGGGCCGGGCTTCACCAACCTGATCCTGGCCCTGACCTTCAAAGGCTGGGTCGAGTTCTTCCGCCTGGCCCGCGGCGAAGTGATGGCCGAGAAAACGCGCGAATATGTAGAGGCGGCCCGTGTCAGCGGCCAGAGCCACACCCGCATCATGCTCAGCGAGATCACGCCCAACATCATGCAATCGATCTTTGTGCTGGCCACCCTGCGCATGGGCTTCATGATCGTCACCGAAGCCAGCCTCAGCTTTCTGGGCCTGGGCATCCAGCCGCCCACGCCGGCCTGGGGCAGCATGGTGGCCGATGGCCGCAACACCCTGCTCAACGCCTGGTGGGTCTCCACCATCCCCGGCCTGGCCATCGTCTTCCTGGTGCTGGCCATCAACCTCTTCGGCGAGGGCCTGCGCGACATCCTCGACCCCCGCCTGAAGATCGAATAACCCCCTGCCCCGTGCACAAGAATCATGAACGACACACACGCACCGCTGCTGGAACTGCGCAATCTCACCACGATGTTCCCCACCCGCCGGGGCGAGGTGCGGGCGGTCGAAGCCGTCAACCTCACCCTGCGCAAGGGCCAGATCCTGGGTTTGGTGGGAGAATCGGGCTGCGGCAAAAGCACGGTGCTCCTCTCCATTTTGGGGCTGATCGCCAAACCGGGGCGGGTGGACAAAGGCCAGGTGCTGCTGGAAGGCCGCGACATCACCCATCTCTCTGGCGGCGAGATGCGGCGCATCCGCGGCCGCGAGATCGCCATGATCTTCCAGGATCCGTTGAGCACGCTCAACCCCGCCTTCCACGTGGGCGAGCAGATCCGCGAATCGTTACGGCTGCACCACATGATGCTGGGCCCGCCCTGGCCGCTGGATCGGGCGAAAAAGGCGCGGGAGAAAAAACGGGTGATCGAGGTCATGCAAGAGGTGGGCATCCCCGCGCCCGAAGCCCGCTACAAGGCCTATCCGCACCAATTCAGCGGCGGCATGCAACAGCGGGCGCTGATCGCCATCGGCCTGGCCTGCCAGCCCAAAGTGCTGCTGGCCGACGAGCCCACCACCGCCCTCGATGTCACCATCCAGGCTCAGATCGTGGCCCTGATGCGGCGGATCAACCAGGAACACCACACCGCCATCATCCTCGTCACCCACGATCTGGGGCTGGCCGCCGAGTTTTGCGATCACATCGCCGTCATGTACGCCGGGCGCATCGTCGAGATCGGCCCCACCGATCAGGTGATCGAAGAACCCCGGCACCCCTACACCGCCGGCCTGCTGCGCTGCATCCCCCATGTGGGCGAACGCCGGGCGATTGAACCGATCCCCGGCAATGTGCCCGACCTGGCAGACCTGCCCCCCGGCTGCGCCTTCAGCCTGCGCTGCGACTCTGCCCGGCCGGTGTGCAACGAGGGCTTCTTCCGCTTGCAGCCGGCCTCGGCCGACGCCGTCAAACGGGGCGAGGGCGGGCACTGGGCCCGCTGCCTGCGCCTCACCGATTATCAGATGCCGGCACTGGAGGATTGAACCATGCCCCACGTCGATTACAGCCACTCCCCGCTGATCGAAGGGCGAGGACTTGTCAAGCATTTCCCCATCCGCCCCAGCCTGCTGGCGCGCTGGCTGGCCGGGCGCAAAGAACAGCAGGTGAAAGCAGTGGATGGCGTCGATATCGCCATCTGGCCGGGCGAGACCCTGGGGCTGGTGGGCGAGAGCGGCTGCGGCAAGACCACGTTGGGCCGCATGCTCACCCTGCTGCATCAGCCCACCGCCGGCGAATTGCGCTTCCAGAATCAACCCGTGATCAATCAGCAGGTCAAACAGATCGGCGCCAACGGCAAAGCGGAGCGCGTGCCCTATTACCAGCTCACCCAAATCGTGTTCCAAAACCCCTATTCCTCGCTCAACCCGCGCAAGACCGTGCGCGACATCATCACCGTGCCGCTGAAGGCCGGCGGCAAACGCCACGGCGTCGAGATCGAGCAAGAGATCCAGCAACTGCTGGCCCGCGTGGGCCTGAATCCCCGCCATATCGACCGCTATCCCCACCAATTCAGCGGCGGCCAGCGCCAGCGCATCGGCATCGCCCGTGCCCTGGCCATGGGCCCGCAACTGATCGTGGCCGACGAGCCGGTCTCCAGCCTGGATGTCTCGATCCAGGCGCAGGTGGTCAATCTGTTGGAGGAATTGCAGGAAGAATTCAATCTCACCTATCTTTTCATCGCCCACGATCTCAGCGTGATCTACCACATCAGCGACCGGGTGGCGGTGATGTATCTGGGCCGGATCGTGGAGAGCGGCCGCACAGACGACCTGTTCAATCAGCCGCTGCACCCCTACACCCAGGCCCTGCTGGCGGCTGTGCCGGTAGTCAGCAAGGAAAAACGCCGCCAACGCATCATTCTCAAGGGGGATGTGCCCAGCCCCATCAATCCGCCCGGCGGCTGCGCCTTCCATCCCCGCTGTTTCGCCAAACTCGGCCCCATTTGCGAGCAGGAGAGGCCGCCCTTCTTCGACGTCGCTGGGCGGCAAGTGGCTTGCTGGCTGCATCGCGACCTGCCCGCCGCCTGACCGGGACGCCGCGCCATGCACACTTTACACCTGAGTGGAACGCATCGAGAGATGGGCCGGCAGCACGCCACCCAGGCGAGCGCGGCGGGCGACGCTATTCTCCGCGCCATTGCCGCCCGCGAGCAGGAATTGGCGCAGCTGACCTACGATTATCGCCCGGTTTTGGCCGCGGCTGCCGATTTTATGGCCGCGCAGGGCCGGCCCACCTGGGAGATGTTGGCCGGGATCGGCGAGGGATTGGGGATCGACTGGCAGAGGTTCCAACGCTACACGCTCAGCTCCTATCTGCTCGATTACCGGCACAGGGCGGCGGCAGCGCCGGTCGATAGCGCCGCCCTGCAAGAGGGCTGCACCTGTTTTGCGACCGCGTCGCCCCTTTCGGCGGCGCCGCTGCTGGCCAAAAACCGCGATTACCGGCTGGATCACGTGGATTTGCAGGCGGTGATCTTGAGCACGCCGGCGCAGGGTTACCGCTATCTGCACCTGGGCAGCGTGGGCAGCCCCGGCGTGTTCAGTTCCGGCATGAATGAATGCGGGCTGGCCGTGGCCGACACGCACGTGCTCTCGCTCGATATTGGCCCCGGTCTGCCCCGCTATGCCCTGATGCAGGAGATCCTGGAACGCTGCGACTCCACCGCCGCGGCCTGCGATTATCTGCGCAGTGTGACGCATATGGGCGCGGGCACGCTGCTGCTGGCCGACCGCCGCGGCCATCTGGCCACCTGCGAGAGCGCCTATCGCCGCCCCGATGTGCGGATGCAGAACGGGGGGTGGGCCGTGCGCACCAATCACTTCACCAGCGAGCCGCTGCGAGCGATGTGGCTGGACAGGGAGCCGCCGGAGCAGCGCGGTAATTCGCAGGCGCGGATGGCGTTTGTAGCCGCGCAGTTGACCGCGGCAGATCAGGTGGACGCCGCCTGGGCGCGGGCCTTGTTGGGTCGGCACGGGCCGGGCCTGAGCGCGCTCTGCCGGCACCCGGACGAGACGACCTCCGCCGCCACGATTCTGGGCGCCATCTTTCTACCGGCCTCGTTGCAGGTGTGGCTGGCCGAGGGCGCGGCGTGCGGGGATCGCTGGGCTGCACTGCAAGTGAGTTGCACGACCGCCAGCAGCGACTCGCTATCGCGCTGAATCGCTGGGCGGTCGTGCAACTCACTTAGTCGGGCAGACCGCCAGCAGCGACTCGCTATCGCGCTGAATCGCTGGGCGGTCGTGCAACTCACTTAGTCGGGCAGACCGCCAGCAGCGACTCGCTATCGCGCTGACTCGCTGGCAAGTGAGTTGCACGACCGCCTGCAGCGACTCGCTATCGAGCTGAATCGCTGGGCGGTCGTGCAACTCATTTAGTAGAGGAGAGGATGGCCTGTAGGTTAGCCTTGAGCGGCGGCAGATCTTTCTCAACGACAGCCCAGACGATATCCAGATCAATCTCAAAATAGCCATGCACCAGCACGTGACGCATACCGATGATTTGCTCCCACGGAATGTGGGGATGACTGGCCCGAAACTGCTGAGACAACCCGTAAGCAGCCTCGCCGATGATCTGCAGGTGGTGGATGACCCAAACCTGCTGCATCTCGTCATCAGCAAAGACATCGAGATCGCGGCTGACGCGCTGTTCGATCTTGCCGATCGCTTCCAGGATATCCAGCAGGCGTTCCCGGGTATCTCTCATAACGGAACCGCTTCCTGCAGCACTTGCGCGCGAATGCGCTGGCGCAGCCCCTTTTCGGTAACGATATCTACATCTACACCCAGAAGCGTCTGCAAATCGAACAGCAAGCCGCCGAGGTCGAACAGGCTGCGGCCAGGTTCCATGTCCACAAGGATGTCCACGTCGCTATCAGGCCGCGCCGCGCCGCGTGCGACCGAGCCAAAGACGCGGACGTTACGAGCGCCGTGGCGTTCAGCAAGTCTGAGAATCTCTTCTCGGCGAAACTGTAGCAGCGTTCGAGTATCCATGCGCTCATTATACGCGCATCTCCGGTTCGCGACAAGTGAGTTGCACGACCGCCTGCAGCGACTCGCTATCAAGATGAATCGCTGGGCGGTCGTGCAACTCACTTGGTACGCACTACGACATCACCATCCCCCCATCCACCTCAATCGCCTGGCCGGTGAGATAGCGGGAGTCGGGCGAGGCGAGGAAAGCGACGACGCCTGCGATCTCCCACGGCTCGGCCATGCGCTTCATCGGGCATTCGTTGGCGCGCGCTTGCAGCCATTCGGCGGCGGTGAGGCCGTCCTGCGGGCCGACGATGGCGGCGACATTGCGCACCATGTCCGTCAGCGTGTTGCCGGGGCAGACGGCGTTGCAGGTGGCCCCGAAGGGGGCCAGCTCCATCGCCACCGAGCGGGTGAGGCCGATGACGCCGCTCTTCGAGGCCGAATACTCGGCAGAGGCCGGCCAACTCGTCTTCCCGGCCATCGAGCTGATGTTGATGATGCTGCCCGCTCGCTGCTGCATGAGCACGGGCGCCACCGCCTGGTTGGAGAGAAACACGCCGGTGAGGTTGATGTCGATCAGGCGCTGCCATTGCGGCAGCGGCACCTCGGCCAGGGGGCTGCCGGAGTAGATGCCGGCGGCGGCGACCAGGACATCGATCCGGCCCCAGGCTTCCAGCACCGCCGCCGCCGCTTGCTGAAGGTCATCCCGTTTGGAAACGTCGCATTTGAACGCCAGCGCGTCTACGCCCAACGCCCGGCATTCAGCCGCGGCTTCTTCGTTACGGGCGGCGTCGAAATCCAGACAGGCGACATTGGCGCCTTCCTGGGCAAAGCGCAGCGCGCAGGCCCGGCCAATGCCGCTGGCCGCGCCGGTGATCATGGCAACTTGATAGGTGAAACGTTTGATATCCATGTGATCAGTCGTTTTTTTTGAGGATGGTAACAGTTCACCTGATATGTCATTGCGAGTGCAGCGAAGCAATCTCCAAGGTTGTTCGTCAATTTTGCGGTTGTCAATCGGCGTTGGGGATTGCTTCGTCAATAGGACGCAATACCTAATATCTAATATCTCTTATTACGTGACTATAAGCGAGTGGAAACAACGCGTAGAACATCGTCGCCTTCAGCATTTTACCCAGGTCGATCTGGTCGAGCGGCGTATGGGCGAATTGCGCTTCCTGGGGGCCGTAGCCCAGGGTGGGGATGCCCGCCACTCCCGCAGAGTACGTCCCGTTGGTGCTGAATTTCCATGCCGTCACCGGCGGCGCCGCGCCCCAAAGGGCCAGGCAGGTCAGCTTGCCTGCGACCATCAGCGGGTCACCCTCCGGCAGCAGCCAGCCGGGGAAGAAAGCCGGGCCGCTGAGATCGACGCCTGTCCACGAGCGCACCGGCTGGATCGGCAGTTCGACCGTGGCGTCGGTGTGGCGCAGGGCCTGCCGGATGGCTTCCACCACGCTGGCGGCAGTCTGGCCCGAACCCAGGCGGCGATCCACCGTGATCTCGCACCAGGCGGGCACGGCGTTGGGCGTGCGCGGGGAGTTGATCATGGTCACGACCTGCGTATCCTGGCCGAAGACCGGGTCGATGGGCAGATGCGGGGTCATCGCTTCCAGGGCGTCGAGCACGGGCCGGGCCTTGAGGATGGCGTTTTCGCCGAGATGGGGAGTGCTGGCGTGGGCGGCGACGCCCGGCACGCGCGCCTTGATCTCGCAGCGGCCGCGCTGGCCCTGCGCCAGGGTCAGGTCGGTGGCCTCGGCCAGCAGCACCGCGTCCGGGCGGGGGAAATCTTCCCGCGTGAGCAGGTGGCGCATGGCAAAGCCCTCGGCGTCCTCCTCCAGCGTCGAGCCTTGCACCGTGATCGTGCAATCGCCGGTGAGGCCCAGCCGCGCGGCCAGATGGGCGCCATAAACGATGGTCGCCACCCCGCCCTTGCAGTCGGACGCGCCCAGGCCGTAGAGTTTGCCGCCGGCGAGGGTCGGTTCCAGCGGCGGATGCGGCCAATCGCGTTCGTCCGCGATCTCGTTTTCATCGAGATGGCCGTCGTAGAGCAGGTGGAAGCGGCCCTCGCCCACCTGCGCCAGGGCGTCGCCGATGGCGTCGGTGCGGATCTGGCCGAACCCCAGGGCATGGAACTCGGCCAGCGTGCGCGCCACCGCCGGGCCTTCTTCGCCCGTGTACGTTTTCAGCCGGATCAGGTCGGAGAGGAAAGCGATCTGCGCCTGGGCAATGGCCCCGGCCTGGGATCTGACCCTCTGCGCCGCGTCAGCAACATGATTGGGAACGATCATTGGAGATTGGTTATTGGAGATTGACAGGCGCCGGCCACTGACCACCGACCACTGATCACTGAACACTGAACACTGAACACTGACTACTGACTACCACCGTCCGCCCATCGTCAACGCCATCAGCGCCTTCTGCACGTGCAGGCGGTTTTCGGCTTGTTTGTAGATCACCGATTGCGGGCCGTCGATGACGTCGCCGTCGGCCTCATGGCCGCGGTCGATGGGCATGCAGTGCATATAGACAGCGTGCTTCTGGGCCAGGTTCATGCGTTCCTGCGTGACGCGCCAGCCGGTGTTCTTGGCCGCCATCGCCTCCACCACCGGCTCATCCTCGCTGACCATGATCGGCCCCCAGGACTTGGGGTAGAGGAAGTCCGCCCCTTCGAAGGCAGCGTCCATGTCGTGCGTTTCCTCCAGCTTGACGCCGGCGATGTCAGCGTTCTGGCGGGCGATGTCCATGATGCCGGGCATCAGGTGATAGCCCTCGGGGTAGGCCAGGGTCACATCCATGCCGAAGCGCGGCATGAGCATGACCAGCGATTGCGGCACGCTGAGCGGTCGCACGTATTTGGGCGCGTAGGTCCAGGAGATGACGAACTTGCGCCCGCGCAGATTGCGGCCGAAGAGCTCGACCAGCGTCATCAGGTCGGCCATGGCCTGGCAGGGATGGTCGACATCGTCCTGCATCGAGTAGATGGGAACCTGGGCATGGCTGGCCATCTCGTACAGATATTTTTGGCCGATGTCGGTGCGGCAATCGCGCACGGCAATGGCGTTGCCATAGCTGCTGAGCACCATGCCGGTGTCTTTGGCGTTCTCGCCGTGGCCGATCTGCGTGGCCTTGGGCGTGAGGAAGATGCCGTGGCCGCCGAGCTGGGTGATGCCGGTCTCGAAGGAATTGCGGGTGCGGGTCGATTCCTCGAAGAAGAGCAGGTAGAGCGTCTTGGCGCGCAGGATTTGGTCGTGCGGGATGCCGGCGGCGAAATCGCCCTTCAGCCGCAGGGCCAGTTCCAGCATCGTCCAGAGGTCGTCAACCGACCAGTCTTGGGTGGAGATGAAGTCTTTTTGGAAGAGTTGGGTGTTCATGGGATGGAGTGAGGAAGTGATGGAGTGATGGAGTGAGGAAGTGATGGAGTGAGGAAGTGATGGAGTGATGGAGTGATGGAGTGATGGAGTGAGGAAGTGATGGAGTGAGGAAGTGATGGAGTGATGGAGTGATGGAGTGAGGAAGTGAAGAAGTGATGAAGTGATGGAGTGATGAGCTGTTCGAGTTTCACTCACCACTCACCACTCATCACTCATCACTCATCACTTCATCAAAGCCTGTATTGAGTGACGCCTTTTACTGCCGCTACGACATCTTCGACGGAGGGCAGGATGAAGCGTTCGAGGTCGGGGTTGTAGGGGAAAGGTACGTTCTTCGCGGCCACGCGCAGGATCGGCGCATCCAGGTAGCCGATTGCCTCCTCGGCCAGGAGGGCGGCGATCTCCGCACCCGGCCCGGCCCGGCGGTGCGCTTCGTGCACGATCACGGCCCGGTGCGTTTTTTGCACGGATTTGATCAGCGTTTCGGTATCCAGCGGCACCAGCGTACGGGGATCGATCACTTCGACCGAAATGCCCGCCCTCTCCAACTGCTGCGCCGCTTGCTCGACCACCGGCAGCGCCCCGCCGATAGCGATGACCGTGGCGTCTGTGCCCTGACGGCGGATGGCGGCTTGCCCAAATGGGATCGTGTACTCTCCCTCCGGGGCCTCGCCTTTCACCGCGTACAGCATCTTGTGCTCGAAAAACAACACCGGGTCTTCCCCGCGGATGGCGGTCTTGAGCAGGCCCTTGGCGTCGTAGGGCGTGGCGGGGATGGCGATCTTGAGCCCGGGCACGTTCATGAACCAGGCCTCCGGGCTTTGCGAATGCTGGGCCGCGGCCGAGCCGGGCGCGCCATTGACGATGCGGAGGGTCAGCGGCACGTTGGCCTTGCCCCCGCTCATATACCGCGCCTTCGCGGCCTGGTTGACCACCTGATCCATGGCGCAGGTGACGAAATCGGCGAACATGATCTCGGCGATGGGGCGCATGCCCATCAGCGCCGCGCCCAACGCGCCGCCGACAATGGCCATCTCGGAGATGGGCGTGTCGCGCACCCGCTCCGCCCCGAACTCGGCCAGCATGCCGGCAGAGACGCCAAAGACGCCGTCGAACACGCCCACATCTTCGCCGATGAGAAAAACGGACGGATCCCGTCGCATTTCCTCGCACATCGCTTCTCGGATCGCTTCACTGAATGAAATTTGGCGCATCATGTCTCTCTCTTTTGTCATTGCGAGGCCCGGCAGGGCCGAAGCAATCCCCAAGGTACATGTGCAATTGAAACTTGGGGATTGCTTCGTTTCACTCGCAATGACACATTAGAATACTCTTCCCCCATGCGTCTCGCCGTAGACGCCGGCGAGCGCGCTTGCGGGCGCGGGGGCGGGGCTGGCTGTGGCAAAGGCCACGGCCTCGTCCAGTTCTTGCGTGATGGCGGCGGCGATGGCGTCAAGTTCGGCGGCGGTCGCCAGGCCCGCATCCAGCAAATGATGGCGGAAACGGGTGAGGGGGTCGCGCTGCTTCCAGAACTCCAGTTCCTCGCGGGTGCGATACACCATGGGGTCGCCCTCGTAATGCCCGCGGTGGCGATAGGTCTTGCCCTCAACGAAGGTGGGGCCGCCGCCCGCCCGCGCCCGTTCGACCGCCTGTTGCGTCGCCTCGAACACCGCCAGCACATCGTTGCCATCCACGATCACGCCGGGGAAGCCGTAGCCCGCGGCCCGCACCGCCAGATCGGGCACCGGCGCCTGTTTGTGCTGCGGCGTGCCCTCGCCATACAGGTTGTTTTCGCAGAAGAAGATCATCGGCAGCGTCCATAGCCCGGCCAGATTCGCCGCCTCGTGGAAGGCGCCTTCGTTCACCGCCCCATCGCCGAAGAAAGCCAGGGCCACGCGCGGCTCTTTTCGCATCTGGAAAGCCAGGGCCGCGCCCACGGCCATGGGGATGCCGCCGGCCACGATGCCATTGGCGCCCAAAATGCCCAGGTCGAAGTCGGTCATGTGCAGGCTGCCCCCCTTGCCGCCGCAATAACCGTCGCTGCGCGCGGCCAGCTCGGCCATCATGTACTTCGGCTCGCCGCCCTTGGCGA
The DNA here is from genome assembly GCA_013360575.1 of Caldilineales bacterium. Classification (GTDB taxonomy): domain Bacteria; phylum Chloroflexota; class Anaerolineae; order J102; family J102; genus JABWBG01. Next base: position 19,791 of record JABWBG010000059.1, read on the forward strand.
TGAGATGCCCGTGCCCGCGGTGGGTGCTGGCGATGACATCCTCCTGGCGCAGGGCCGCGCACGCGCCCACGGCCGTCGCCTCCTGCCCAATGCAGGCATGGATGAAGCCGGGGATGAGGCCCGATTTACGTTCGTTGATCGCCCGCAGCTCGAACTGGCGAATGAGCAGCATGCGGCGGTAGAGGTCGAGAGGTCGGAGGTGAGAAGGAGTCATGGCGGTGCCGGAGAAGTGAGACTGGAAATAGGCTTGCAATTTTAACAGCGCATGGGATAATCGCCGCATTCGCGCGCGGTCGCCAGCATGGCCAGGTAGAATTCAGGCTTGACGCCGGGGTGGATGGAGTTGCTGGACGAGAGCAGGAAGCCGCCGCCGGGCGCGGCCGCCCGGATCACGGCCCGCGTCTGTGCCGCGACCGCCTCGGCCGGCCCATCCACCAGCACGGTCGAGCAATCGACATTGCCGATCAGGGTCAGCCGGTCGCCGACATCGCGCTTGAGTTGGGCGATGTCCATGCCCGCCCGCGGCTCGATCGCCTGAAAACCATCCACGCCCGCCTGGATCATGCCGGGAATGAGCTTGTTGACATTGCCATCGGTGTGCTTGACATAAACAGCACCGTAGCGATGGCAGAGATCGGTGATCTGTTTGAGCCGGGGGAAGACGAACTGATCGAAATGCCGGGGCGAGAACATGGGCTGGGTGGTCGCGGCCCAGTCATAGCCGCCGTGCAGGCCGTCCACGCCCCGCTGCAGCATCGCCTCGGCTAGGGCCAGGGTGTGGCGCAGGCGGGCGTCGAGATAGCGGTGGATCAGGGCGGGGGCCAGGATCAGGCCCATCAAAAAGTGCTGCGCCCAGTCCCAGGTGGAGCCGATTTCCACATCGGCCACGCCCATGACAAAGCGATCCCGGCCCAGTTCCGCCACCATCCTCTCCACCAGCGTGAAATCCCAGGCATCCATGTCCGGCTCCGCCCTTTCCAGCGCCTCGGTCAGCCGCTCCAGGGCCGGCAATCCCTCCTGGCGGATGCTGGAATCGACTTGATCGTACATGTCGCTTTCCGGCGCGTACAGCGATTCCGTCCATTGCCCGGTGCCGGGGTCGGTGAAGCGCCAGCGAAACTCCTCGATCTGTTCGGGGATGATGGGCTGGCGGGGCGCGGGCGCGGCGTTGGGGTACACGTCCAGATCGAGCGTGCGCCACAGTTCGATCTCGTCGGCGGTGCGGCGGCGGATGAATTCGGCGAACCACCCTTCGCGCAGCGCCTGGTTTTGGATGACCCCGCGCACGCGGCCGCCGAAGCCGCACCAGGCCTGGCGGCCCAGCACGTGGCTGGCGGTGGGGTTGTCGATGGTCAATTCGAAGAGGGGAACCCGATCCGGTTCCCGGTGTTGGAAGGCCAGTTGCACACGCTCTTTGCTGTTCATGGTCAGTGATGATGGTGAGAAAGGGGAGGGTTGGGGCAGAGGCGGGGGGCGGGGTGTGATACACTATCGCCGGTCATTTTCTCATCTCCGACCCCAAGCCGATGCCGCAGAGAATCTTGATCTTGATGTCTGACACCGGCGGCGGCCACCGCGCTGCCGCACGCGCGATCGCCGAAGCGGTCGATCATCTCTATCCCGGCCGCTTCGAGGTGAGGATCGAGGATATCTGGGCCGATCACACCGGCTGGCCGATCAACCGGCTGCCCGCGGCTTATCCCTGGCTGGCGGACGCGGGCGCGCGCTGGTGGCAGCTGATCTGGGATCTGTCGCTGCAGCGGCCGCTGCGTCAGGGCGTGTTGGCAGCGGCCAACCTGTTCATCCAGCGCCGCATCGTGCGGTTGCTGGCCGCGTGGCAGCCGGACGCGGTGGTCTCTGTGCACCCCCTGCTGACGGCCCTGGGCGCGGGCTGGGTGGATCGCGCCCGGCTGCGCGTTCCCTTTTTCAGCGTGGTCACCGATCTGGTCACGGTGCATCCGGCCTGGGTGCACCCGGCCGCGACGGGGTGCTTCGTGGCGACGCCGGCCAGTCGCGATCAGGTTATCGCCCACGGCATGCCGCGGCAAAAGGTGTTTTTGTGTGGCCAGCCGGTCAGCCTCAAGTTCGCCCGGCCCCTGGCCGACAAGCCCGCGTTGCGCCGGCGCTTGGGCATGCATCCCACACGCCCGGCGGTGCTGATCGTCGGCGGGGGGGAGGGGGTGGGCCGGGTGTATGAGATCGCCCAGGCGGTGGCGGAGGCCGCGGCATCGGCGCAATTGGTGGTCGTGGCCGGGCGCAATCGGGCCCTGAAAGCGCGGCTGGACAGCGCGGCCTGGCCCATTCCCACCCAAACGTACGGCTTCACCCAGCGCATGCCGGAGTTGATGGCCGCAGCCGACCTGCTCATCACCAAGGCGGGGCCGGGGATGATTGCTGAAGCCTGTATCAGCGGGCTGCCGATGATCCTTTCCGGCTTCATCCCGGGCCAGGAGGCGGGCAATGTGCACTATGTGCTGGGCAACGGCGCCGGCGTCTATGTCACCGAGCCGGCGCAGATCGCGGCGCTGGCGCGGGAGTGGCTGGCGCCGGGCCACCCCGTGCTGGCGCGCATGGGGCAGAACGCTT
>JABWBG010000060.1 GCA_013360575.1 Caldilineales bacterium
AGCCGGTCTTCATCCTGCGTACCGACGGCCATATCGCGCTCGCCAATGCGGCCGCGTTCAGGGCCTGCGGCGTTCCCGAGGACGCGGCCGATCCGCCGTTCGGGCGCTTCGACCGCCATCCCGACACCGGCCGCTTCACCGGCCTCGTGCGCGAGACGGCGGCGCATCCCTTCCTCGGGCAGATCCATGCCTCGGACGCCGAGGACGAGATCGCCGAGGGCCTCGAGCGGGTGTTCGCCGAGTGCCTGTCCTACGGCATCACCTCGGTCTACAACTCGCTGACGCCCGCGCGCGCGATTCGCGCCTACCAGAGGATGCGCGACACGGGCCGCCTGCGCTTGCGCGTCGGGATCATCGCCTCGGGCCGCGAGGACGGGCTGATCGAGGCGCTGATCGCCGCCGGCATCCGCACCGGGTTCGGCGACGACTGGGTGCGCGTCATCGGCGTCGAATGGTGCCCCGACTGCAGCACCAGCGGCCGCACCGCCGCCTACTACGAGCCTTACGTCGGCGCGAAGGTGGTCGGCGAGGTCGAGGACAACCGCGGCATGCTGCTGTACGAGGCCGACGACCTGAAGCGCCGCGCGATCGCGGCGCACAAGGCGGGGCTGCTCGTCTGCATCGAGGGAGTCGGCGACCGCGGCATCGACTTCGCGCTCGACGCGATCGAGGCGGCGCTGGCCGCGCACCCCGATGCGCAGGCCGTGGCCAACTGGATGAATAACGCTCTGCAAGGCGCGTTGGGCGACGCCACCCTCTCCTCGCTGTCTTTCGGCGGCGCCGCCCTGGGCCGGTTGGCGGCCCTGGTAGAGGAAGGCGTGCTCTCCGCCACCATCGCCAAGGATGTGTTGGCCGAGATGGTGCAGCGCGGCGCAGACCCGGATCAGATCGTAGCCGCCCGCGGCCTGCGCCAGATCAGCGACGCCGCAGCCCTGGCCCCTATCATCGCCCGTGTGATCGCCGAAAATCCCGAAAAAGTCGCGGCCTATCGCAGCGGCAGGCCCAGTCTGATCGGCTTTTTCATGGGCCAGGTCATGCGCCACACCGGCGGCAAAGCCAATCCGCAACTGGCCCGCGAACTGATGGAACAAGCGTTGGGTTGAGCCGCACCGTGAATGGCCCGGGAATGCCCCGTGAATGAATTCACGGTGAATGCCCCGTGAATTCATTCACGGTCTGATATCGGAAACCTGCTAAAGCAGGTTTTTATGGGCGAGATATCGCTATCAACAACCCGTTTCAACAGGTTTGCTGGCATCAGGCATGTCTCGGCAATGGTAGCGCGCGGTTCGACCATCCGCCTCCCCGAACACTGAATACTGAACACTGAATACTAAATACTGAATACTAAATACTAAACACTGAATACTGAACACTGAATACTGAATACTGAATACTGAACACTGAATACTGAACACTGAATACTGAATACTGCCCCCTACCGCGGCGTGATCGTACGGATATAGGGCTTGACCGCGGCGGCGACGTTGTCCTTGATCACATTGCCGGAGACGTGCATCAACGTGTCGCCATACTCTGGGTCAATGCCCATGCTGGCCAGGCAGGGGAAATGATGGTGCAGCAGCCCCGCCTTCTCCGCCGCCTCATCCACCGCCGCGCCCACCAGACCGGCAGCGGCGTAACGGGCGCAGCCGCAGACCGCATCGCGTACAACCTCGACGCCGGCCACCACACGGGCCGCGGGATCGATGCGCAGGCGCAGCTCTGGCTGGCCAAAAAAGCGGGCAAACTCGGCGATGAAGGGATTGTCGTATGAGATCAGTTGCCGGCGGCCCAGGCGGTAGGTGGTCTCGGTCAGAGAGCAAAGCGGCTTGGGCGTGACGCAGGCAACGCCGATATCGCTCAGCCAACCCCGCAATTGCCGGGCCAGGCCGCGCGGCAGCCAGGCCTCGTTGTCGATGGCGGCCAGCACCGCGGCGGCGCCGGTCAGGCGGGCGATGTCGGGCAGCAGCTCGGCCACCCCCTTGTGCTCGGCAAAACTGAGGATCAAATCCGCGGCAGGCAGATGATCGGGCAGAAAATCTTCGGGATAGTCAATGACCAGGGGAAAATAGGTCGGCGCCGGCCAGATCTCGATCTGCCAGGTGGGGGGAGCGTGCATCTGCACATTGTCGATGTGCCGCTGCCCATAATCGCCGTTGAAAATAGCCAGGATGCGCATGGCCGCAGCCTACCACGCGGCGGCGACCGCGGCCATGATATGGATCACATCCCCGCTTGCATTCCCTCCCCCGCGCCGGTATGATCGGCGCAGCGCGGGCGCGCAGGACTTGCGCCCCCCCTCTCGTCTCCCTCCTCATCCACGCCCATGACCACCTCTCCCGTACGCGTGCGCTTCGCGCCCAGTCCCACCGGCTTCCTCCATGTCGGCGGCGCCCGCACCGCCCTGTTCAATTGGCTTTTTGCCCGCAGCCGCGACGGCCAATTCATCCTGCGCATCGAAGACACCGACCGCAAACGCTACCACCCCCAATCGCTGCAAGACATCCTCGACAGCCTGCGCTGGCTGGGGCTGGATTGGGATGAAGGGCCAGAGGTGGGCGGCCCGTACGGGCCTTATTTCCAGTCGCAGCGGCTGCCCCTGTATCAGGAATGGGCGGATTGGCTGGTGGCGCAGGGCAAGGCCTATCACTGCTTCTGCACTGCCGCCGAAGTGGAAGCCATGCGCCAGACCCAGCGCGACCAGCAGGGCGCGCAGGGCTACGATCGGCGCTGCCGCTGGCTGACGCCGGAGGAACGCGCGGCGCGGCAGGCCGCCGGTCACAGCTCGGTCATCCGTCTGGCCGTGCCGCTGCAGGGCGCGGTCACCTTCCACGACGCCATTCGCGGGGATATCACCTTCAATAATAAAGAACTGCAAGATGCCGTGCTGCTGAAAAGCGACGGCTGGCCCACCTATCACCTGGCCAATGTCGTCGATGACCACTTCATGGCCATCACGCACATCCTGCGCGGGGATGAATGGCTCTCCTCGGTGCCGCTGCACTGGCATCTGTACCAGGCCTTTGGCTGGCAGCCGCCGGTGTGGGCGCACCTGCCGGTGATCCTCAACCCCAACGGCCAGGGCAAGATGAAAAAACGGGAGATCGTGCAGGCCGATGGCACGATCGTGCCCGTTTATGTGCACAGCTATCGTCAGGCCGGCTATCTGCCCGACGCCCTGTTCAACTTCCTCTGCGGCATCGGCTGGGCGCTGGACGGCGAGACCGAAATCTACGACCGCGAGACCGCCCTCGCTGCCTTCGACATCGCCAAGGTGCAGGCCTCGCCCGGCGCCTTCCCCGCCGAAAAGTTGGAGTGGATGAACGGCGTCTACATTCGCCAGATCACGCACGAGGCGCTGCGCCACGCCCTGTTGCCCCATCTCAGCCAGGCCTTTGGCGTGCCGGTCGAGACGCTGGCCGCGGACGAGCGCCTGCGCCTGCTCATCCCCGATCTGCACGAGCGCCTGAAAAAGCTGACCGACGCCCCGGCCCTGATCGGCTTTCTCTTCGCCGGCGACATCGCCATCGCCAACCCGGAGGATCTCATCCCCCGCAACACCACGCGCGAGCAGGCCCGTCAGGCCCTGACCGCGGCCGCCGGGATGCTGGCCGGGCTGGAGTCGTGGACGCCGGACAGCATCGAAGGGGCGCTGCGGGCGCTGATCGCCGATCTCAACCTCAAGCCGGGGCAGGTGTTCGGCCCCATGCGCGTGGCGATCACGAATCAGGCCGTGTCTCCGCCCCTGTTCAGCACCATCGCCGCCGTGGGCCGAGAGACGATCGTGGCGCGACTGCGCCAGGCCGCGGCCCTGTTGGCCGCATAACCGGTCAGGGCAGGGCATCGAGCCAGGCGCGCGTGGCCGCGCGGGTGCGCAACCGCACGAAGATGAGATGCGCGTAGGCCGGGTCTGCCAGCAGCGCGCTGTATTGCCGTCGCCGGCGGCGATAGGTCTGGATCGCCCACCACAGGATCGAGTCGCGGCTAAAAAAGGCTGTCCCCAGCCGCTCGCGGTTCCCCGCCCAGAGCTCCTCCCGCCGCAGCGCCCGGCGCAGGGTGCGCAAAAATAGCTGCCAAAAGATCACGGGAAAAGCGTAATCGAGCCAGACCAACGTATCCGCGCGGCTGAGGATGATATCGCGCACGATACTGTAATTGCCGTCGATGACCCAGGCCTCGCCGGCCAGGGCCGCGGCCACGCGCGGGCGCAGGATTTCGGGCGGGGTTCCTGACCAATTGGGGCCCCAATACAGGGCATCCATTTCGAAATGGGGGATACCCAGCCGCCGGGCCAGGGCCGCGGCCAGGGTCGTCTTGCCCGACCCGGTTGTGCCGACCACCGAGATGCGGCGGCCCGGCAGGGATGGGAGAGGAGAAGCAGCCATGATCTTTGCCGTCGATTTGGTCATGTGGGAGCAGGCTGCTATCATACCGCCATTCTGAAACCGGAACCAACCACACACTCAGCCGGAAGAGGCCCATGAGTCTTGCCATTGATCTCTCGACACGCACCGCGCTGGTGACAGGCGCGGCCAGCGGCATTGGCCGGGCCTGCGCGCTGGCTCTGGCCGAGGCCGGGGCCAGGATCATCGCTGCCGACATCGACGCAGCGGGGGGTGAAGCCGTGGCCGCGGCAGTGGGCGGCCTCTTCCTGCCCACCAACCTGGCCCAACGGGAGGCCTGCCAGGCTCTGGCCCGCGCCGCCTTGGCCCAGGGCAGGCCCGTCGATATCCTGGTCAATGTGGCCGGGTTCCAACACATCGATCCCATCCAAGATTTCCCCGAGGAAAAGTGGGATACGCTGCTGGCTGTCATGCTCACTGCGCCCTTCCTGCTCACCAAATATCTGTGGCCGGCCATGCAAGCCCAGGGCTGGGGCCGGATCATCAACCTGGCCTCGGTGCATGGGCTGGTGGCGTCCCCCTTCAAGAGCGCGTACATCACCGCCAAACATGGCTTGATCGGCCTCACCCGCACCACTGCGCTGGAGGGAGGCCCGCACGGCATCACCGTCAACGCCATTTGCCCGGCCTATGTGCGCACGCCCCTGGTCGAACGGCAGATCGCGGACCAGGCGCGCACGCGCGGGCTGAGCGAGGCCGATGTGATCGAGCGGGTGATGCTGGAGCCGGCCGCCATCAAACGCCTGATCGAACCAGAAGAGGTGGCGGCCATGGCCCTCTATCTCTGCTCCGACGCGGCCAGGGGCATCACCGGCGCGGCGCTGACCCTGGATCTGGGCTGGACCGCACGCTAAGCGACAGGCCAGACTCCCTTTTTGTATCTGTTCCATAACTTGGGGTGAAAGCCCCAAACCCTAAGGGTTTCTAAAACCTTTAGGGTTTTTCCAACCGCTGCGCTCACAGGAGAAAACAACCATGTTCAGCAAGATCCTTGTACCCCTCGATGGCTCCCCCCTGGCCGAGCGGGCCTTGCCCTATGCCATCTCCCTGGCTCAAAAATATGGGGCGGAGATCCATTTATTACAGGTGATCGCCACGCCGGCCTGGTCATGGCAGGGCGAGATGGTGGCCGAAAGCCCTGAATTGATCGAGATGGTGAAGCAGCGCGAACTGACGCGGGCCGCCGCCTACCTGTCCGATCAGGAGCAGGCGATCCAGGCCCAGGGCATCAAAGCCGCGGCCTTTGCCGTCCAGAGCCAGTTGATCGACCAGGCGATCATCGACGTCTGCGTGCAGGAGGGCTGCGACGCCATCGTCATGAGCACCCACGGCCTGACCGGCCTTTCCCGCCTCTTCCTGGGCAGCGTGGCCGAACGCGTGGTGCGGCAGTCCACAGCGCCGGTATTGCTGATCCGCGCCAGCCGCGATTGAGCGCTTTCGTCCCGCTTGCATGAGGGGGGTGTTTTGCGTATGCTTCCCCCCACTTTATCGCTGCGGCCCAGGCCGATGCCCTGGCCCCCGGCTTTGCCCCTTCCCACACAAAGGAGAGCAGAGATGAAACGAATCGCCCATGTGTATGTCAACGCTATCGACAAACTGAGCGAAAGCTTGGGAACACTATCGATGTATCTGGTGATTATCACCTTTGTCATCGGCTTCGCCAATGTCGTACTGCGCTATTTTGGTCGTTTTGTAGGTTTACGGCTCACTTCTAACCTTTTCATCGAATTACAATGGTATCTTTACTCTTTGATCTTTTTGTTCGGTTTTGCCTATATCCTCAAGCATAACATCAATGTGCGGGTAGATTTCTGGTATGGCAAATTTTCAGATAAAACCAAGGCCAAGGTCGACATGATCGGCCATTTGCTGGCCCTGATCCCTTTCTGCATCATCGCCCTGCTGGTGACCTGGCGACCGATCCTCACGGCGTGGGGGCTGCGGCCCAACGGCACCTGGGGCCTCTGGGAGCTCTCGCCCGATCCCAACGGGTTGCCGCGGGCGCCGATCAAGTCCGTGATCATCGTTGCCTTTGTCACCCTGTTGTTGCAGGCGATCGTGGAGATGATCCGGCTGGTGGCTACCGTGCGCGATATCGAGGAACTGAAACCGCACCATCTGCGCGAGATCGAAGCGCCCATCCGTATCGAGTAAAAAAGATTAATGATTAAAGATTAAAGATTAAGGATTAAAGATTTCTACACAACAAACTTTAATCGTAACAATCCACCTAATATGTCATTGCGAGCGCAGCGAAGCAATCTCCAAGGTGGTTCGTCAATTTTGTGGATGTCAATCAGCGTTGGGGATTGTTTCGGGGCTATCGCCCCTCGCAATGACAAAATAAGGTGAATTGTTATCTTTAATCCTTAATCATTAATCCTTAATCATTGATTTGTGCAAAGCGACAAACCAGGACACATCCGCATCACACTTTGAGGAGAAAGGCCCATGGGTTTTGAGTGGATTGCTATCGTTATGTTTGTGCTGTTCCTGATCTTGATCCTGAGCGGCTATCCGGTGGCCTTTTCTTTCGCCGGCACCGCCATCATCTTCTCGCTCATCGGCCTGGCCCTGGGCGCGTTCAATCCCAACCTGTTCCGGCTGTTGCCCAATCGCTGGTTCGGGGCCATGTCCGATTTTACCTTGCTGGCCATCCCCTTCTTCGTGTTCATGGGCGCCATCTTCGAAAAATCGGGGTTGGCCGAAGACCTGCTGACCACGATCGGCATCCTGTTGGGGCCGCTGCGGGGGGGGCTGGCCCTGGCCGTGGTGATTGTGGGCACGCTGCTGGCCGCGGCCACCGGCGTGGTGGCGGCCACCGTTATCGTCATGGGCATCCTCTCCCTGCCGATCATGCTACGCTACAACTACGACCACAGACTGGCCACCGGCATCATCACGGCATCGGGCACGCTGGCGCAGTTGCTGCCCCCCAGCCTGGTGTTGGTGGTACTCAGTTCCACCGTGGGCGTGCCGGTGGGCGATCTGTTCCTGGGCGCGATCATTCCCGGCGTCATGTTGGCCGGGTTGTACGCCCTCTACGTGTTGGTGATCGCCTTTTTGCGGCCGGAAATGGCCCCGGCCCTGCCGCCGGAAGCGCGCACCCTCGCCGGCGCGGCCCTGTTCCGCCGAAGCCTGGTCGTGGTCGTGCCGCCGTTGCTCCTCATCTTCGCCGTGCTCGGCAGTATTTTTGCCGGCATCGCCACCCCCACCGAGGCCGGGGCCGTGGGCGCGGCCGGCGCCTGCCTGCTGGCCCTGGTCAACCACAACCTCAACTGGCGGATCATCAAAAACGCGGCCCGCGCCACCGCCAACATCACCTCTCTGGTGCTGATGATTCTGTTCAGTTCCACCTTTTTCGGCCTGGTCTTCGATGGGCTGGGCGGCCAGCGCTGGGTGACGAACTTCCTCACCAATTTGCCCGGCGGCTATTGGGGCTTCATCATCGTAGCCAACATCGCCGTTTTCCTCCTGGGCATCAATCTGGAGTTCCTGGAGATCAGCTTCATCGTCATGCCTCTGTTCGTGCCCGCGGCCACCGCCCTGGGCATCGATCTGGTCTGGTTCAGTGTGATGATGGCCATCAACCTGAACATGGCCTTTATTTCCCCTCCGGTGGGATTTTCTCTCTTCTATTTACAAAGCGTGGCCCCGCCCGAAGTGGAAACGCTCGATATCCACCGCGGGGCCCTGCCCTTCATGGGCCTGCAAGCGGTGGGGCTGGTGTTGGTGATGATCTTCCCGCAGACCGTGCGCTGGCTGGTCGATCTATCGGGCTGAACAGCGGCGACGCAAACGAAAAAGGGGGCGAGCGCCTGCTGGCGTCCGCCCCCTTTTCGTTAGGACAGAGGTGCTGCGCAGAACGTGAACTACTGGCTGAACTCGCGCGCCACAAAGTCGGAGTACGCGGTCTCCAGATAGCTGTGCCAGCCCTGGATGCTCTGGCGGAAGGCATTCCACTGCGCAAAGATGGCCTTGAAGTCGGCATCCGTGCCTGAGATCTCATCGTACAGGGCAAAGGATGCATCCTTCGCCGCCTGCAAGATCTCGTCGCTGTAAACGCGCAACTGCACGCCCTTATCGATAATCTGCTGCAGGGCCGCTGCGTTGAGCGCGTCGTAGCGGGCGAGCATGCCCATGTTGGCCTGATACGCGGCCGTTTGCACGATCTGCTTGTATTCTTCCGGCAGCTTGTTGTATTCAGCCAGATTGATCTGCACTTCCAGGGCTGGGCCTGGCTCCCACCAGCCGGGCGCGTAGTAGTACTGGGCGGCGTCGGCCAGGCCCAGTTTGAGGTCGTCGTAGGGGCCGACCCACTCCGCGGCGTCGATGGCGCCGGTCTGCAGCGCCTGGAAGATCTCGCCGCCGGGGAGCACCTGCACCACCGCGCCCAGTTTGGACATTACCTGGCCGCCCAGACCGGGGATACGCACTTTCAGGCCCTGCAGATCCGCGGGTGTGCTGATCTCACGCCGCCACCAGCCGCCCATCTGCGCGCCGGTGTTGCCCGCAGGGAACTGGATCACGCCAAAGCGGTCGGTGTAGAATTCTTGCAGCAAGGACAGGCCGCCGCCTTCGTAGAACCAGGCGTTGTTCTGGCGCGCGGTGAAGCCAAAGGGCAAGGCGGTGCCAAAAGCCGTCACCGGGCTTTTGCCGGTGTAGTAGTAGGAGGCGGTGTGACCGCAAGGCACGGCGCCCTGCTCGACCACATTCAGCACCTCCAGGCCCCCGGCCAGTTCGCCGGCCGCCCGGGGGACGATGCGGAACTTGCCGCCGGTCATGGCTGCCACCCGGTCGGCGAAGATTTGTGCGCCGCCGAAGATGGTGTCCAGCGCCAGCGGCCAACTGGTGGCCATCTGCCACTCGATGCTGGGCATGCTGGCATCTTGGGCAACTTCGGCAGCCGCAGCGGCCCCGGCCTCCTCGACCGGCGCGGGCGCAGCGGTGGGAGCAGCAGTGGCGCAACCGGCCAGGCCCAGTGCGGCCACGCCTGCTGCACCCTTGGCTGCTACGCCAAGAAATTCGCGTCTGTTCATCAGTCGTCTCCTCCAAAAGAGTGTGGAAAAAAGAACGTCCGGCCCACACGTGTGAGCCGTCCTCGGCTCCGAGGGCTGTATTATAGAACGACTGCAAGATATGTCAATTTGAGAGAAAACCGTGAGGGGATGGGGCAGGGGGCAGGTGCCAAGTGTCAGGTGCCAAGTGTCAGGTGTCAGGTGGTCTGGGCTGCGAATCGTCCTTCGTCTTTCGTCCACCGTCCTTCGTCCACCATCCATCATCGGGTGATGCGGATGAGCCACAGTAGGCCCAACAACAGCACCCCCACGCCTGCCCAGGCCGGCAACGGCAACCGCTCACCCAGCAGCAGGGCGGAGAGGAGCGCGGCAGCGCCCGGCTCGACCAGGGCCAGAAAGGAGGAGGTGGCGGCAGGCACGTGCACCAGCCCCCGCACATACAGAAAATAGGCCAACGCCGTGGGCACGACGCCTAAATAGAAGGCCAATCCCCAGCCCAACGGGGGCAACGCCAGCGGCCGCGCCTGCCAAAAGACGAGGGGCGCCAACAGCAGCGCGGCCCCGGCAAAGGTGAGGAACGTGATGCGGGTGGGAGGATGACTCCGCACCAGGCGCCGGGCGGCGATGGCGTAGGCCGCCCAGCACACCGCCGCGCCCAACGCCAACAGATTGCCCGCCAGCCGGCCTGTGGCTATGCCCTCGCCGGGCGCGGGCGCGGTCAAGACCAGGGCCGCGCCGGCCAGAGCCAGCCCGCCCGAGACCAGCCCCCCTCGATTCAGCCGCTCGCCCAGCAAAAGGGGCGCGGCCAGGGCCACCAACACCGGCGCTGTGCAGATCGCCAGGAAAATAGCCAGGGTGACATCGGTGCGCTCCACCGCTGCGAACAGGAAGAGTTGGTAGCCGCCCATACTGCCCATGGCCAGCGCCCACCAGGCCCCCTCCCGCCGCCGCAGATGCCAAGGCCGGCCCCGATCCAGCCGCCAACTGAGCAGCCCCAGCAACGGCGCAGCCACGCCCACACGGAACAGCCCCAACGCCAGCGGGCTGACCTGCCCCAAGCCATAGAGCAGCTTGCCCGCCACGCCGATCGTGCCCCATAGCGAGGCGGCGATCAGCACGAGCAGATAGGCGCGGAAAGAAGCAGTCACGGCCCCGGAGGATGCAAGCGGATGCTAATTCATGCCCGCCACGAAGGCGTGGGTGTTGTAGCGGATGTATGCCACGTAGGTGGAGGCCGGGCCATCCGCGGCGCTGAGCGAGCCGCTGTACACCGGGATGACACGGATGCCAGTATCCGCGGCCACCCGCTCGGCCAGGCGGGGGTTGACCGTGTTGCCCACGAAGATCGCACGCACGCCCACCTGCCGGATCGCGTCCTCCAGCGCGGCCAGATCCTGCGCCGAAGGCTCGGCCAGGGCGCTGAACCCGGGGATGACCGTCCCGACCTGCGTGAAGCCATAGCGCCGGGCAAAATAGGCGAAGACGGCGTGCTCGCTGACCAGCAGCCGTTGCGCCGGCGGTACCTGCGCCACCTGCTCCTGCACCCAGGCATCCAGATCGCGCAGCGTCTGCTCATAGGCGCGGGCGTTGGCCTGATAGCGCTCGGCCTGGGCCGGGTCTGCCGCGGCCAGAGCCGCAGCGATGACCTGCGTCCACAGGATGACATGGGTGGGATCGGTCCAGGTGTGTGGATCGATGCCCTCGGCGTGATCATGCTCCGCCGCCTCTTCGTGCGCATCCTCTGCCGCGTGGGCTACGATCGGCTCGATGCCCTCGGACACAGCCACAATCTTGTGCGCGGGCAGGGCGCCGGCCAGCAAAGGCAACAGCAACTCCTCCAGCCCCAGGCCATTGACAAACACCAGATCGGCCTGGCTGATCAGGACGACATCGGCCGGGGTGGGCTGGAATCCATGCGGATCCGCGTTCACCGGCAGCAGCGTGCGCACATCGGCAGCCTCGCCCGCCACATTCTTGACCACGTCGCCCAGGATGGTGGTGGTGGCCAGCACTTGCAGCCGTGCAGACACTGCCGGCGCCGTAGAGGTGGCGGGCGACGCCGTAGAGGCGGCGGGCGACGCCATGGAGGCGGCGGGCGGCGTCGTGGACGTGGCCGGGGCAGCGCAGGCCGCAACCAGAATAAACAGGCCGGCCAGCCACAGCAGCCACGGTCGCAGGCCCCGCGGCCGCAAAGAAAAGGGATGCTCGGTCATCGTCAACTCCTTCAAAATGAGATAATGTCTCAATTATCTGAAAAAAACAGCGGTTGTCAAGTCCGCGAATCTGGACAAGCCGGGACAGGTGGGGGATAATGCCGGACGCGGCGACCGCGGCAGTGGCCGCCGCGGCATCTTTCCCACCGAGGCTATCCTTACATGCAAGCCAGCAGCATCCCCGGCTTTCGCCGCGTGCCCCGCACCGGCGTCATCTATGTCATGCACCGGGCCGGGCTGGAGGGCTACACGCCCGATCATCCCGCCTGGGCCAACCTGGGGCAGGGCATGCCCGAGACCGGCCCCCTGCCCGGCTCGCCCCCCCGCATCGACACCCTGACCATCGACCCCCGCCACCAGGAATATGGGCCGATCACCGGCCAGGTGGCGCTGCGGCAAAAGGTGGCCGACCTGTACAACGCCCTCTACCGCCAGGGCAAAGCCTCGCAGTACACCTTCGAGAATGTCAGCATCGCCGGGGGTGGGCGAGCGGCGCTGACCCGGCTGGCCGCGGCCCTGGGCAACATCAACATGGGCCACTTCCTGCCCGATTACACCGCGTACGAGGAATTGCTGGCCGTTTTCAAGGCTTTCATCCCCATCCCCATCCTGCTCGACGCGGACGAGGGCTATCAAGCGCCGCTGGCCCACCTGAAACGGGAAATCCAGGGGCGGGGCTTGCAGGCGATCCTGGCCAGCAACCCGTGCAACCCCACCGGGCAGGTGGTGGAGAATGACCGTTTGCGGCGCTGGGTGCAGATGGCCCGCGACCACCAGTGCTCTCTCATCCTGGATGAGTTTTACTCGCACTACATCTACACCGGCGCGCCCGGCGGCGACCCGCCGAAGCTGGTGTCGGCGGCGACATACATCGAGGATGTGGATACCGATCCGGTGATCCTGGTGGATGGGCTGACCAAAAACTGGCGCTATCCGGGCTGGCGCATCAGTTGGACGCTGGGCCCGCGCGCGGTGATCAACGCCATTGGCAGCGCCGGCTCCTTTTTGGATGGCGGCCCCAATCACCCCTTCCAGGCCCAGGTGCTGGATCTGTTGGAGCTGGATGCGGTCTTGCAGGAGACGACGGCGATCCAGCGCAGCTTCCGCCAGAAACGGGATTTCACATTGGCGCGGCTGCGGGGCATGGGCATTCTGGTGGATGCGGAACCGCAGGGCACGTTCTACGTGTGGGCCAACCTGTCGGCGCTGCCGGCCCCGCTGAATGATGGCCTCAGCTTCTTTCAGGAAGGCTTGCAGGAAAAAGTGATCACGGTGCCGGGGGTATTTTTCGATGTGAACCCGGAGCAACGCCGCGCCAGCGCCCGCTATGGCAACTACTGCCGCATCAGCTTTGGCCCGGAGATGGCGGTGCTGGAGCGGGGGCTGGACGCGCTGCAGCGGGTGATCGCCAAGTTCGCTTGACGCCGCAGATGGGACAAATTGCTGAATAAAGAAAGGCAAGTCGCCTTTCTCAGAAACGATTATTCGATATTTTACCGGTAATACCGAATAATCATTGACAGACGTGCGCGGCTGTGCCAGAATCGGAGGCAAACGCAGCCGCGCTTTTGCGCGGGCCGCCTCCTCCCTTCCTCATTTCGGAGCCGCTACCATGCACGACCCCACCCCCCAAACCATGGGCCAACAATTTGGCCGCCGTTCCTGGGCCGAGCCCTGGAAAATCAAGATGGTCGAGCCGCTGCGCACGACCACCCCCGCCCAGCGTGAAGCCGCGCTGGCCGACGCGGGCTATAACACCTTTTTGCTCAAATCGGAAGATGTCTATATCGACCTGCTCACCGACAGCGGTACCAACGCCATGAGCGACCGCCAGTGGGCGGGGCTGATGCTGGGCGATGAGGCCTACGCCGGCAGCCGCAATTTCTATCATCTGGAAAGCACCATCCAGGAAGTCTACGGCTACAGTTATGTGGTGCCCACCCACCAGGGCCGCGGGGCCGAGAATCTGCTCAGCCGCGCCGCCATCCGCCCAGGCCAATTCGTGCCCGGCAACATGTATTTCACCACCACCCGCCTGCATCAGGAGCTGGCGGGCGGCATCTTCGTAGATGTGATCATCGACGAAGCACACGATCCCTACAATCTGCACCCTTTCAAGGGTAATATCGATCTGAATAAACTGGAAGCGCTGATCGCCCGCGAGGGCGCGGACAAGATCGCCTACATCAGCCTGGCCGGCACCGTGAATATGGCCGGCGGCCAGCCGGTGAGCATGGCCAATGTGCAGGCGCTGCGCACTCTCTGCGACCGCCACGGCATCAAAATCTATCTGGACGCCACGCGCATGGTGGAGAATGCTCTCTTCATCCAGGAGCGGGAGGCGGGGTACGCGGATCAACCGGTGGCGGCCATCCTCAAGGAATTCTGCAGCTATACCGACGGCGCCTGGATCAGCGCCAAGAAGGACAGCCTGGTCAACATCGGCGGCTGGCTGGCGGTGAATGACTGGCCCCTGTTCGAGGAGCTGCGCAACATGGTGGTGATCTTCGAGGGCTTGCACACCTATGGCGGCCTGGCCGGACGCGATATGGAGGCGATGGCCATCGGCATCCGCGAATCGATCGAGGATGCGTACATCCAGGCCCGTGTGGGCCAGGTGCGCTATCTGGGCGAGTTGCTGTTGGATTGGGAGGTGCCGATCGTGCAGCCGGTGGGCGGCCACGCCATCTTCCTCGACGCCCGCGCTTTCTACGAGCATCTGCCGCAGACCGCGTTTCCGGCCCAGACTCTGGCCGCGGCGTTGTATCTCGATTCGGGCATCCGCGGGATGGAGCGGGGGATTGTCAGCGCCGGGCGGGATGCCAGCACCGGCGACCATTATTATCCCAAGCTGGAGTTGACCCGCCTGACCATTCCCCGCCGGGTGTACACGCAGGCGCACATGGATGTGGTGGCCGAGTCGGTGAAGGCGGTGTACGACGCCCGCGGGCAGGCGCGCGGCCTGGCGATGGTCTACGAACCGAAGTATCTGCGCTTCTTCCAGGCCCGCTTCGCGCCGCTGTAGGCCGGCGCGGGCGATAGACGTTGGACGATGGACGATAGACGATCGTCCATCGTCCAACAAGGCCGCGCCTTCTTTGCCAGAAGGGTTGAAAGGGGTATAATCACCGCATCCTATTCCCCTCCCACCTTTTTCTCCATTCCGCCCACGAAGGAGTGTTCAAGAATGGCAAAAACCAACGCAATTGAGGGCATTGGCGATGCTTACGCCGCCCGGCTGGCTGAGGCCGGCATCAAAAGCACCGAAGGGCTGCTGGCCAAGGCAGCCACGCCCGCCGACCGTAAGATGCTGGCCGAAGCGACCGGCATCGACGGTTCCAAGATCCTGGCGTGGGCCAACCGCGCCGACCTTTTCCGCATCAAAGGCGTGAGCACGCAGTATTCTGACCTGCTCGAAGCCGCGGGTGTGGACACCGTGCCGGAGCTGGCGCAGCGCAACGCCGCCAACCTGCACGCCAAGATGGCCGCGGTCAACGCCGAAAAGGGGCTTGTGCGCCAGCTTCCCAGCGCCGACATGGTTGCCAGCTGGGTCGAACAAGCGAAAAGCCTGCCGCGGGTGATGCAGTATTAGTATTCAGTGGTCAGTATTCACCTATTTTCCGCTACCCCTTGATAGGGGTTTGGCGTTTTTGACTGGTGTGCGCAGAGTCTGCAACATTATGTTAATATTTGACGGATTCATACCTTGAAATTCCTCGATTGACAAGGTTCTGTACAAGTTTTGAACCTCTTTTGTATAGTGGCGGAAAATAGGTATTCAGTGGTCAGTATTCAGTGGTCAGTGGTCAGTGGTCAGTATTCAGTGGTCAGTATTCAGTATTCAGTGTTCAGTAGTCAGTAGTCAGTGGGTTTACGCGAAAACCCCAATTAATACTGAATACTGAATACTGAATACTGAATACTGAATACTGAATACTGAATACTGAATACTGAATACTGAATACTGATCATCCCGCGCCGAAGAGGGCGAGCACCACACCGCCGGCCACGACGCTGCCGATCTGGCCGGCGGTGTTCGCGCCCATGGCGTGCATGAGCAGAAAATTCTCGAAATCCTCCTCGCTGGCCACTTTCTGCGCCACGCGCGCGGCCATGGGAAAGGCGCTGATGCCTGCCGCGCCGATCAGAGGATTCAGCCCGCCCCGGCTCAGCCAATTCAAGAAACGGGCAAACAGCACCCCCGCGGCCGTGTCCAGCCCAAAAGCCAAAATGCCAAGAAGCAGGATCAGCAGGGTCTCGGTGCGCAGGAAAGAGGCGG
Source organism: Caldilineales bacterium (assembly GCA_013360575.1). GTDB lineage: Bacteria > Chloroflexota > Anaerolineae > J102 > J102 > JABWBG01. The sequence goes on from JABWBG010000060.1 coordinate 15,917, forward strand.
CCTGCATGGTGGAACCAACCGCCAGCCCCAAAAACAGGGTGACGACGTTGGCGATCTCATTCTGCGAGGCCTTCGTCAACCGCTCCACCACCTGACTCTCCCGCAGCAGGTTGCCCAGCATCAGCATGCCGATCAGAGGGGTGGCCATGGGCACGAGGATGCCGACGATCGTCGTCACCAGGATGGGGAAGAGTACGCGGGTGCGCCGGCTGATCGGGCGCTCGCTGTAGGGCAGGCGGATGCGCCGCTGGCTGCGCGTGGTCAGAGCGCGCATGATCGGCGGCTGGATGATCGGCACCAGCGCCATATAACTGTAGGCGGTGACGGCGATGGCGCCCAGCAGGTGCGGGGCCAGCAGGCTGCTGACATAGATCGAAGTTGGCCCGTCGATGGCCCCGATGATGCCGATCGAGGCCGCTTCCCTGATGTCGAAACCGAGCAACAGGGCCAGCAGCAGGGTGCCAAAGATGCCAAACTGCCCCGCCGCGCCCAGCAGCAACAGGCGCGGGCGCTCCAGCAGCGGCCCAAAATCGGTCATGGCGCCGATGCCGATGAAAATGAGCAGGGGAAACAATTCGGTGCGCACCCCGGCCTCGTACAGGATCTGCAGCAGCCCGCCCTCCTCGACCAAAGGAGAAAGGGGCAGATTGGTGAGCAGGGCGCCGGCGCCGATAGGGATCAACAGCACCGGTTCATATTCGCGGGCCACGCCCAGATAGATGAGCAGCCCGCCCACTGCCATCATCAGCACCGCGCCCGGCGTGAGATGCAGCAAACCCTGCCACAAGGCCGTGAAATCACCCATTTTTATCTCACTCCTCGAAAACCAACAGCAGATCGTCGAAATTGACGCTCTGGCCGGGCTGGGCCAACACTTGCGCCACCACCGTGTCGTGCGTGGCCCGGATCGGGTTCTTCATCTTCATCGCCTCCAGCACCAGCAACTGCTGGCCGCGGTGCACGCGCTGCCCCGCGGCCACGTCCACGGCGATGATCACACCCGGCATCGGCGCTTTCACCTGGGCCGGGCCGGCGCTGGCGCTCTGGGGCAGGGGCAAAGGGGCCGCCGGCGCGGGGGCCGGGCGGGCGGCGGGCGCGGGCAAGGGCAAGATCTCGGGGCGGATGACCGCCTCCGGCACATCTTCCTCCGCCACCAGCGCCACCTCGAAGGCGCGGTCATCCACCACCACCCGGAACTGGTTGGTAGTCAGCTCCTTGACTTCGATCTCGAACGGCTGGTTGTTCACAGCAATCGTATACCGGCGCATCAGCGTGACCTCCGGGGTTGCCAGGACTGGTTTTGGCGCGTGCGCCCGGCCATCAGCCAGCGGCTGGGCAGCGAGCCGGGCGCGCGGGAGCGCACTTCGGGGCCGGCTTCTTTGCGGCGCTCGGCGCGGTGGCTGAGCACGGCAATGAGGATGGCGGCGCGCAGATCGGGGGAGAGAGACTCGGAGGGGGCCGGCAGATCCAGCGCCAGCGAGGGGGCAGGGCCGGCAGTGGGGCGATCCAGCCGCAACAGCAGGGCGATCAGCCCCCACAGCAGCCCCAACAGCAGGAAGACCAGCCCCATGCCGACCAGGGTGAGTTGCAAAGCGAATTGATAAACCGATTCCATGTCTACCCTCACACCGGCATCAGGCCATGCTTTTTGGGCGGATTCTGCTGCACTTTGGTGCGCAGCACTTGCAAGGCCCGGATCAGGCGGGGGCGCGTCTCCCGCGGCTCGATCACCTCATCGATCTGGCCCATGTCCGCGGCCACATAGGGATTGAAGAACTTCTGCCGGTACAGGTCGATGAATTCCTGCGCGCGCGCCTCTTTGTCCGGCGCATCTTCCAATTCCTTGCGATAGAGGATGCGCACCGCCCCCTCCGCGCCCATGACCGCGATCTGGGCGGTAGGCCAGGCATAGGCCAGATCGCTGCGCATCTGTTTCGAACTCATGGCAATGTAGGCCCCGCCCATGGCCTTGCGCAGGACGATGGAGATCTTCGGCACCGTCGCCTCGCAATAGGCGTAGATCACCTTGGCCCCGTGGCGGATGACGCCGTAGTGCTCCTGATTGACGCCAGGCAAGAAGCCGGGCGTGTCGACGAAAGTGATCAGGGGCAGGTTGAAGGCATCGCAGATGCGGATGAACCGGGCGATCTTGTCGCTGGAATCGATATCGAGCACGCCGGCCAAATGGGCGGGCTGGTTGGCGATCACACCCACGGCAAAGCCATCCAGCCGGGCAAAGCCGGTGATGGCGTTGCGCGCGTACTGGCTATGCACCTCCAGAAAGCTTTCCCGATCGACGACCGCGCGGATCACTTCGATCATGTCGTAGGGTTCATCCTCATGCGCGGGCACGATGTGGTTGAGGGCCTCGGCCATGCGGTCGGGGTCGTCGTAGGGGGTCACCTGCGGCGGGTCTTCGGTGTTGTTTTGGGGCAGATAGCTGAGCAGCACTTTCACCAGCTCCAGGGCCTGATTTTCCGAATCGGCCATGAAATGGGCGACGCCGCTGTGGATGTTGTGCACCAAGGCCCCGCCCAGGGCCTCTGTGTCCACCTCTTCGCCGGTGACGGTGCGCACCACTTCCGGTCCGGTCAGGAACATGAAGCTGCTGCCCTGGGTCATGATCACGAAATCGGTGAGGGCAGGGGCATAGACCGAGCCGCCAGCGCAGGGGCCCATCATCACCGAAAGCTGGGGGATGACGCCGGAGGAGAGGACATTGCGGGTGAACATCTCGCCGTAGCCGGCCAGGCTGCGCACGCCCTCCTGAATCCTGGCCCCGCCTGAATCGAACAGGCCGAGGATGGGAATGCCGCTTTCCAGGGCCAGATCCTGGATGCGGCAGATCTTGATCGCCTGCACTTCGGAGAAGGAGCCGCCCAGCACGGTGAAGTCCTGGGCGTAGACGGCCACGCGGCGACCATTGATCTTGCCAAAGCCGGTGACCACGCCGTCGCCGGGATAGCGTTTGGCATCCATGCCGAAATCGGTGTTGCGGTGGGTGGAAAGCGCGCCCAATTCCTGGAAAGAATCGGGATCCAATAGCAAGGCCAGCCGCTCGCGGGCGGTCAATTTGCCGCGGGCGTGTTGCTCTTCCACCCGTTTGCGCCCCCCGGCCAGCAGTGCTCGCTCGCGCATTTCCCGCAACTGCGTCAATTGATCAGTCATGAGGCATCCTCGTGGTTTGGCAGTGTCGTTGTCGGCATTGACATGGGCATTGTAGATCAGCCGAAGGCGCAGGCCCAAACCCCCAACCGCGCGTATGACGCGCGGCGGCAGGGGCAATCTAACGCACTGCGTCATACAATTTGCAAGATCGCACGGGATGTGCTTGAATGTAAGCCATGGGCGTCTCGCTTCATCTATCAGGATGGAGTTGCATTCCGCCCCTCATCCTCCGCCGGATCGCTCGAAACAGGCACTGTCAAAGGAGACCGCCGCATGCACAAGACCATTCGCCGTGCTGCCGTGATTGGGGCAGGCACCATGGGCGCTGCTATCGCCGCCCACCTGGCCAACGCCGGCATCCTCACCTATCTGCTGGACATCGTCCCGACCGCGCTTTCGCCCAAAGAGGCGGCGGCAGGTCTCACCCTTGACCGGCCAGAGGTGCGCAACCGCATCGTCAATGAAGGCTACGAGCGCATGCGCACGGCCAAGCCGGCCAATCTGATGCACGAAGAAGCCGCCAAATGGCTGCGCGTGGGCAATTTGGAAGATCATACAGCCTGGCTGGGCGAGGCGGACTGGATCATCGAAGCGGTGGTGGAGCGTCTGGACATCAAACAGGCGTTGATGGCGCGCATCGAGGCGGTGCGCAAGCCGGGCAGCATCGTCAGCTCGAATACGTCGGGATTGCCGATCCACGCCATCGCTGCCGGGCGCGGCGCCGATTTCCAGGCGCATTTTCTGGGCACGCACTTCTTCAACCCGCCCCGCTACATGAAATTGCTGGAAGTGATCCCCACCGCGGCCACCGATCCGGCGGTGACGGCCTTCCTGACAGCATTCGCGCAAGAGGCGCTGGGCAAGGGCGTGGTCATTGCCAACGATACGCCGAATTTTATCGGCAATCGCCTGGCCTTCATCGTGGCCGGGCAAACCATCGACTATGCCATCCGCAACGGTTTCACCGTGCCGGAGGTGGATCTGCTGACCGGGCCTCTGATCGGACGGCCCAAGACCGGCACCTTCCGCCTGGCCGATCTGGTGGGCATCGATGTGCTGGCGCAGGTGGCGGCCAATCTCTATGACTTGCTGCCGCATGATCCGCAGCGGGAGATCTTGAAATCGCCGGCCTTTGCCCGCGTGATCGGGCAGATGGTGGAGCGCAACTGGCTGGGGAACAAGACGAAAGTCGGATTCTCGAAGGAAGTGCGCACCGCCGAGGGCAAGGATTTCTGGCCGCTGAATCTGGAAACGCTGACGCATGAGGCGATGCCCAAGCCCCGCTTCGACAGTGTGGGCGCGCTGCGGGCCAAGCCGCTGCCCGAACGGTTGCGCGGGCTGGCCGCGGCCACCGATCGCGCGGGTGAGTTTGTGTGGTTCACCCTCTCGCGCACGCTGCACTACGCCGCCGCCATCCTGCCAGAGGTGACGAATGACCCGGCCGCGGTGGATCAGGCCATGAAATGGGGGTTCACCTGGGAGGTGGGGCCCTTCGAAGTCTGGGATATGCTGGGGGTGGCGGCCACGGCCACACGCATGGCCGCGGAGGGGCTGACCTTGCCGGCCTGGATGGGGGAAATGCAGGCCGCAGGAGCCGAAACTTTCTATCGCACGCATCAGGGCAAGGCCCAGCGCTGGGTGGTGGGCCAGGGCTACCAGGATATCCGCCCCGATCCCAAGATCATCCTGCTGCCGGAGCTGAAAAAGCAGGCCAACCGGGTGATCCTGGAAAATGCCGGGGCCGCGCTGCTCGATATCGGCGATGGCGTGGCCTTGATCGAGTTCCACACCACCACGCCCAACGGCCGGGTGATGAATATGCTCGACCTGGACGTGCTCAAGATCATGGAAGAGACGGTGGCGCGGGTGGAACGGGAGTTCGTGGGCCTGGTGATCGGGAGCCAAGGGGAGATGTTCTCCGCCGGGGCCAATATCTTTTTGATCGCGGTCAACGCTCAGCAGGGCAATTGGAAGATGCTGGACGCGCTGGCGCGACAATTGCAGGGCCTGCGCGGCGTCTTCACCGGCCTGAGCGTGCCGGTCGTGGCCGCGCCTTTCAATCTCACTCTGGGCGGCGGGGCCGAAGTGGCGATGGCTGCGGATCGCATCGTGGCCGCGGCCGAGACGTACATGGGTCTGCCCGAGGTGGGCGTGGGCATTCTGCCCGCGGGGGGCGGCACCAAGGAACTGGTGCGCCGGGTGATCTCGCCCGCGGCCCGGTTGGATCATCCCGGCATCAAGCGCTACATCCAGGAGGCGGCGCTGACGATTGCCACGGCCAAGATCGCCACCAGCGCGGCCGAAGCCCGCGATCTGGGCTTTCTCACGCCCTGCGACCGCATTGTCATGAACGGGGATCATCTGATCGCCGAAGCCAAAGCCGAGGCGCTGGCCATGGTCGCCACCGGCTACCGGCCCACTGCCGTGGCCAAGAATTGTTACGCGGCAGGCCGCGACGCCCTCGCCACCCTGCGCGTCTACATCCACCTGCAACGCCAGGCGGGCTACATCTCCGATCACGATGTCAAAGTGGCCAACAAAGTGGCCTACGTGATCTGTGGCGGGGAATTAAGCCAGCCGCAATGGGTGGACGAACAGTATTTCCTCGACCTGGAACGGGAGGCGCTGCTCTCCCTCGCCGGCGAACCTCTGACTCAGGCCCGTCTGTGGCACATGTTGCAGACCGGCCAACCGTTGCGGAATTAGGAGATCTCCCATGCCCCATGAAGCTGTTATCGTATCCGCCGTTCGCACTGCCGTGGGCAAGGCCCCGCGGGGGATGTTGCGCAATACGCGGCCCGAAGACCTGGGCGCGCTCGTAATCCGCGAGGCGGTGCAACGCGCCGCCGGGCTGGATCCCGCCCAACTCGAAGATGTGATCATCGGCTGCGCCTTTCCCGAAGGAAAACAGGGCATGCAACTGGGCCGCATCGTCGCCCTGGCCGCGGGCCTGCCCTACACCGTGCCCGGCCAGACGGTGAATCGCTTCTGCTCCTCCGGGTTGCAGACGATTGCTCTGGCCGCGGAGCGGATCATGGCCGGATTTGGCAGCGCCATCCTGGCCGGCGGCATCGAATGCATGAGCGCGGTGCCGCAGGGGGGAAACACCTTCACTGCCAACCCCACGCTGGCCCTGGAATATCCGGCTGTGTATATCGGCATGGGCCTCACCGCCGAAAATGTGGCCGAGCAGTATCAGGTCAACCGCGAAGATCAGGATGCCTTTGCCCTGCAATCGCATCAGCGCGCGGCCGCGGCCATTGCCGGCGGCAAATTCAAGGATCAGATCGTGGCGGCGCCGGTGCAGGAAACCTGGGTGGATGAGGAAGGCCAGACGCAGACCCGCACCCTCCTCTTCGACACCGATGAGGGCGTGCGCAGCGATACCTCGCTGGCGGCGCTGGCCCGGCTGAAACCGGTGTTCAAGGCGGGGGGCAGCGTCACGGCCGGCAACAGCAGCCAGACCAGCGACGGCGCCGCGGCCCTGATCGTGATGGAGCGCAAAGCCGCCGAGGCCGCCGGGCTGAAACCGTTGGCCCGTTTTGTCTCGTTCGCTGTGGGCGGCGTGCCTCCGGAGATCATGGGCATTGGCCCGGTGGCCGCGGTGCCCAAAGCGCTGCAGCTGGCCGGCCTCAAGCTGCAAGATATCGACCTGATCGAATTGAACGAAGCCTTTGCCGCCCAGGGCCTGGCCGTGATGCGGGCCTTGGAGATGAACCCGGAGATCACCAACGTCAATGGCGGGGCCATCGCCCTGGGCCACCCGTTGGGCGCCACCGGGGCCAAGCTTACCGTGCAATTGCTGGCGGAGATGCAGCGCCGCGGCAGCCGTTACGGCATGGTCACCATGTGCATCGGCGGCGGCATGGGCGCGGCCGGCATCTTCGAAAATCTGACATGACACACCCGCTATTCACTCTGTAACACTCGACACTTCCCCGGAGGCTGCTATGTACTCCTTCGACATGACCGACGAACAACGCATGTTGACAGATGCGGTCAATCGCTATGCCACCCGGACGCTGCGGCAGGTTTATCGCCAGGCAGAAGCCGCGGGCGAAGTCCCTGACGCGGCGATCAGCGCCGGCTGGGAGCTGGGCCTGTTGCCGGCATCGATCCCGGAAGCGCTGGGCGGGTTCGGCGACTACGCCCGGCTGACCGGGGCCTTGTACGCCGAAGAACTGGGCTACGGCGACATGGCCGCGGCCCTGCATCTGCTCAGCCCCAATCTCGTGGCCATTCCTCTGCTGCTCGGCGGCACCGAAGCGCAACAGCAACAGTATCTGCCCCTCTTCTGCGACGCCGCCTTCCCCAAAGCCACCGCCGCCTTCCTGGAGCCGGCGCTCTTCTTCGACCCGGAGAACCTGCAAACCACCGCCCGCCGCGCCGGGGATGCGTACATCCTCGACGGGCGCAAAACCATGGTGATCAACGCCGCCGAGGCCGAGTGGCTGCTGGTCTATGCCAATGAAGAGGGCCAGACGCAGGCTTTTCTGCTGCCCGCGCCCACGCCGGGCCTGCACATCGGCAAGCGCGACCACTGGATGGGGCTGCACGCGCTGAAAACCTATGGCGTGGAGCTGGCCGGCGTGCACGTGCCCGCGCAGAACCGCATCGGCGGGGAGCAGGGCATCGCTGTGCAGCAGGTGCTAAACAGCAGCCGCATCGCCCTCAGCGCCCTGGCCATTGGCCTGGCCCGCGGGGCCTATGACTATGCCCGCGATTACGCCAAGGAACGGATGGCGTTCGGCGAACCGATCGCGCATCGCCAATCCATCGCCTTCATGCTGGCCGACATGGCGATCGAGATCGACGCCGCCCGCCTGCTGACCTGGGAGGCGGCCTGGAAGCTGGACGCGGGCAAGGAAGCCACGCACGACGCGTATCTGGCCGCACAATACGCCGCGGATATGGCCCTGAAAGTCACCGACGGGGCCGTGCAAGTGCTGGGCGGCCACGGCTACATCCGCGAACACCCGGTTGAACTCTGGCTGCGCAACGGCCGCGGCATCGCCGCCATGTTGGGCGCAGTGATCGTTTAAGGAGGCCTCTCATGTCTATCGAATTTGCATTGCCCGAATCGATCGCCAACCAAACCGGCCTGACCCGCATGATGGCCGAACAGGTGATGCGCGCGCTCTCCCGCCGCTACGACGAGCAAGAACACCAGCGGCCCTGGGAGTACATCAACGTGATCTGGCCCTTCATTCAGCAGATCGAGGCTGCGGACCTGAAACGTTCGCTGAGTAAAAATGGGGGCAACGGCGCTAAACCGGCAGAGAAAAAACAAGGAACCGGCAATCTGCGCATGATCCACATGATCGAGACTCTTTCCTGGGGGGACGCCGGCATCTACCTGAGCACCCCCTCCAGCGCCCTGGCCGGGGCCGCCATCAATGCCGTGGGCACGCCGGAACAGAAGGAGCGCTTTCTGAAGCGCTTCACCGAGGGGGCGCCGAAATGGGGGGCGATGGCCATGACCGAGCCGCACGCCGGCTCCGACACCAGCAACATCCGCACCACGGCCCGGCTGGACCCCGAAACCAACGAATGGGTGCTGAACGGGGAGAAGATCTTCGTCACCAGCGGCAGTCTGGCCGGCAAGGAGAGCAACGGCATCATCGTGGTGTGGGCCACGCTGGATCGCAGCCTGGGCCGGGCCGGCATGCGCCCCTTCGTGGTGGAAGCCAACACGCCGGGGATGACCATCGCCAAACTGGAAGAAAAGATGGGGATTCGCGCCAGCGATACCGCGGCCATCGTCTTTCAGGATTGCCGCATCCCCTACGACAATATCCTGGGCAGCCCGGAGCTGGTCGCGCCCGACGCCACCGAGGGCAAAGGCTTCAAGGGCGCCATGAAGACCTTCGACGCCAGCCGGCCCTACGTGGCGGCCAGCGCCGTGGGCATCGCCCGCGCCGCTTTCGAGTTCACGCGCGACACCCTGGCCAAAGAGGGGATCGTCATCCCCACCGCCCCGCCCTACCACACGCTCAGCGCCATGCAGCGCGATCTGATCCACATGGAGGTGGAACTGAAGGCCGCCTGGCTGCTGACGGTGCGCTCGGCCGCGCAACTGGACGCGGGCCAGCCGAACAGCCTGGAAGCTTCGATGGCGAAGGTGAAGGCGGGCAAAGTCGTCACCCTCATCACCCAGAAATGCGTGGAGATGCTGGGCCCGCTGGGCTACAGCCGTGAGCTGCTGGTGGAAAAGTGGATGCGCGATGCCAAGATCAACGACATCTACGAAGGCACCGGCCAGATCAACACGCTCATCGTCGCCCGCCGCATCCTCGGTTATACGCGTAATGAGTTGAAGTAGGCAGTATTCAGTGTTCAGTATTCAGTATTCAGTAGTCAGTGTTCAGTATTTAGTAGCCAGATCGGTATTAGATATTGGATATTACGCATCACGCACCACGCATCACGCACCAACCACCTAAACCCCTCTCACCCTTCTCACAGGAGATTTTCCCAATCATGTCCGAAATCGACGCTAAAGTACGCAGACTGATGGATAACATGCCCGCAGCCTTCAAACCGGAAAAGGCGGTGGGCGTGGATGCCATCGTGCAGTATACCCTGAACGGCGAGGGCGGCAGCACCTGGAACTCGCGCATCGCCGATGGCGCTTGCAGCGTCAGCGAAGGCCCCGCCGAGGCCCCCACCCTGAACATCCTCATGGACGCCAACGATTATGTGGACATGATGGCGGGCCGCCTGGATGGCATGCAGGCCTTCATGATGGGCAAGATCCGGGTGGAAGGGGATATCATGCTCGCCAGCCGGCTGATGACCTTCTTCAATTAGATAGACGAAGGACCAAGCAACGCCGGCTGCGCGCAGCCGGCGTTGTCGCGCCTGCTGCCGGGCGCATTTGCATCCCGCGCGGCCCCCATTATAATGGCCTCTGTTTTGCCCATCCTCCCCACACAGAGAGCGCCCCATGCCTGCCAGCCACACCCCCCTGATCTACGTTTGCGACCCCATCCACGAAGCCGGACTCGACCGCCTGCGCCAGGTGGGGCGGGTGATCGTGCTCGACCGCGCACACAGCGCCGAAGCCTTGATGGACGTGGCCCGCGACGCCGACGCCCTGATCGTGCGCAGCCGCACCCGCGTCCCCGCCGACCTCATCCTGGCCTTGCCCCGGCTCAAACTGATCGCCCGCGCCGGCGCCGGGCTGGATGGCATCGATGTCTCCACCGCCAGAGCGCGCGGGATCAACGTGATCAACGCGCCCGACGCCAACACCCTGGCCGTGGCCGAGCACACCATGGGCCTGATCCTGGCCCTGGCCCGCAACCTCACCCGCGCCGATGCCGCGCTGAAGGCCGGGCGCTGGGCCAAATCAGAGCTGATGGGACTCAGTCTGCGCGGCAAAACCCTGGGTATCATCGGTTTTGGCCGCATCGGGCGGCAGGTGGCGCGGTTGGCCGCGCCCTTTGGCATGCGCATCATCGTCAACCAGCCCCGGCTCACCCCCGAGCTGGCCCTGTCCGAAGGCGCCATGCCCCACGATCTGCACGATCTGCTGGCACAATCTGATTTCGTCACCCTGCACGTGCCCATGCGCGCGCAAAACCAGAACATGATCGCCGCGGACGAATTGGCGATGATGAAACAGGGCGCGTTCCTGATCAACACCGCCCGCGGCGGCCTGGTGGACGAAGCCGCGCTGCTGGCCGCGCTGGAAAGCGGCCACTTGGCCGGGGCCGGCATCGACGTCTTCGCCAGCGAGCCCACGCCCGACCCCGCCCTGGTGCAACATCCGCGCGTCATCGCCACCCCCCACATCGCCGCCAGCACCCACGAGGCGCAGCGAGATGCGGCCCTGGCCGTGGCCGAACAGATCGCAGAGCTGCTGGATGTGTGGGCCAGCAGCACCGGCAGTCTCAACCTGCGCGTTGTGCCCCTGAGCGATATCGTCACCCACGAACATGTCGATCCCAAACGGGTGGAACGCCTGGCCGCCCGCTTCGAAAAGAGCGGCGCCCTCTCCGACCCGCCCGTCGTCTCCTTTTGGGATGGCAAATATGTGGTGCTCGACGGCGCCACCCGCACCCACACCTTCCATCACCTCGGCATCGACAACATCGCCGTGCAGGTGGTCAACGCCGAGGACGACATCACCCTGCACACCTGGAACCACGCGGTCAGCCGCCTCGATTTCGCCGCCTTTCTCGACGGCATCGCCGCCATCCCCCACCTGCACGTGCGGGCCAGCACCCTGGAAGAGGCGGAGGCCCATCTGCACAGCGGCGCCGCCTTCGCTTTCCTCAACCATCTCAGCCGCGGCATCTACCTCCTCGATTCGGACGCGCCCACCTGGCTGGAACGGCTGGACGCGGTGCGCGAGGTGGTCGACCTCTACAACCGCATGGGCGAAGTGGAACGCACCCTGGTCAACGACATGGCCCGGCTGCGCAACGATTTCCCCGGCCTGACCATGACCGTCACCTTCCGGCCCCTGGACACGAAAGAGGTGCTACAAGCCGCGGCCCACGGCCACCCCATGCCCGCGGGCGTCACCCGCTTTGTCATCCCCGGCCGCATCCTCCGCCTCAACCTCTCGCTCGAGGACCTGCGCCGGCCCGGCAGCCTGGAGGAAAAGAACGTCTGGCTGCAGGCCTGGCTGCACGAACGCATGGCGCGGGCCAGCGTGCGCTATTATCAAGAACCGGTTGTGCTGCTGGATGGCTGAGACGCGGCCCCGATCTCGGCCAGAAAAGCATCGACCTGCGCCCCAAACCACTCTGGGTGTTGCCAATGCACGGCATGACCCGCCCCCGCCGCAAACCGCAGGCGGGCGTTGGGGATGGCCGCGGCCAGCCGCTGCACATCCTCCGGCAAATTGCCCACCTCCCCCTCGCCGTTGATCAGCAAGGCCGGGCAACGGATGCGCGCGGCCTCTGCCAGGCAGATGTTGCCCCCCGCGGCCACGATCGCGGCCGCGGCCTGCACCCAGCCCTCGATCAAAGGTCGCAACTGCGCTTCGCCATGATCGGCGATGATCTGCGCCCGCCACGCGGCCCGTTCCGGCCCCCAGTCCTGTACCGGCAGCCACTCCTGCACCGCGGCCAGATGCGTCTCGGAGATCACGCCCGACACGCCCCAGGCCACCACCGCCCGCGCCAGATCAGGGCGCAGCGCGGCCAGCAGCAGCGCGCTCTCGGCCCCATCGCTGAATCCCAGCAGGATAGCCGGCCCCACGGCCAGATGATCGAGCAGCCGGGCCAGATCTGCAGCGTCGCGGCGATAGAAATCGGGCGAAAGCTGGCGCGGGGGCGGGCTGCTGGCCCCGTAGCCGCGCAGGTCGGGCGCGATCACCCGGTAGCTTGGGGCGTAGCGATCGATCAGATCCCCCAAATGCCGCCGGGCCGTGCCGGGGAAGCCATGGATCAGCAACATCGCCGGCCCGCTGCCCAGGTCGAGATAGGAAAGAGGCGCGGCATCGGGCAAAAGAAAAGTACGGCGAGAGGCGGCGTCCATGCCGGCATTGTGCCACACCCCCGCGGCCATGTACAATGCCCACCGCCCCCTGAACACTGACCACTGAACACTGAACACTGACCACTGAATACTGACCACTGAAAATGCTCCCCCGCCCCTTCCTCGCCGTCATCACCGGCAGCACCGCCGGCATTGGCCGGGCCACCGCCCTGGCCCTGGCTGCCGCGGGCAGCGACATCCTGCTCAACAGCCGCCGGCGCGACGCCAAAGCCGCAGAAACGCTGGCCGCGGCGGCAGCATTCGGCGTGCAGGCGCGGCATCTGCCTGCGGATCTGAGCGATCCGGAGCAGACCGCGGCCTTCGTGACGCAGGCATGGGCCTGGCAGGGCCGCGTCGATCTGTGGGTGAACAACGCCGGCGCGGATGTGCTCAGCCGCGGCCAGTGGCGGCAGCCGTGGGAGGAGCGACTGACCCGGCTCATCGCCCTGGATGTGTGGGGCGCGGTGCGCTGCTGCCAGCTGGCAGGCGCGGCCATGCAGCGCCAGGGGCACGGCCACATCATCAACCTGGGCTGGGATCAGGCGGAGCAGGGCGGGGTGAGCAGCGCGTCCGGGCAGCTCTTCAGTCTAGTCAAAGCAGGGATCATGGCGTATACTCGGGCCATCGCCCGTGACCTGGCCCCACACGTACGCGTCAACTGCGTGGCCCCCGGCTGGATCGAGACCGCCTGGGGCGAACAGGTCAGCCGCGAGCTGCACGAACGCATCACCACCGGCATCCCCCTGGCGCGCTGGGGCCGCCCGGAAGATGTCGCCAACGCCATCCTCTGGCTCGCCTCCCCCGCCGCCGCCTACATCACCGGCCAGGTCATTCGCGTCAACGGCGGCGTTGTTTGAATGTAATCATTAGCAATCAACAGTCAACAGTCAACAGTCAACAGTCAACAGTCAACAGTCAACAGTCAACAGTCAACAATCGACTATCGACACCGAATATCCAATATCCAATATCCAATATCCAATACCCAATACCCACCAATTAATCCCATGTCACCACAAACCATCATCAAATCCCCGCATAAGAGTGTAATTATCGGCGCTGGCCATCCTTTTGTAATCATTGGCGAGCGCATCAACCCCACCGGACGCAAGATGCTGGCCGCGGAGATGCTGGCCGGCGATTTCAGCCGCGTGCGCGCAGACGCCATTGCCCAGGTCAAGGCCGGCGCCCAGATCCTCGATGTCAACGCCGGGCTGGGCGTGGCCAACCCGCACGAAGTTGAGCCGGCGGTGATCACCGAGGCGATCCGCATCGTGCAGGAGGTGGTGGACGTGCCCATCTGCATCGATTCCTCGGTGCTGCCGGCGCTGGCAGCGGGCCTGAAGGCGGCCTGGGGCAAACCGATCGTCAACTCCGTCACCGGCGAGGAAGATCGCATGGAGAAAGTGTTGCCGCTGGTGGCCGAATATGGCGCCGCGGTGATTGCCGTCTCCAATGACGAGAGCGGCATCTCCTATGATCCGAATGTGCGCTTCGAAGTGGCCAAAAAGATCGTCAAGCGGGCAGAAAGCTACGGCATCCCGCCGGAGGACGTGCTGATCGACCCGCTGGCCATGCCCGCGGGCGCGGTGCCGGGCGCGGGCCGCCAGATCGTCCAGATGGTGCGCCGCGTGCATGAGGAATTGGGCTGCAACACCACCTGCGGCGCTTCCAACATCTCCTTCGGCCTGCCCAATCGCCGGGCGGTCAACGCTACCTTCGTGGCCATGATCATCGCCGCGGGCATGTCCTGCGCCATCACCAACCCGCTGGAAGCAGAGATCGTGCAGGCGATCCGGGCGGCGGACTTGCTGATGGGGCATGACGAGAACTGCATGACCTGGATCCAAATGCAGCGGCAATTGGCGGCCCAGGCCGCGGCCCAAGCCGCGGGGCAAACGCCGGAGGGCGCCGCGGCTGC
>JABWBG010000061.1 GCA_013360575.1 Caldilineales bacterium
CCGCATCCCCCCCGCCCTCTGCCGATCTCGGCTTCATCTCGCCCGTGGTGGCCAAATTGGCGGCAGAGCACCATGTGGATCTGAGCCAGGTGCGCGGCAGCGGGCTGAAGGGGCGCATCCGCAAACAGGATGTGCTGGCCTTTGTGGCCGCGCCGGCGGCCGCTCTGGCCCCCGCCCCCGCGCCCGCGCCGGCAGGGGATGAGGAGGTCACGGTCACGCCCCTCTCGCGCATGCGCCGGCTGATCGCCGAACACATGGTAGCCTCCAAGCGCACTTCGCCGCATGTGACCACCATCTTCGCCTGCGATATGACCGCGGTGGTGCGTCATCGCTATCAAAACCAGGAGCGTTTTGCCCAGGATGGAGCCGATCTCACCTTCACGCCCTATTTTGTGGCTGCGATCGTGGCCGGGCTGAAACAGCATCCGGGGGTCAACGCCTCGTGGAGCGATGAAGGCATCGTGCACAAGCGCGGCATGCATGTGGGCGTGGCCGTGGCCGTGGCAGAGGGCCTGCTGGTGCCTGTGATCCGGCAGGCAGACTCGCTCAATCTGCTGGGGCTGGCGCGGGCGGTCAATGATCTGAGCCGCCGCGCCCGCGCCGGGCAGTTGAGCGCGGCGGAATTGCAGGGCGGCACCTTCACCCTCACCAATCATGGCACATCGGGCAGCCTTTTTGCCACACCGATCATCAACCAGCCGCAAACGGGCATCCTGGGGGTGGGCGCCATCCACAAAGCGCCGGTCGTGGTCAGCCGCGGCCATCCCCTGCTGCCCGATGCCGAAGATAGCATCGCCATCCGCCCCCTGGCCTATCTCAGCTTCACCTTCGACCACCGCATCCTGGACGGGGCCAGCGCGGACGCGTTCGTCAGCGCCGTCAAGCAGGTTCTGGAGGGGTGGGCTTAGCCGCCCGAACTCAGGCCGTGGCCAGCCGCTGCCGGGCCGAACGCGCCACAGCCAGCGCCAGGAAGAGGATCAGCACATACACGCCGGCCGCGCCCAAAAAGACGCTGCGATACCCCACGACCGCGGCCACCGCCGCTGCGATCAGGGGCGCCACGGTGCGGGCCGCTGCCTGCACGCTGTTCTCCAGGCCATAGGTGGCGCCCTGGCTGCCTCCCGGCGACCACAAATTCATCAGCGCGGCCACCGAGGGCACCAACCCGCCCACAGCCACCCCGGTCAGCGCCTGCATTGCCAGCAACTGCCAGGGCGTGGTCACAAAGGCCTGGGGCAGATAGAGCGCCGCCGCGGCCAGAGTGGAGATCACCAGCACCCGCTCGTGGCCGATGCGATCGCCCAGCCGCCCCAGGTAGACGGCGCTGAGCGCGCTGCTCAGCGCTGCCGCGCCGATGATGGCCCCGGTCAGGGCTGTGGCCCCACTCTCGCCTCGGTGCAGCGTCAGCACGTACAGGGCCAGGATGGGGGTGATGAAGGAGATGCCCAGGCTGCGCAAAAAGGTCATGCCATACAAGGGAGCCATGCCCGGCGCGGTCAACAGCGCCCGATAGCCGGCCCAGAATCCGGGCCGCTCCGCCCTGGCCACGGGCGTGAACTCCTCGCGCACCAGGAAGAACACGGCCAGCCCTGCCAGCCCCAGCAGCGTCCCCGTGATCCAAAAACTCTGGCGGAAGCCAAAAGCCTCGCCCAACAGGCCGCCCGCCAGCGGCCCGCCCGCCACCCCCACCCAACGGGCCATGTTGATCATGCCCAGGGCATAACCGCTGTGCTGGCGGGGCGTGTTTGCCGCCACCAACGCGTTCGAGGCGGAAATCACGCCGGACACGGCCCCCTGAATAGCCCGCAAGATCACCAATTGCTCGGCGTTCTGCACGAATCCCATGGCGGTCAAGAGCACGGCCCCGCCGATGGTGGCCCGTTCCAGCATCAGCTTGCGGCCATGCCGATCCGCCACCACGCCCCAGATGGGCGAGGCCAGCATCATCGTCAGAGCCTGGGCCGAGAAGACCATCCCCGCCCAGAATTCGACGCTGCCGCCGCTGGCGCTGCCCAATTCTCGCACGTACAGGGGCAGGAAGGGGAAGATCAGGCTGAACCCGCCGGTGGAGAGCAACTGCACAATGAAGAGCACGGCCAGATTACGCCGCCAGTTGATGGCGGGGGGCTGTTCAGGCATGGCTGGCTCCGGCGGCGGCCACGGTGGGCGCAAAAGCGATAAGACCGCGGCCCCAAAGAGGCGCGCGGTCAAAGAGCAGCGATGTTGGCGTCATAACGCCATTGTGCGCCTGCACCCCTCTGCCGGTCAAATCCGCGCAACTGCCCGCGTCGGGCTGCCGGAGGATGGCGCAGCAGCGCAGACTCAGCCGGTGACGTCCTCGGCCCCATCCACAAAGATGACGCTGCCGGAGATCCAACCCACCGCCGGATCGGCCAGGGCGGCGATGGTGTGGGCCACATCTTCGGGCAAGGTCATGCGCTTGCCCGGGTTGCGGCGGATGCTGGCAGCGATGATATCCTCGTGACCGGGGATCTGGCGCAGGGCCGGGGTGTCGGTGACGCCGGCCTGGATGCAGTTGACGAGGATGCCCTGCGGGCCCAGTTCCATGGCCAGTTGGCGGGTGTGCGATTCGAGGGAAGCTTTGGCGGCGGAGACCGCGCCATAGCCGGGCACCACGCGGTGCGACCCCTCCGAAGTCATCGACCAGATGCGGCTGCCGCGGCCCAGCAGCCCGGCCCGCACCAGGTCTTGCGTCCAGTAGACGAGGGAATGGGCCATGACGTCCAGGGTCATATTCATATCGGCGGGGGCGATGGCCTCCTCCGGCTGGGCGGCGATGAAGGGTTTCAGGGTGCCGAAGGCCAGGGAGTGCATCAGCAGCCAGAGGTAGGGTTCGCCGCTGGCGGCCAGTTCCGCGCGCATGCGCTCGATGGCGCGCTGCCGTTTGTGCTCGTTCGATGCATTCATGTTGAAAAAGACCGCTTTACCGCCGGCAGCCTCGATATCATCGATCACCGCCTGCACGCGGGGCATGGTCTGCTTCATATCGAGATGCACGCCGAAGATATTCATACCTTTGCGCGCCAGGGCCTTGGCCGTAGCGCCGCCGAAACCGCTGGAAGCGCCCAAAATCAGCGCCCATTTGCCTTGTATACTGTGTTCACTCATCGGGGTCGATGGCTCCTGTTGTGGGGTAAAAAACCCCTAAAAGTTCCCAAAACCTTTAGGGTTTGGGTTGAGAGATTGAAGAAAAAGAACAAATCATCGCATCACCACCTAACCAACCAACCACCTAACCAACCAACCACCTAACCAACCAACCTACCAACCTACCAATTTACCAACCTACCAGTCTGTGGTATGCTGCGCCGATTGTACTTGTCCCTCCCCGTTCAAGCAAACCTGGCCATCACAGGTGGTCGCACATGGCACACGCAACCAAACACACTCGCGTCAACGACATCTTGCTGGGCCCGCTGGAGCGTCCGGCCTTGCGCTGGCTGGCTGCGCATCAGCCCGCGTGGATGACGCCCGACAAACTCACCCTCATCGGCGTGGCCGGCGCCCTGATGATCCTGGCCGGCTACTGGTTGACGCAGCGCAACCTGGCCTGGCTGTGGCTGGCCAACGCCGGCTTCCTGGTCAACTGGTTTGGCGATAGTTTGGATGGCACCCTGGCCCGCTACCGCCAGATCGAGCGCCCGCGCTATGGCTTTTTCGTGGATCACACTGTCGACGCCCTGAACACCGTGCTGATCGTGTTCGGGCTGGGGCTTTCGAGCCTGCTGCATTTCGAAGTGGCGGCGTTTGCGCTGGCCGGCTATCTGTTGATGATGGTGCTGGTCTACATCCGCACGTATATCGACGGTGTTTTCAAGATATCGTATGGCAAATTGGGGCCTACGGAGGTGCGGGCGATGTTGGTGACAGCGAACACCGCCGTGATCTTCTGGGGCAATCTGTATCTGCACTCTCCTTTTGGCCCCGTTTCGGGGTTCGATCTATTCGTGGCTGTGGTTGCGGCGCTCCTGTTCATCATCTACATCACCACGGTAGTGCGAGAGGCGCGGGAGTTGGCCAGGCTGGAATAGGGCGTTCAAGCCGCCGCGGGCGGGCGCGTGCGCAGCCAGGCGATGATGTGATCGGCCACTTGTTGCCAGCCCGGTTCCAGCATCATATCGTGCGCCATGTCGGGGAAGATGACGGCTTCGGTGTGGTAGGCGCGGGCGGTGGCTGCAACTTCAGGGGGATAGAAGATGCGGTCTTGGGCCGCGCCCAGGACGAGCACCGGCGTCTGCCCCCGCGGCGGGCGGGAGAGGCCGAAGGCCAGCATGTCCAGAAAGCCGAGATAGGATTCATCCTGCAAGCGAGCGGCGTAGCCGGCCACCTGATCGGCGGGCATTTCGGCGCAGAAAAAGTGCTCGCGCGCCAGGTCTGACGTCGCCACCAGCGGATAGAGGCTGAGTTTGAGATTGACCTTGGCAAATAGCAGGGGATGGCGGGCCGCGATGCGCAGAGTCGTCGCCAGCACACCTGCCGGCGGCACCGAGGCCAGCAACACGGCCGCGGGCGCGGGACGCTGCGCCAGCACCTGCTGCACCACCGCCCCGCCCATGGAATGGCCGATCAGCACCGGCGGCGCCGGCAAGCGGGCGGCGACAGCAGCCACATCTTGCGCGTACTCGCGCAGCCGCGTCCAGCGCAGGTGTTGGCGGCCGGGGCTGTTGCCATGCCCGCGCAGGCTAAGGGCATGGGTGGCAAACCCCTGCGCGGCGAAATAATCGAGGAAATATTCCTGCCAGCACCAGGCGCCGTGCCAGGCGCCATGCACAAAGAGCAGGGGGAAGGGATAAGCAGGCGTCGCGGGTTGGGCCGTGATGATCTCCAGTTGCATGATCGCTCTCCAGAAAATGAGTGTGCTTGAGGACAGGGCGGACAAGCCGAGGGGTAACTTACCTGAGAGGGCGGGGCCTGTCAATTCGCCTTTTTGCCGTGGGCCTTTGCCCACAAGCCCAGTTTGCACCCCTTCCCCCGGATCGCTTATACTAGGTTTCCTTGGGCGGTTAGCTCAGTTGGCTAGAGCGCCACGTTGACATCGTGGAGGTCACAAGTTCAAGTCTTGTACCGCCCACAGCCTCATATCGAATGCGTCGAACGGGACGAGTAGCAGGCACCCAGGCGGCAGAGAGTGGAGGTCGCCGGCTGTAAGCCTCCATCGCACAGCCCTGCCAAAACCCCCCGTGAGTGGAGCAGAGAACGGCGGAAACACCTCCGCCCACTAACTGCTCCCGGTCTGGCCCCGTTACCGGCCCCCTGAGTGGATGGCGTCTGCTCCGCAGCGTCATCAAATTGGGTGGAACCACGCATGACCCCGCGTCCCAATGGATGACGGGGCTTTTTTGTCTCTCGATTTCGCAGCATTTGTCATCTGATCCATCGCTACAACAAAAAAACACTCATTCCCAATCCGCATCTGGAGGTGTTGTCATGTCATCATCAGCCAACAATGGTCAACAATACGACGATTATTACAAGATCCGCCATTCCACCGCGCATGTGATGGCGCAGGCGGTGATCGAGCGCTTCCCCGACGCCAAGATCGCCATCGGCCCCCCCATCAAAGACGGCTTTTACTACGATTTCGATCTGGGCCGCCTGGCGGATGGCAGCCTGCGCACCTTCACGCCCGAAGACCTGCAGGAGATCGAGAAACGGATGCGCCAGATCGTGGCCGGGCGCCATCCCTTCCACAAACGCGTGCTCAGCGCCGCCGAGGCGCGCGCCCTCTTCGCGGGTCAGCCCTATAAACTGGATCTGATCGCGGGGCTGGCCGCGGGGGGCGTGGATGAATACGGCGAACCGGTCGCCGGCGCGGTCGAGATCTCCACCTACCGGCAGGACAGCTTCGAAGACCTCTGCCGGGGACCGCATGTCGAGCACACCGGCCAGATCCCGCCCGATGGCTTCCAATTGCTCAGCGTGGCCGGGGCCTACTGGCGCGGGGATGAGCACAACCCCATGTTGCAGCGCATCTACGGCACTGCCTGGAAGAACAAAAAGGAATTGCAAGCCTATCTTGACCGGCTGGAAGAGGCCCGGCAGCGCGATCATCGTAAAGTGGGCAAAGAACTGGATCTGTTCAGCACCAACCACGAGATGATCGGCGGCGGCCTCATCCTCTGGCACCCCAAGGGCGCGCTGATGCGCCACCTGGCCGAGGAGCACGCCAAGAAGATGCATCTGGCCGGCGGCTACGATTTCGTCTACACGCCCCACATCGGGCGCTCGGTGCTGTGGGAGACGAGCGGGCATCTGGATTTTTACAAGGAGGGGATGTACGCGCCGATCGAGATCGAGGGCCAGTCGTACTATCTCAAGCCGATGAACTGCCCCTTCCACCTGCACATCTTCAAGAGCAACGTCCGTTCCTACCGCGACCTGCCCATGCGCCTGGCCGAATGGGGCACCGTCTACCGTTTCGAGCGCTCCGGCACCCTGCACGGCATGACCCGCGTGCGCGGCTTCACGCAGGACGACGCCCATCTCTTCTGCGCGCCGGAACAGATGCCGGCTGAGATCGACAAAGTCCTGGCCTTCAGCCTCGATCTGCTGCGCGATTTCGGGTTCTCGCGCTTCGATCTCTATCTCAGCACCCGCCCGGCCAAGCGCGTGGGCGAGGAGGCCCTGTGGGATGCGGCGGAAGCGGCCCTGTTGGACGCGCTCAAACGCAGCGGCCTGCCCTATGCCATCCACCCCGGCGATGGCGCTTTCTACGGCCCCAAAATCGATATCTACGTCACCGATGCCCTGGATCGGCCCTGGCAGCTCTCCACCATCCAGTTCGATTTCAATCTGCCGGAGCGTTTCGATCTCACCTACATCGCCGCGGATGGCCAGCAGCACCGGCCCTACATGATCCACCGCGCCCTGATGGGCAGCGTCGAGCGCTTCTTCGGTGTGCTGATCGAACACTACGGGGGCAACTTCCCGGTGTGGCTGACGCCGGTGCAGGTCAAGGTCATCCCCATCACCGATGAGCAGAACGGGTTCGCCGCGGCCATCGCCGCGCAACTGGCGGATGCGGGCCTGCGCGTCGAGGTGGACGACGGAGATGACCGCATGAACGCCAAGATCCGCAACGCCCAGTTGCAGAAGATCCCCTACATGTTGGTCATTGGCGCCCGCGAAGTGGAGGAGGGGGCGGTTAATGTGCGCCTGCGCAGCGGCGACCGCCTGGGCACCATGCCCCTCGCCGCCTTCATCGCCCACGCCCAAGCCGCCATCGTCAACCGTACAGTTATCTAGTTAGGTATTGGGTATTAGATATTGGATATTGGCGTATTAGGCGATCAATACCCAATACCCAATATCTAATATCCAATACCCAATTACTGCACACCCGCGGCGGCGAGGGCGGCGTCGATGGCGTCGCTGAACACCGAGGCCGGCTGCGCGCCGGAAATCAGTTGACCGTTGAGGAAGAAGGTGGGAGTGGAATTGACGCCCAGACCCTGCGCCTCTGCGATCACGTTGTTGATGTCTCGCTTGACGCGGCCGCTGTCATAGCAATCGTTGAACTGGCCCATGTTCAGGCCCACGGCCCGGGCCAGGGTCTTCAGGTTCTCGTCGGTGAAGACGCCGGAGGCCTCGGCCCCCTGGTTGGCGTAAAGCGTGTCGTGGAAAGGCCAGAACAGGTTTTGCTCCGCCGCGCAAATGGCTGCCTCCGCCGCGTTCTGTGAGGCCGAGCCGCGGAAGAGAACGAAGGGCCGCGCCTCGTAACGGAAGTTGGGATTGTCGCCGTAGCGCGCCATCAACTGCGGCAGCGTCTGCAGCGCGTGGCGGGCGCAGAAGGAGCATTGAAAATCACTGAATTCGACCAGAACGACCGGCGCGCCCTCCGGCCCGCCCCAGGCCATGCCATCGGCGTTGGGGGCCTGCTCGGTGAGGGTGGTAACGTTCTCCAGGCTGGGGGGGCGGCTGCTCCACCAGATCAGCGCGGCCAGCAAAACCACGCCGGCGGCGATGATGGCATAGAGAATGGTGCGCTGCTGCTTGCGGCGGGCTTCACGTTGTTGGCGGGCGGCGCGGCGTTGGCCGGTGCTGCTTTGGGGAGCGGGTTTCTGTTTGCTCATGCGGGGGGTGAGTGAGAGATGGGAAGAAAAGAGGTGAGGAGGCAGGGACTGTGCATTGTACACAGGCCGGCAAGGGCTGACAATGTTTGCGGGGATGGGGTCTTGCTATCTTGCCGCCTGCACCTGTGCGCGCACGAAACGCGCGCCGGCGTGCAGGGCGGCGATGTTGGCCGCCAGCAGATGTTGGTGACGTTCGGGCAGATGCGCGGCCAGCGCCCGCTCCACCACGGCCAGGGGCATGAGTTCCCGCGCGGCCAGCAGCGCCCCCAACAGCACCACGTTGGCCAGACGCACCTGCCCCTGCGCCACGGCCATGGCGTTGGCAGGCGGGGCGATGGTTTCGATATCCTCCCGCGCCGGCGGGCGCTGCACCAACGAGGCGTTGACGACCAGCAAGCCGCCCGGCCGCACCAACGGCTCATATTTGTCGGTCGAGGGCAGATTCATGGCCACGGCCATGTCGGGATTGCGCACCAAAGGCGAGCCGATCGGCTCATCCCCGATCACCACTGTGCAGTGGGCAGTGCCGCCCCGCATCTCAGGCCCGTAGGAGGGGATCCAGGTCACGTGCATGCCGGCGTCGACCGCGGCATAAGTCAGCAACTGCCCGGCAAACAGGGCGCCCTGCCCGCCGAAACCGGAAAAAATGATCGACTGTTCCATAATAAATCGTTAGCGTGGGAAATAGGTAAAAGTGGGCCTTTGGTAGATTGGTAGATTGGTAAGTTGGTAGATTGGTAAGTTGGTAGATTGGTAAGTTGGTAGATTGGTAAATTGGTGAAGATCGCCCGTCTACCAACCAACTAACCAACCAACCAACTAACCAACCAACTAACCAACCAACTCAGAATGCACTTTGAAATCGCCCAGGGGATAGACCGGGATCATGCTGTCACGGATGAAATCGAGCGATTCGGTGGCGGTCATGCGCCAGTTGGTGGGGCAACTGCTCAGCACTTCCACCAAACCCAAGCCCAGGCCGCGCTGCTGCGCCTCGAACGCCTTGCGGATCGCCTTCTTGGTCTTGCGGATTTCCGCCGGCGAGTGCATGGAGCGGCGCACGGCGTAGGCCACGCCCGGCATCATCGCCAGCATCTCGGTGATGTGGATGGGGCCGCCCTGCGTCAGCACATCCCGGCCATAGGGGGAGGAGGTGGTGACCATGCCGGGCAGGGTGGTGGGCGCCATCTGCCCGCCGGTCATGCCATAGACCGCGTTATTGACAAAAATGACCGTGATCTTTTCCCCGCGGGCGCAGGCATGCAGGATCTCGTTGCCGCCGATCGAGGCCAGATCGCCATCTCCCTGATAGGTGAAGATGATGTGATCGGGCAGCACGCGCTTGAGGCCGGTGGCCATGGCCGGGGCGCGGCCATGCGCGGCTTCGCAGCCATCGACATTGAAATATTGATACGCCAGCACCGCGCAGCCAACCGGGGCCACGCTGATCGTGCGCTCACGCACGCCCATCTCATCCACCACCTCTGCCACCAGGCGATGGATGATGCCGTGGGTGCAACCGGGGCAGTAGTGTGTCGAAGCCTCTGTCATCGCTTCCGGGCGCTCGTAGATGACTTGCAGCGTGGGCGCAGGCGCAGACGCAGACGCCAGCGGGGGCGCCAGATGAGGGGGAGCAGGGGCAATTGCCATGATGATTTCTCCGTGATTGTGTGGGGTCAGGCCGGAACCTGGCGCGGCCGGCGGCCATTCTGCTGCCGCGGCGTGGGCTGCAAGCCTTGCAGCGCCGGTAGGATCTCGTCGGGCAGGGGGATGCTGCCGCCCATGCGCCCGTAGAATTGCACCGGAACCCGGTTGCGAACGATGCGCTGCACATCCTCCAGCATCTGGCCGGCGTTCATCTCCACTACCAGGACGCCTTTGACCTGATCGGCCAGGGCGTCGAGCGCGGCTTCGGGGAAAGGCCACAGGCTGATGGGCCGGAACAGCCCTGCTTTCAAGCCCGCGGCCCTGGCCTGGCGCACCACCGACCGGCCAATGCGCCCGACCGTACCAAAAGCCACCAGCAGATAGTCGGCGTCCTCAGCGTACAACGTCTCGTAGCGCGTCTCTTGCCGGGCGATGCCGCCCAGCTTCTCCTGCAAGTGCAGGTTCAACGCTTCTAGATGTTCCGCGCCCAGGTGCAGCGAGCTGATGATGCGGGGATCGCGGTCTTTGGCCCCAGTCAAGGCCCAGGAGGGACGTTGGGCCGGCCAGGATTTGAAGGGGGGCATCTCCACCGGTTCCATCATCTGCCCCAGACTGCCATCGGCCAGCAGGGTGACGAGGGTACGGTAGCGGAAGGCCAGTTCGAAACTCTCGTACATCAGATCCACCCCTTCCTGGATGGTGGCCGGGGCCAGGACAATGGCGTGGAAATCGCCATGCCCCGCGCTTTTCACCATCTGAAAATAATCGCCCTGGCTGGGCTGGATATTGCCCAGGCCCGGCCCGCCCCGCATGATGTCGACGATGACCGCGGGCACCTCGCTGCCGGCAATGTAGCTCAGGCCCTCCTGCATCAAGCTGACGCCGGGGGAGGAGGAGGAGGTCATGGCGCGCACGCCGGCGCAGGCCGCGCCGTAGACCATGTTGATGGCACCGACCTCGCTCTCGGCCTGCAGAAAGGCCAGACCCAGTTCGGGCATGCGCCGGGCCATGTATTCGAGCAATTCGGTCTGCGGGGTGATGGGATAGCCGAAATAGGCCTCGGCCCCGGCGCGCAGCGCGGCTTCGGCCAGCGCCTCGTTCCCTTTCCACAGCGTCTTGGTCATCATCTCCCTCCTCAGGCTGCCGCCGCGGCGCGCTCGGCCCGCGGATAGCGGTAGACGGTAAAAACCACATCGGGGCAGACCAGCGCGCATACAGCGCACCCGGTGCAATAGTTTTCAGATTCATCTAGCAAGACCGGGCGGTAGCCGCGGCGGTTGTACTGTTCCGTATCCATACGCAGGACATGCTGCGGGCAGGCATGCACGCACAACTCGCAGCCTTTGCAGCGATCCTGATCGATAACGACGGCGCCTCTTACGGCCATGATGTGGGTATCTCCGTGAGAATGGATGGTGTCAATATCAGCCCCAGGGCACACGAACGCCCCTGTTGCGGCGCGTTGGCGTGAGATGACCGCGAGCAAGGGGTGGGCGCCAGCATCTTCATCGATGCAGCTATGTGCGACATGATACTTTGAAAACGGCTTGAATGGCTGGGGTTTGGCGCGCCCAGAAAACTGAGCACAGCCTTATTATTGCACACTCTCGCCGAAAAGCATATGATCTAAAACACCCTTTCATCCCCCTGCCCGTTGAACGTTGAACGTTGAACGTTCAACGTTCAACGTTCATCCTCCTCTCTGTGACATCCCCCCGCTTTGCTCGCCCACACCGAACATGCCCGTCCTCATCCCCGGCCTCACCGGCACCCTGCTCAACACGATCACCGTCGCCCTCGGCAGCCTGATCGGGCTGTTCATCGGCCAGCGCCTGAACCAAAACACCCAGCGCACCGTCCTGCACGGCCTGGGGCTGGTGACGCTGGTGGTGGCCATGAGCAACGCCCTGACCACGCAAAACATCCTCATCCCCCTCTTCGCCGTGGCCATCGGCGCCATTCTGGGCGAATGGATGCAGATCGAAGAGCAGCTCGACCGCCTGGGCCGCTGGCTAGAAGCGCGATTCGGGGCGCAACTGGGCGAAAAAGAGGAAGGCCGGCTGGTGCGCGGCTTCGTCACCACCAGCCTGGTCTACTGCGTCGGGCCGCTCACCATCATCGGCGCCATCCAGGACGGCCTGATCAACAACTACGAATTTCTGCTGCTCAAGGCGATCCTCGACGGCTTCGCCAGCATCGCCTTCGCTGCCAGCCTGGGCGTGGGCGTGCTGCTCTCGGCTATCACCGTGTTTCTGTTCCAGGGTGCGCTGGCGCTGGCAGCGATGGCCTTCGGCGGGGTTCTGGGCGGGATCAGCGCCGAACACCCGGCTGTGATCGAGATGACCGCCACCGGCGGCATCGTCCTGCTCAGCATCGCCTTCCTGCTGCTCGACATCAAACGCCTGCGCGCAGCCAATTTCCTCCCCGCCATCTTCCTGGCCCCCCTGCTGGTGCTGCTGTTGCAGTGGCTGGGGTGGTAGCCGGCGCCTGGCGGACGCGGGCGTTCATCGCGGCGGGGCCACACTCATTTCCAACGACGCCAGCGCCTGCTCCAGATCGGCCAGCGTGTTCTTGAGCGCGTCGGCCATGGGGGGCCGGGCCATCTGCCGGGCGCGGCGGCGGCGATCGCTCCGCTCCAGCATCTCCCGCACCACCTCGATATCGTAGCCGCTGTTTTGGATGGCGGCCAATTCCTCGATCACAAAGCGGCGGGTGATCTCCAGGCCATGGCGGGCGAGGGTGGCCTTCAGTTCGTTGTACTGATTGGCCAGATCCACCGTCACCGACTCGAAGCCATGCTGGGCGATGGTGATGCGGGCGGAGTAGCGCATGATGTTGTAGAAAAACATCTTGTAATCATCGCGGCGCGGCTCGATCAGGATGATATCGACATCGGGATGGCGGCGGCGCAGTTGTTTGACGTGGTAATCCAACCCGCTCTGCAGGGTGATGCGCAGCACCTGCGCGCCCACCGCCTGGAAGCCTTTGTCGCTGATGAAATGACCGTCCGGCCCCAGCAGGGGCACGCCATCCTTGCCATGGTTGTCCAGCGGCACCAGCGGGTTGATGCAGACGATCAGCCTGGCCCCCGCCTCGATCGCCAGATCCAGGCTGGCGGTGCCGCGCAGCCCGCCATCCACGAATTCGTGATTGCCGATGCGCACCGGTTGGTAAAGCAACGGCACAGCGCTAGAGGCGGCGATGGCCTGGCTCAGCGGCACATGCTGCCAGGGCGGGCGGCCAAAAACCACGCGATCACCCGTATCCAGATCGGTGGCAATGACATACAATTCACGGAAAGTATCGACAAAACTATCCGATAACCCCCGTTCGCGCATATTTTCCACAACAAATTGTTGTAAGGAATGATTATCGTACAACCCCGAAGGCAGCGTCTCGATCAACGACCACAGCACATCGATCAGATTCATATCGCTGCGATGGTGAAGATAGTGCGAAAAAGCATTCTTGACTGTAGCGGGCAGTTTCCGGCTGCGCCGCCAAAACTCGCGGCTGTTCAGCGAAAAGAGGTGATCCGGCTGGATCTGGTTCAGATGCAGATGGCTGCCATCCAGGATCTGCATCATCTCGCCGGGCATGATGCCTTTGGCCAGCATCGATCCCACCAAAGCGCCGGCGCTGGTGCCCACGATGATGTCGAAATCGCTGACGCTGCGATTCACCAACAACTCGTCGATGGCGCGCAAGGCCCCGATCTCATACACGGCGCCGGTCAGCCCACCGCCGGCCAGGACAAGCGCTGTCTTCGATGGCTCGTTGCGGGGGAAGGGAATGTGGGGAGAGTCGGTCATGTCGTGGGCGTATCGTCGCCATGGGGGGGAGAGGAAGGCCGGGCGTCCGCGCCGACGCCGCCTTGCAAAAGCAGGTCCACCTGCGCCATCAGCCGCTCCACTTGCTCTTGCAGGGCGCGCACCTCTGCGCTGGTGGGCACATTCAGCCGCTCCAGCGCGGCCTCGATGCTCAGATCAGGCAGCACCTCGCGGGCCGCGGCAGACGCGCTGTCATAGATCTCCCGTCGCAGCCGTTCCGCCTCCTCCTGCGCCAATTCTCCTTTGGCGACCAGGTTTTCGATGCGGCTGTCTATCTCCTGCTCGATCAAGCGCAGCGCGCCCAGAGAGGAGTGGAAGGAGCGCCGCAGATATTCCAATGTGTCGCCGCCGGTGCGCACCAACGAGGTGAGGATGCTCTGCGGCAAGAAGCCGGCGCGCTTCTTCTCCCGTTCGAAGATGATCTGTGAAAGGGTGACGCTGGTGAGGTCTTCACCGCTTTCATGATCGATCACCTGCACATCTTTGCCCTCTTGAATCATGAAAGCGATGTCATCGAGTGTGACATATTGTTTGTGATCGAGATCGTACAGCTTGCGGTTGGGATAGCGCTTGATAATTTTCATCTGCTCGCCTGCCGTTACACGGGAATGAGCGCCTGCGAAATGTGACACAGTGCATTATAGGAAGCCATGCCGCGCTGTGTCAAACCGCCGCCCGATCGCAGGCGCGCATTGCCGCCATAACTTTTCGGTGTGCCAGGCGTCTTGCTGTATCATAAAACCGCTCGCTCCCACCTGTGACGGTTCTCCTGGCAACATCCCTATCTCCTGCGCGACCATCTTTCCCCATGACCAGCCATTCCCTGTCGTCGATGCGTCCCCTGCAAGGGGTTTCCCCTGCCCAGGACAACCAGGCGCCCGTTCTGGGTCGCCGCGAACACAACAAGCGCAGCAAGCGCCAGCGTCTGCTCACCGAATCGTTGCGTCTGTTCCGGGAGAAAGGGTTCGAACAGACCACAGTGGCCGAGATCACCGCGGCTGCAGGGGTGGCCAAGGGCACCTTTTTCAACTATTTTCCCACCAAAGAAGGGGTGCTGCTGGCGTTGGGCGAAAACATGCTGGGCAAACTGGACGCCGCCGAGGCCAAAGACCTGTTCGGGCAGGACACGGCCCGCGGCAAAATCAAGGTCTTGTTCCAGGCGTTGGCCGCCGGGCTGGACGCGGACCGCGATCTGGTGCGGGAAATGGTCTTCCGCGGCCTGCGCCTGCCCGATCTGGTCAGCCGCGAGCGCGCCCGCCTCGATTTCCGCTCCACCCTGGCGCTGCTGCTCGATCAGGGCCGGCGCCGCGGCGAGATCCGGCCCGATGTCGATTCGGCCTTCATCGCCGACACCCTCTACACCCTCTATTTTCAGCAGGTGGTGACCTGGTGCACCGGTGATTTCGCGTCTTCTCTGGCCCCACGGCTGGAGCAGGTGGTGGATTTGATCTTCGAGGGCATCCGCCTGCGCTGAGGGGGCGCCGGCGTCAGGGCATTTGCCGGGGCTGCGACGACCGGGGATAATGCGGGCATGGATCTTGCCATCGCCCTCAAGGCCAAGGCCCACGACCTGGGCTTCGACCTCGCGGCCATTGCCCCCGCCGGCCCCAGCCCGGATCACGCGCATTACGAGCGCTGGATCGCCGCGGGCTATGCCGGGGCCATGGACTACCTGGCCCGGCACAGCCCGGCCAAGGCGGACCCGCGCCTGCTGCTGCCCGCGGCCCGCTCGCTGCTGCT
>JABWBG010000346.1 GCA_013360575.1 Caldilineales bacterium
CCTGATGTGTCATTGCGAGTGCAGCGAAGCAATCCCCAAGGTGGCTCGTCATTTTTTGGGGATTCAAGCAACGTTGGGGATTGCTTCGGGGCTATCGCCACTCGCAATGACATGTCAGGTGAACTGTTATAAGAAAACCAAATGGTCACACCAACACCTGCTTCATAAACTTCGGCAGATCAACGGCTTCGCGGGGGCCGACGCGCACCTCCCAGTCCGGCAGCTCCTCTTCCAACTCGCCGGAGAGGACGGCGACATGGCCGGGCAGGACGATGCGCTTGCGACCGACCTTGTCGGCCACGCCAAAACGTTTCACGTCTTTGGCGATGCGCTCGGCGTCGAATTTGCCCGCGGCCCAGGCCGTGAGCACGCTCATGCCCTCGGCGTCGGCCACCAGCATCCAGGCCTTGTTGCCAGAGCCTTCGACTTCGTTGGCGACGCTGAAATAGGTGATGGAGAAGTTCGTCGTCACCAGCACCGGGTCATCGGGGCCGGGATTGTTGATCTCGTAAATGCCGGGCGTGACCTGAATCGGTTTCTGCGGGTCGGTGTAGATGTTTTCGCGCAGCACCAGCAGGGGATAGGCCACTTCCGGCGCGAAATGGTCGAGGACGATGAACCCGCTGTATTTGGCGATGGCCTGTCCCGCCAACACCGCCTCGCGGGCAGGGTCGCCCCAATCGCCGGGGAAGCTGAGGATGGGATAGCCCAGCGGGCGGAAGTTCTTCTTCAGGGCCATGCGGCGGATGATGGTATTGGCCTTGAGCACGCCCAGCAGGCTGCGCTGCGCCGGGGCCAGCACGATGTCGGCGACGCCGGCCTCCTTCACCTTCTGCGCCAGATCGACCAATGCATCGACCGATGCGCCGGCTACAGCCAGCGGCGCGCCGGCTTGCTTGGCCAGCGCCGCCATCTCCTGCCAGTTTTCGGCGTCGGCCACGCCCAGCAGCGGGATTTCGCCCGCGGCCAGGAGGCTCAACCCGGCCTTCAGCGCCTCTGCCCCGGCGAACAGCAGCAACGGGCGCTGGCTGACCGCGCGCACGGCCTGCACCGCCGCGGCAAAATCACCGCCGTCGGCCTGCACGGCGATGCCGTCCAGGGTCAGATCCATGCCCACATAATCGACGGTGTAGGCGTCGGCGGCCCTGACTTTGGCCTGAATGGCATCGGCGCTATCGCTATCGCGCACCCGCACGAACAGGCCGGGGCGGTTGACAAAGGTTTTTTCGTGACGGAAGAGCACGGTCTCGGCCCCGGCCTTGACCTCGAAGCCGTTCGATCGCAGGGCCATGGGCCGCACCGGGGGCTGCGCCGCCGCCGAGAGTTTGCTGGCCGATTCCTCGCTCACATGCGGGCAGAGCGCGAGTTCGGCCTGTTTGGCCGCCAGTTTCATGGCAAAGGCCAGGCAGGTGGGATAGCCGCAGTCCTTGCAGTTGGTCTGCGGCAGGAGTTTATAGATTTGGATGCCGGAAAGGGCCATGTGGGTCTCCGTGGGGCGTGGTGCGTGGTACGTGGTGCGTGGGGCGTGGGGCGTGATGGGTGGGGCGTGATGGGTGGGGGTTGATGGATTCATTTTCTAGAGCGAAAGTTGCTTCAGCGACTCACGCACCACGCACCACGCACCACGCACCACGCACCACGCATCACGTTATTGATTCATCAGATCGTCAATGGCGACACGCGTCCGCTTCACCGTTTCGGGGTGGCGGAGGACGACGATGTCGGCGCCGGATTCGATCAGCATGGTCGAGGTCAGCGTCTCCCAGGTGATGGAGCGTTCTGACCAGTCGCCCCAGGCAGCGGGGACGCCCTCGCCCACTTTTGCTTCCTTCGTCTTCCAGGCCTCTTCGCCGGGATTGACGATCATCGGCAATTGGGTCATGGCGTCGCCCTGCAGCGCGGCCTGGCGCAGCCGCTCCATCACCGAGTAGCCGTATTCGAAGCCGTAGCCGAGGGCGCCGGTGGTGGGGTCCATGAGGATGCGGTCGAGCGGCAGGCCCATATCGGAGATGAGGATGTTGAGCTGCTTGGCCAGGTTCACATCCATGGCGGTGCGGGCGATGACCAGATGGCCGTTAGCCATGGCCGTGGCCACGATCGTGCGGTAATTCTTGTCTTCGCAGATGCCCAGGGCCAAACGCTCGCCCTTGAAGGCCTCGGAAATGGGCACGAGCAGGTCGTTATCGGCCTCGGCCTGGCCCGGCCCCACCACAATCAGCGGCAGGCCGGTGGCTTGCAGCACCGCGCGCACGGCAGCAACCGCTTTTGCGGGCGTGTTGGGCTGGCCTTCGGCATCGGTCAGCGACAGGCGCATGTAGAGCACATTGGCGCCGGCAGCCGCGGCAGCCTTGGCCCAGGCCGCCGGATCATCCAGCACATCGCCCCAGGCCTGGTACAGCAGCTCCGACCAGCCATCGGGCCGGCGGTCGGCGATTTCCACGGCGATGACCGGGGCGTTGGGGAGTTCGCCATCCATGAACATGAAAGGCATGGCGGTTTGGCCGCCGATCTTGACCACCGCGCCGCGGCTGCCGCCTTCGGCAGCGGCGGCGCCGAGGGCGATCTCCTTGACCTTGCCCGACCATTTTTCGACGGCGATCTCGGTCTGGACGCCGGCAGGCAGCCACTCGGCATCAGGCGCTGGCTCGACCATTTTCTCAGGCTCGACCGCCGCGGCGGCGGCGACCGGGGCGGGTTCAGGTGGGAGGGGGGGAGCCATGGGGGCTGCCGGGGCCGCCGGAATCGCAGGCAGGCCGACGCCGCCCTGCAATGCCTGGATCGTGGCTTCGTCCAGGCCGCCCAGTTCGGCCAGGGCCGCGACCAAAGCCCGGCGCAGGATGATCCAACGCGTCCACTGCTACGCCAAGCAGCATCCGCGCTCTCGGCCAGCATCGCGCGC
>JABWBG010000062.1 GCA_013360575.1 Caldilineales bacterium
GGGCGAGACCATCGCCGCCGGCGTTCCCCTCATCGCCCTGGCCGACGCCGCCGCGCTCGACGTCCGCGTCTTCGTGGCGGAACAGGATCTGCACCGCCTCGTCCTCGGCGATCAGGTGTGGGTGGAGACTGTGCAGCAGACCGGGGTGCAGGGCGTGGTCACCTTCATCGCCGCCGAAGCTCAGTTCCGCCCCACCCACATCCTCGATCCAGAGGAGCGGGGCAATATCGTGTTCCTGGCCCGGCTGCGCCTGCCCAATCCCGATGGCAGCCTCAAAGCGGGCATGCCGGTGGAGGTGCTGCTGCCGGCGGATGCCCCTTTGCTCACACCAACGCCCGCCCCCCGTCCATGAAATAGACCGCGCCGGTGGCGAAATCCATCTCGATCAAAAAGGCGACGGTTTTGGCCACATCCTCCGGGCTGCCCACCCGTTTCAGCAGGGAATTTTGCTCGGCCCAGCGCCGCTTCTCCTCGCTGGCATGGGGCGGCAGCAGCACTGTGCCGGGGGCGATGGCGTTGACGCGGATGGCCGGGGCCAGCTCCGCCGCCATCACCCGCGTCAGCGCCACCAGACCGGCCTTGCTGGCCGCGTGGTGTGCATAGTTTTTCCAGGTCTGAAACGCCGAAAGATCGGTGATGTTCAGGATCACCCCTTCGCCCTGGGCCAGCATGTGCGGGGCCGCGGCCTGGCTGCACAGAAAGGGGCCGGTCAGATTCACATCCAGGGCCGTGCGCCAGGCCGCGTAATCGATGGCCTGGAAGGGCGCGGCCAGCCACACCGAGGCGTTGTTGATCAGCACATCCAGCCGGCCAAAGTGCGCGCAGACCTGATCCACCACCTGTTTGGGCTGCTCTGGGTTCAGGACGTTCAGGGGCAGGGCCAACGCCTGCCCCCCCAGCGCCCTGATCTCGGCCAGGGTCTGCTGCCACGGCTCAGAGTCGTCGAGATAGGTGAAGGCGATCTGTGCGCCCCGTCCGGCCAGGTGCAGGGCGATCGTCCGGCCCACCCGCTGGGCCGCGCCGGTGATGAGGATAACACGGTCTGGGATATTCATGGGATCAAAGTGTGGGGGAGCAGCAGCAGCCCCGTGAATGAATTCACGGTCTGGCATCGGCCCCGTGAATGAATTCACGGTCTGGCATCAGCCCCGTGAATGAATTCACGGTCTGGCATCGGAAACCTGCTAAAGCAGGTTTTTATGGCATGATAACGTCATAAATAATCTGTTTTAATCCTAATAAATCAACAAACGTAACAGTTCGCCTGATGGGTCACTGGTAATCACAAAATAAAGTGAATTGTTACCAACAAACAAACCAACAAACAAACCAACAAACAAACCAACCAACAAACCAACAAACAAACCAACAAACAAACCAACCAACCAACCAACAAACCAACCAACCAACAAACCAACCAACCAACCAACAAACCAACCAACCAACCAACCAACCAACAAACCAACCAACCAACAAACCAACCAACCAACCAACCAACCAACCAACAAACCAACCAACCAACCAACCAACCAACCAACCTCTCAGCCCAGGTCTTCGAACAGATTCAGCAGGGTGTCAACTTCGGCGGCGGTGTTGTAGTGGCTGAGACCGATGCGCAGCACGCCGCCCTCTTCCAACGGGCCCAGCCGCTCGATCACGGCCAGCGCGTACATGTGGCCGGCGTAACTGGCGATGCCGTGCCGGCCCAGACGAGCGCAAAGGTCGAGGGGATGCCACCGCCCTCCTGAACCGGCGTCGCCCAGGCGGATGGCGGCGGTGGGCGTGCGTTCGGCCAGCCGCTGCCGGTCGGTGATGCCGTACACGCGGGCGCCGGGGATGGCGTCCAGGCCATCGAGCAATTGCGTGAACAGATCGCGCTCGAAAGCGGCGATGGCATCCAGGCCGGTTTTTAGGTGCAGCCGCCGGCCCGCAAAGCCGGGGAAAGCCGCGGCGAACGCGGTACCGTAGGTCTCGCCCACTCCTGCCAGATAATCGACAGCAGCGACGGCGCCGGCCAAGCCCTCGTGGTTTTGGGTGCCGGTCATCCACTTGCCCGGCGGCTGCGGGTCGCTGGGCCGCACTTTGTACGCGGGCAGGCGGTCGAGCAGGTCATAGCGGCCCCACAGCGCGCCCACGTGCGGGCCATAGAATTTGTAGACCGAGCAGGCCAGGAAATCGCAGCCGATGGCCTGCACATCGATGGCCGCGTGCGGGGCCAGATGCACGGCATCGACGAACATCAGCGCGCCGGCCTCGTGCGCCTGCCGGGCCATCTCGGCCAGGGGGTTGATGGTGCCCACGGCGTTGCTGGCCCCGCCCACGGCCAGCAGCCGCGTGCGCTTGTTCAGCAGGTCGGCAAGCTGATCCAGGCGCAGGGTGCAGTCCGCGGGGTCGAAATCGAGCCAGCGGATGACGATGCCCTGCTCCGCCAGCGCCAGCCAGGGCGCGATGTTGGCGTCGTGATCGAGACGGGTGACGATCACCTCGTCGCCGGGCTGCCAGGTGCGGGCCAGCGCCCGGCTGAGCGCGAAGGTCAGCGTGGTCATGTTGGGGCCGAACACGATCTCATCGGGCGAGGGCGCGTTCAGCAGGTCGGCGAGGGCGTGGTGAGCGGCGCTCAGGGTGGCGTCGGAGCGCTGCGATGTGGTGAAAGGCGCGTGCGTGTTGGCGTTGCGCCGGGTCAGATAATCGCTCATGGCAGCGATGACGGCGTCCGGGACTTGGGTGCCGCCGGGACCGTCGAAGAAGATCAGCGGCTGGCCGTGGTCATCGGTCTGGGCGAGAGCGGGGAAATGATGGCGAATAGCTGCGGGATCGAAGGTGGTCATACGCGGTGTGGGAGTGTGCGCCGCCGGCTTGCGACGCTGGCATTGTGTCGGACGTTTACGGAACTGTCAAATAATCAGAGATGGGAATTTGCATTACTGAATGGCCGGCGCAGGCATGCTATTCTTTCGATATTGAACATTTTTAACTCGAATGAATTGCAATGCCCACCCATTTCCAAGGCGATCCTGCCCAGGTTCTTGCTCTCGATACCTTCATCAAGCTGACGCGCGCGGCCAGCTCGGTGCAGCAAACCCTGTCGCAGGGCTGCACTTACGGCGATCTGACCGTGAGCCAGTTCGGCGCCCTGGAAACGCTCTATCATCTTGGCCCCATGTGCCAGAACGAGTTGGGTGAAAAGTTGTTGACCAGCCCTGGCAACCTCAGCCTGGTGATCAACAATCTCGAAAAGCAGGGCCTTGTGCGCCGCGAACGCGACAGCATCGACCGCCGCAAAGTCACTGTCGTCCTGACCGAGACAGGGCATGCCCTCATCGCCGACCTTTTCCCGGCCCACGCCGCCGCCATTGCCGCCGCCGTGGGCGTGCTCGACGGCGCGGAGCAGCAGTTGCTGGGACAGTTGTGCAAGCGCCTGGGCAAGGGTCAGCCATCCTGAAGCCCTTTTTTTAACCAAATCCTTCGACATCAAATATTTCGACATCAACTTATCATCCCCCCCTCTCACTCACCCCAAGGAGCCCCCCCATGTCCTGGACGATCGATTCCGCCCACACCAGCGTCACCTTTCACGTTCGCCACATGATGATCAGCAATGTGCATGGTCGTTTCGAGAAGGTTGACGGCATGGTCAACTTCGATGAAGACAATCCCGCCCATTCGCAAGTCGATGTTACCATCGACGCCGCCAGCATCAGCACCCGCGAAGGACAGCGCGACGCCCATCTCAAATCCCCCGATTTTCTCGATGTGGCGCAGTTCCCCACCATCACCTTCAAGAGCAAGCGCATCGAACCTGTTGGCGAGAACGCCGGCCGTATCATCGGCGACCTCACCATCAAAGATGTGACACGTGAAGTCGTTCTCGAAACCCACTACGCCGGTCAGGCCAGGTCGCCCTGGGGCGCGATCAGCGCCGGCTTCACCGCCAGCGCCCAGATCAGCCGCAAAGACTGGGGTCTGACCTGGAATGTGGCCCTGGAAACCGGCGGCTGGCTGGTCGGCGATACGATCCACATCGCCATTGAAGTCGAAATCGTCAGGCAGGCTGCGCCCCAAGAGGACATGGTCATGGCATAAGGCTGAATGCGTCGCGGCCCCGCGCGCGCAAGCAGAGGCCCCTCCCTCCGCCGCCCTACTCAAACACCAGCCCATTTTCTCCCGCCCGCACGTGGATGCTTGTCCCGGCGGGCGGGTCCTTTTCCAGCAGATAATCGGCCAGGGGCTGGCGCAGGGTGCGCTGGATGATGCGCCGCAGGGGCCGCGCCCCCCATTCCGGATGATCGTTCTGGGCCAGCATCCAGGCGCGGGCCTCCTCGCTCACCTGCAAATGCAGCCCGCGGGCCTGCAGCAACCGCGCCTCTTTCTTCAGCAGCAGCACCAGGATCGCCGCCAGATCCTGCGGCGAGAGGGCATGGAAGATGATGATCTCATCCAGCCGGTTGAGGAACTCCGGCCGGAAGAAACGTTTCACTGCCTCCATCACCATCTCGCGATGATGCTCGCCCACAATCGGCTCGATCAGGTATTCGGAGCCGAGGTTGCTGGTGAGCAGCACCACGGTTTCGTTGAAATAGGCGGTGCGGCCCTGGCCGTCGGTGAGCCGGCCCTCCTCCATCACTTGCAGCAGCACATCCAGCACGCGGGGGTGGGCCTTTTCCACCTCATCGAACAGCACGATGGTGTAGGGCTTGGCCCGCACATGGTCGGTGAGTTGGCCGCCGCCCTCGTAGCCCACATAGCCGGGCGGCGCGCCGATCAGCCGGGCCACGGCATGTTCCTGTTGATATTCGCTCATGTCCAGCTCCAGCAGCGCGCTCTCATCGCCAAACATGAACTCGGCCAGGGCTTTGGAAAGCTCGGTCTTGCCCACGCCGGTGGGGCCCAGGAAGAGAAAGGAGCCGATCGGGCGTTTGGGGTCTTTGAGACCGACGCGCGCGGTTTTCACCGCCCGCGACACCGCCAGCACCGCTTCATCCTGGCCGATGATGCGCTCGCGCATGGCCTCGACCATGCGGGCGTAGCGGCCCCGTTCATCCCCCCCCAGCCGGCTGACGGGCACGCCGGTCATCAGGCTGAGGGCCAGGGTGATGTCCTCATCATCCAGCCGGGTATCGTTGACAGCCTGGGGCCGGAAGGGGTTCTGCGTCTGGCTGCCGGCGCGCACCAGCGCGCAACTGCGGTGCAGCAGGTGCACGGCGGCCGCGGGCAGCGGCGTCTCGGTCAGATAGCGTTTGGCCAGGTGGGCGGTGGTGATCATGCTGCCGGCGTTGATCTGCAAGCCGTACTCACTTTCGAGATGGGGGCGGTGCACGGTCAGGATGGCAGCAGTCTCCTCGACAGAAGGTTCCGGCACCTCCAGCAGGTGGCTGTTTTCGGCCACGGCCGGCATTTTGGCCACGAACTTGTCATAATCTGCACGACTGAGCGTGCCGATCAGCACCGGATCCGTGGCCAGAAAGGCCTGTTGCAGCGGCCGCTCCGCCTTGGGAAAGGCCGCATCGAGGATGCCGCCGAAAAAGCGTTGCAGGTTGGGGATGAAGAGGATGCCGCCCTGCGCCTGGCGCGCGCCAGCCTGCACCGCCTTGGCCGCGTCGATCAGCAGGGCGGCCTCGTTCAGTTCGACCAGCGATTTGAATTCGGCGGGGCCTTTGCCTTCGGCCATCAGCAGGGCCAGCGAGCGCACCAATGAGCGTTTGCCCACGCCCGGCGGCCCGATCAGCAGCACGTGCCGATGTTGGCTCAGCGCCAGCAGGGTGCTGAGATCGCGCAGCAGGGCCTGGCGATAGTAGACCGGCTTCAACTCCCCCGCCGCGGCCTGCGCCGCCAGATCGTTGGCAGTGTTGCGCTTGATTTCCGCTGCTTCCATCAATTTGTCGGTCATGGCCGCGGGGGTGATGCCGTGGCGCTGCAAAAAGGCGCTGGTGCTCACCCCTCGCTCCGACATCGCGCCCAGCGCGTGATGCGTGCCCACCTGTACCTCGTCCAGGGCCTGGGCGATGCCGCGGCCTTCGTCCAGCACCACCAGCAGCTCATCCGAGAGGGGGATGGCCTCGTTGCTGCGGCTGAGGAAGCCCAATTTGCCATCCCGGCCCTTGCGCAGCCGGGCCATCTGCTCGGCCGTCTTTGCGAAC
Source organism: Caldilineales bacterium (assembly GCA_013360575.1). Classification (GTDB taxonomy): domain Bacteria; phylum Chloroflexota; class Anaerolineae; order J102; family J102; genus JABWBG01. The sequence continues at coordinate 6,138 of JABWBG010000062.1, forward strand.
GCGGCCAGATCAAAGCCCCGCTCGCGGCTGAGATGGCGCAGCAGCCGCGTGGCGTTGTATTCCTCGCCGCGGGCGAAGGTGTAGAGCAGCAACTCCGGCGTCAGCACGGTGTGGCCGTAGGCCTTCATGGCGGCGATGGCGTCATTCAGGGCGGTGGTCAGTTCGGGCGCGGGGATGTTGGGGTTGAGCGTTGTCATGGCCAGATTGTGCCGGTCATGGGCGCTCTTGTCAATCGCGGGGCAGAGCCGCGACCGCTGGCCCACAACAGCCGGGAGCAGAATCCGACAAAAATCGGTGACAATCTGCCCCGCCTGTGTTACAATGACCCTGTCTGCTTCGCTTTCTAGCGATGTTTGCACCGATTGATTCACCTACCCGAAGGCATTTTCTGCCTTCTCAACCCTCTATCGAAGGAGATAGCCATGACGACCCAAGCCACTGTGGATGCTCTGAACAAACTTTTGGCCAGCAGCTACACCCTCTATGTCAAGACGCACAATTACCACTGGAACGTGACCGGCCCCATGTTCTCGGCCCTGCATGCCCTGTTCGAGCTGCAATACACCGAGATGGCCATGGCCCTGGACGAGATCGCCGAGCGCATCCGTTCGTTGGGCGCGCTGGCCCCGGGCAGTTTCAGCGCCTTCGCCGCGCTCAGCGCCATCGAAGAAGAAAACGGCCACCCCAACGCCATGGAGATGGTGCGCAAACTGGCCGCGGATCAGGATGTCATCGCCCAGCTGTCGCACAAGGTCATCGCGGCCGCCGAGCCTATGGGCGATCAGGCCACGATCGATTTGGCGGTGCGCCGCACGCAGGTGCACGAAAAGCACGCCTGGATGCTGCGCAGCCATCTGGAGTAAGTCGCGCCTCCTTTTCCGGGATGCCATAAGGCCGGGCAGCCGCGCACGCGACTGCCCGGCCTTGACTTTTCTAGGCGCTCGATTCTGATCCGTGATCAGGAATCGCCGGGCGCTGAGCGGCTTGCAGCGGGGAATCGGTGAAAAATCGGCGCGGCGTTGGCGGGATTGGGTGATCTTTTCCCCCGATTTTGTGCTAAACTGAAGGCGGTTTCACAATATCAGGGGCCTCGCCCTGCGCTTTTTATCCTTCGTTTGTCACCAAGGAGGACGCCGTGAGAAAGCGATTTTTGTCAGTCCTCATTCCTTGCGCGCTGGCGGCTTTGGCCGCGGTGGCAGGGGTGATCGCCCAGCCCGCGCCGGAGAGGGCGTCGCTACCAGGCCCGCCGCGGCAGCGGATCGTGGGAGTCAGCGCCCAGGCGCCGGCGTCTTTGTCGCAGATAGGCCCGGCCTTCTCCTTCCCGCGCGTGGGGCCGGCGGGGTGGGCCAACTGGATGACCGAGGGCTTCGAATCCACCTTTCCCGGCGCCGCCTGGCGCTTGTTTGGCAACCCCACCTGGGCGCGGCAGGGCTATCGCAAATTGGCCGGATCGTACGGCGGCTACGCCAGCAGCGGCGGCAGCCGCGCTGTGGCCCCGCCCGGGCCCTATCCCGCCAACGTGCAATCCTGGATGGTGGCCGGGCCTTTTGATTTTACCCAGGCCACCGATGCCGAGATCACCTATCATCATTGGACGAAAACTGAGTTCACCAGTGATTTCAAGCATGACGATCTCTGCGTCTTCGCCTCGCTTGATGACGATACCTTCCATGGCGAATGCTGGTATGGCAATTGGACGGAGGAGCCGGGAAATGTCAATGGTTGGAACGCTTTTGTCTTCGATCTGACCAATATCATCGGTCTGGGCAGCACATTGGGCCACAAGACAGTGTGGATCGCGTTCTATTTCGGGAGCGACGCGACCACCACCAACGAAGGCGTCTATCTGGATGACATCGCCCTGCGTGTGCACACAGGCCCCACGCCCACCCCCACCCCGGCCACGCCCACCCCCACGCCCACCCCCCTGGCCTGTCCCGGCGCCGCCCAATTGACCTACATCACCCGCCAAGACAACGAAGATAACGCCCTCAGCGGCCAGCCAGACACCGATATGTTCCCCGGCACCGAGCACTGCATCTATCGCGATGACCCGCGCCAGCCCCTGGAGTTCCGCATTTTTGTGCCAGAACTGCCGCCAGGGGTGGCCAGCGCCCAACTCAGCCTGTTTGTGGATGATGTGGATGAGCAGGATGCCGAATGCGCGGAGGTGGATGCCGTGCGGGTCAACGGCCAACCGGTGGGCGCCCTCACCGGGGCCGACAATGTCTGGAGCACGACGGTGCTGGATGTGGATCCAGGCCTGATCGTGGCCGGCGGCAACCTGGTGCAGGTGCAGATCAACACCCTGAATTGTCCCAACCCCAACCAGCCCAACGATCCCAAGGGCCGCTGGTGCACGCGCCTGAACTGGGGGCAACTGGTGCTGGCCGGCGCCAGCGCGCCGGCCCGTCTGCGCAGCGTCAGCACCGACTTCGGCTGCTACGCGCCCGGCGCTGCCTTGCGGGCTCAGGTCGAGGCGGACACCACTCTCGCCAGCCAGGAGGTGCGGGCCGAGATCAACCTGCTGGCCGCGGATCAGACCAATTTGGCCGGCAGTTCCCAGTCCAAGACGATTCATGGCAGCGCGGACGACCCCTTTACCTTTGACCTGGCCATTCCGGCCGGGGTCGAGACGGGCGACTACACCCTGCAAACCATCCTCAGCGACCTTTGCAGCGACACGCAGAGCGACTATCGGGTGCTGCCCATCCGCCTCGATCCCACCTGCGGCACGCCCACGCCGACGCGTACCCCCACGCGCACGCGTACACCGACGCGTACGCCGACGCGTACGCCCACGCCGACACGTACGCGTACCCCCACGCGCACACCCACGCGCACCGCCACCTCCACGCCGACCTTCTCCCCCTCCACCACGCCCACGCCCACGCCCACGGGCATGCCGATCCTCACGGCCACCCCCACGCCTGATCCTTTCCCCTATCCCCTGTGGTTGCCGTTGATCACGACGGGTGATGGACGATAGACGGCGGCCTTTTACGACGCCATGACGGTGCGGGCGATGGCGGCGGGGCTGTGGCCGGCGGCTTGCAGGGCGGGGAGGAGGCCGGCGGCGAGGTCGGGCACGGTGCAGCGCAGCAGCGTGGTCGCCCGATCAGGGGAGATTTCGTAGTCGCCGAGGGATGCGGGCAGGAGCAGGGAATCGCCCGGTCGCAGGGTTTCGCCGGCCAGGGCCGCGGCGCCCTCGATCAGGGTCCAAATCTCGAATGTGCCAGGGGCGGTGCGCCAGGTCTGGGCGGCAGCGGCTTGACTGAGCTCGCCGAAGTCGACGCGCAGGCGTTCCAGCGCGAAATAGGGGCAGGCGACGAGCAGATCGTGGCCAGGGCCAAGCGCCAGGGGGGGGATGGCGCCCTGACCGGGCGGGGTGTAGTCGATCACCTGCAGCGCCTTGTGCAAATGCAACTGCCGCAGCGCGCCGGCGCTGTCGCGGCGGTTGTAGTCGTAGACGCGATAGGTCAGATCCGACTTCTGCTGAATCTCGAAGAGCATGATACCGGCGTCGATGGCGTGCAGGGTGCCGGCAGGGACGAAAAGCACATCCCCGGCCTGCACGGGCACGTAATTCAGCAGTGATTCGAGCGCGCCATCGGCCACGGCCGCGGCGAATTCCTCCCGGCTGCTGACGCGGTTCAGGCCGTAGATCACCTGTGCGCCGGGCGCGGCCGCGAGGATGTACCAGGCCTCGGTTTTGCCGTGGAAGCCGGTGTGCGCCTCGACCGTGTGGGCGTAGGCGTCGTCGGGGTGCACCTGGATGCTGAGCTTGTCGTTGGCATCGAGAAACTTGGCCAGCAGGGGGAAATCGTGGCCGTAGCGGGGCAGGCTGCGCTGGCCTAGCAGGGCGGGGCCGAACTCCTGACTGATCTCGGCCAGGGTGCGCCCGGCCAGGGGGCCGTTGCTCACCCGGTTTTCGGCGTAGATCTGCCAGGATTCGGCCAGATCAACCGGCCAGGGCTGGGGCAGATGCAGCCAGGCGGCCAGACGTTGGCCACCCCACAGCCGCCGATCCAGCTTGCGTTCGAGACGCAGGGGATAGAGCGATGCCATGATTGAAGGACGAAGGACGAAAGACGAAGGACGAAGGACGAATTCAGTCACCCCCTCTGCCGCCGAATAAATGCAGCAGCCGGGCGCGGCCGCGGCGGAAGTCCAGCGCCCGCGCCCGCCAGGCGCCGACGAAGCCATAGGGCACGAACAGGACGAGGAGGACGTAGAGGCCGCCGATCAGGAAGCTGGAGGCTTCGCCGAACCAGCGATCGAAATAGAAATCGAGCAGGCGGAAGATGCCCGCGCCCACCATCGCCCCGCTCAGTGTGCCCATGCCCCCGATCAGCAGCATGAGCAGGCCATCCACCGTGAAGCCCAATCCCGCGATCTCGGGGCTGACGATCGGTTTGTACAAGGCGTTCAACAGTCCGGCCATGGCCGCGGTCAGGGAGGAGAGGGTGAGGGCCGCGAGTTTGAAATAGAAGGTGTTGTAGCCCAGCATGCGGGCGCGGTTCTCATTCTCGCGGATGGCGATGCACACCCGGCCCGTGGGCGAATCGACAAAACGTTTGTACAGCAGGAACACGAGCAGGGTGAAGGCCAGGGCCACGAAATAGAAGCGCAGACGTTGATCGGTGGGATCGAGGATGGGGGGCCGGGGGATGCCCTGCAGGCCCACATCCGAGCCGGTGTATTCGCCCAGTTCGCGAGTTTTGATCAGGATATCGAAGACCGAGGCCAGGCCCAGCGTGACCAGGGCAAAGGTGATGCCCTTGACGCGGGGCAGGACGATGCCAAAGAGCAGGGCCTGAATCACGCCCGCGGCCAGCACGGCCAGGATCGTCTGGCCCAACGACCAGCCGAAACTCTTCAGGGCCACGCCGGTCAGATAGGAGCCGACGGCAAAGAACATGGCATGGCCAAAGGAGAGGAGGCCGGTGATGCCCAGGATCAGATCGTAGCTGATGGCGAAGATGGCGAGGATGAAGACCTCGATCATCAGGCCCTGGATGAATTTGGCATTGCCTTTGGCGTTGGCCAGCACATCGCTGATGCTCTGGCCGTTGAGCAGGCCGATCACGAAGGGCAGCGCGGCCAGGGCCAGCACAATCAAGATCAGGCCAAGCTGGCTGCGCAGCCAGGTGCGGGGGGAGGATGAGGTGGGCATGGTTTATTCCCTCCTCCCGAACAGGCCCTGCGGCATCAGCAGCAGGATGATGACCATGAGCAGGATGGTGGATGCGGGCACCAGAGGGGGCGAGGGTTTGAAGGGTGCGTCCAAAAAGGGTAGATTGATACCGATCTGGCCATATTTGATGATGAATTGTTGCAGAAGCCCCACCAACAAGGACCCCGCGGCCGCGCCGGGATAGCTGGTGAGGCCGCCGATGGCCAGGGCGATCAGCGCGCCCAGCAACAGGTTGGCCCCCATGGCGTCCGATAGACCCATGGACGGCCCGGCCAATACGCCGCCTAGCGCGGCCAATCCCACACCCAGGGCAAAGACGAGGGTGAAGACCCGGCGCACGTTGATGCCCAGCGCCTCCACCATCTCGCTATCCTGCACTCCGGCGCGGATGATCATGCCCAGCCGCGTGCGTTGCAGCAGCAACCACACCGCCACCAGCACGATCAGGCCGACAATGATCACGAAGATCTCATTGTAGGTGCGGATGCGGGCGGTGTCTTCGCCAAACGTGAGGAGGATGGTCGAGCATTTGTGTGTGAACCAGCCGCCGATGCTCGCGGCGGGGCAGCCGTCGCCCGTCCCGGCGAAGAGTGAGGGCCGCGGCATGGTGAAGCCGGTGCGCCCCCACACCGCCCGCACCAGCTCGGTGCCGATGAAGGCCAGGCCAAAGGTGAGCATGATCTGGTAGATGGGGCGTTCGTACAGGGGCCGGATCAGGGTGGATTCCATGAGCGCGCCCAGGCTGGCCCCGGCCAGCGTGGCCACGATGATGGCGATCAGAAAGAGGAGGGTGGTGTCGAGGCCGAGCAGGAAGCGGGTGAGGGTGTCGTCGAAGAGGAAGATGAGCAGGCCCAGGCCCGCCAGCAGCGCGCACCCGATCAGCGCCCGCCGCCGCGCCGCGGCGGCGACCTGCCCACTCATCTGTCCTGCGCGGCGACGCAGTCCCGCCAAACTGAGGGACGCGGCCACGCCGGCCAGCAACAGTCCGACCAGGGCCAGCAGGGCCGGGCCGCCGCGTGGGGCCGGGGTCAGCGATTCGGCCACAAGCCCGCGCTCGAAGTTCTGCGCCCACACGATGGGGCTGTCGGTGTATTCCTGCGCATGCCAGATGGCCACGGGGAATTTTCCGGCCGCGATCCACAGCAGCGCCAGCGCCAGGATCAGCCCGGCCCAGGGCCAGAGATGGCGGCGGCGGCTGCCCCAGGCCAGACGTTCCAGCCAGTTGCTCCAGATCGGCCCCAGCAGGAAGCCGGCCAGCAGCAGGGCCAGCGGCGGCAGCAGGTCGATCAGGGTGTCGGGCCGCACGTAGGCGCTCCAGCCCACGTACGCGCCGATCATGAACAGGGTGCCGTGGGCCAGGTTGAGCACATCCATCAGCCCCAGGATGATGGAGAAGCCGCTGGCGACGAGGAAGGTGATGGCGCCGACGGACAGCGCCCGCAGCAGCGTCACCACCCAATCTTTGGTGCTCATGCCCTGGATGGCCATGAACAACAGCAAGGCCAGGATGGCCAGGATGATCAGTTGAGTGCGGTTCTTACGCAGAGCGGTGGGCATGGGGTTTTTGGTTGGTTCGTTTGTTGGTTGGTTTGTTGGTTTGTTTGTTTGTTGGATATTCGATATTAGATTATTCAATATTGATCGATTGACGACGATCATCAAATAAACGGCGAAACTTACCAATCTACCAATCTACCAATCTACCAATCTACCAATTAAGCTGCACCTAGATAGCGGTAGATGGTTTCTTTGTCGTCAACCAGGTCTTTCATGCTGCCGCTTTTCACGGAACGGCCTTCCTCGATGATGACGTAGGTCTCGGCCAGTCTGCTGGCGACGAGGAAGTTCTGTTCCACCAGCAGCACGGTGCTGTCCGCCGAAAGCTGGCGAATGGCCTCCATCATGCTTTCGATGATCACCGGGGCGAGTCCCTCGCTCGGTTCGTCGATCAGCAGCAGCTTGTTGTCGGGCACGAGGGCGCGGGCCACGGCCAGCATCTGCTGCTGCCCGCCCGACAGGTTGGTTCCCGGCAGCTTGATCAGGCGCTTGAGATCGGGAAAGAGTCCGAAAATAAAGTCGGCTTTGCGTTCCAGGTCGCCTTTGTTGCGCTCGGCGATCTTGAGATTCTCTTCCACGCTCAAATCCCGGAAGATGGCGCGGTGTTCGGGCACAAAGCCGATGCCCAGGGCCGCGATCTCGAAACTGCGCCGGCCCTGGATTTCCTGGCCATCGAACAAGACTTTGCCCTGCCGCGGCGGGGTCAGGCCCAGGATCGATTTCAGCGTGGTGGTCTTGCCGGCGCCGTTGCGGCCCAACAGGGCCACAATGCTGCCCGCGGGCACCTCGACCGACACCCCTTCCAGGATGTGAAACTGGCCGATGAAGGTGTGAATGGCTTGGACGGAGAGCAGGGGAGAGAGCATGGGGCGAAGGGAAAGGGGAAAGGGGGCAAGAAGGGGCCTGCACCCTCTCTAACGCTGCAAGATCGTTTCGATCTCCTGTTCGGCGGCGGCGGAGAGGGGGGGGACGCGGTGGCTGTCCATGATGGCGACGGTGGCGTCGCGCAGGCGGGCGTTGATCGCTTGGCTGCCTGCGTTCTGCCACGGTTCCAGGCGGCGGCGGTCGAAGAGGGTGGGCGTCCACAGCGCCCGCCAATGGGCCATGGTGTGCTGGCTGCTAAGGAATTCGCCGCCTGGGCCCACCTGATCGATCACATCGAGGGCCAGGGACTCATCGTCGAGGCGCACGCCATCCACAAAACGCCGCGCTTGCGAGATGATCTCGTTGCACAGCACCATGAATTCGGGCGAGTTGGCCAGCCCCGCCTCCAGGTATCCCACATCATGATTGAGATTGGTGCGGGCCAGCAGCGCGTTCTGCACCGAGAATTGGGCGTCGACCGCGGCCTGGGCATCCAGCACTTTGCTATCGCTGTGGCCGGCGTAGCCCCATACCGGCAGCCCATAAAATCGCCCCATTTCCGCCGCCATGATCCGGGCCAGTTGGAATTCGGGCGCGCCGTAGACGCTGATCGTCTCCTTCATGTCCAGATGATGCACGCCGTGGCCGTAGAGGAAGGGCGCGCCCCCCTGCGCCAGCTGGTGCATGATCAGGCCGCTGAGCATCTCGGCGTTGCCCAGGGCCACGGCCCCGGCCAGGGTGATCGGCGCGGTGCCGCCGATCATCGGCGCGGGGGAATGGGTGACGGGGATGCGGTGGCGGGCGGCGAAGAGCAGCTTATCCACCGCCTCTTGCATGTGTTGCAGGGGCGTGGTCGGCTCGGAATAGAGGAGGAGGGTGGGCCGGGCGGCCAGCGCGTCCAGCCCCCCGGCCACGGCCGCGGCCATCTCGGCAATCGCCTCGATATCGGCCAGATTATCGCAGACAAAGACGATGGGCTTGACCGTGTTGCGGATCATGGCCGCAAACTGGTGCCGGAAATAGCGGTCGGTGGGCACATCGCGGGGGATGCCGACCGACATCACAAACCCGATCTCCGGCAGGGCGTCGCACACGTGCAGGCAATCGGCGATGTCGGCCAGCAGGAAATCGCGACGGCGGCCGCTGCGCGGGTCGAGATAGCGCAGGGTGTCGGAGCCAGGCCCGAAGTAGACGTGGTCCCCATCCAATTGCACCGCTGCTGTGCCGCTGTCTCGGTGATAGAGGGTGAAGCGGTTGGGCGCCGACGCCAGGGCCCATTCCACCAGCGAGGGGGGGATCTTGACCAGATCGCCTTCCACGCGGGCGCCGGCCTCTTTCAATAATTGCACCCCCTCGGCATGCCGCACACGCACGCCGGTGTGGCGCAGAATGTGGCAGGAAGCCTGATGCAGGCGCAGACATTCCTCGCGGCCCAGCATCGTCAGCCGGGGGCGAATACGGGGCAGATCGGGCGGCGGG
>JABWBG010000063.1 GCA_013360575.1 Caldilineales bacterium
TGCAGCCGCGTTTCCACCCCGATGCGCACGCCCACGCTCTCGGCGTGGCGGGCCAGTTCGTGCAGGGAGCGGCGCACCTGGCTCAGCGCCGGCTCGGCCGCGGCGGCGCGGGCGGCGAGGAACGCGTCCAGCGCCGCCTGATAGACCGGCGTGCCCGCGTAGCCGCCGTAAAAGCGTTGGTAGAGCACCCATTCCAGCCGCTCTGGCATCTCCACCCGCCCGGCGTGGATGCAGACCGCCCGCGCGCCCCAGGCCGCGGCCAGATCCAGGCTCCCTTTGGCCTGCGCCACCGCCCAGCGCCGCAGGCTTTCATCGCTGCTGCCGATCAGCACCTCGGCCAGCCGTGCATCGTGGGGATGGGGCTGGGTGGGCGCGGGAAAATGCACGCTGCTGACCGGGATCTCGCCCGGACGCAGGCCGGCGATCATGGCCGGGGTGACGATGTGGCTCAGCTCGATCTGGGTGAAGCCCAAGGCTTGCACCTGCTGCCACCACGGCCGCACATGATCGCCGCGTTGTTGCAGCCACATGGTCGAGAGTGATGGGGCGGGGAGAGTGTTCTGTGTCGTCATGGGCGATGCATCTCTGTGTGATCCGGCGGCGGAAAATTGCCAATCCGCGGGCAGGCGGGTAGAGTAGGAGGCGCTCAATCACCTCGTTTCGCAAGGAGTGTATCATGCCTGACCGTCATCTCCGGCCCAGCAGCGGCTGGATCGAAGTGATCTGCGGGTCGATGTTCAGCGGCAAGACCGAGGAATTGCTGCGTCGCCTGCGCCGCGCCGTCATTGCCCGCCAGAGCGTGCAGTTGTTCAAGCCCGCCATCGATAACCGCTATGGCCTTGCCACCATCGCCTCGCACAATGGCCTGCGTTGGGAGGGGGAAGTGGTGGAGACTGCGGCTGAACTGCTGGCCAGGGTGCGCAGCGATGCCACGGTCGTGGCCATCGACGAGGTGCAGTTCTTCGACGTCGCCGTGATTCCGGTCTGCAATCAGTTGGCGCAACAGGGCTTGCGGGTGATCGTGGCCGGGCTGGATACCGATTTCCGGGGCGAACCTTTCGGCCCGCTGCCGGCGCTGATGGCGCAGGCAGAGATGGTGGACAAGCTGCACGCCATCTGCATGAAGTGCGGAGGGGAAGCCAGCCGCACGCAGCGGTTGATCGATGGCCGCCCCGCGTTTTATGAGGATCCGGTGGTCTTGATCGGCGCGAGCGAGGCCTACGAGGCCCGCTGCCGCGCCTGCCACGAAATCCCGCGTCGGTAATCAGTGGTCAGTATTCAGTGTTCAGTATTCAGTGTTCAGTATTCAGTATTCAGTGGTCAGTGGTTGATATTGGGTATTCGTTAATGAGTAATTTGTACTAATTTATCAAACTATCCTGAATACTGAATACTGACCACTGACCACTGAACACTGAATACTGACCACTGATTACTGAATACTGCCCAATACCTTCTCCAACTCCGCCGGCAGGGGGCTGAGGAGGTCGAGGGGGGCGTCATCGCTGGGGCGGCGGAAACGCAGGCGGTGGGCGTGCAGGAAATGCCGGCCCAGCCCGTAGGGATCGCGGCGGGGGCCGTAGAGGGCGTCGCCCACCAACGGGTGGCCCAGCGCGGCCATGTGCACCCGGATCTGGTGCGTACGGCCGGTGTGGGGGTGCGCGGCCACCAATGCCGCGGCTGCATACTGTGTCAGCACCTCATAGGTGGTGATAGCCGGACGGCCCTGACCCGGCGGCAGCACGGCCATGCGCTGGCGCTGGCGCGGATGCCGGCCCACCGCCGCCTCGATGCGCCCGGCTGGCGGCTGCACCACCCCATGCACCAGGGCCAGATAGGTTTTCTCCACGCTGCGGGCCTTGAACTGCGCCTGCAGATGGCGATGGCTGCGGTCATGCTTGGCCACCAGGATGATGCCGGAAGTGTCTTTGTCCAGGCGGTGGACAATGCCCGGCCGCTTCTCGCCCCCCACCCCGGCCAGCTCGGGGCAATGATGCAGCACCGCGTTCACCAGCGTGCCGCCGGCATGCCCCGGCGCGGGATGCACCACCATGCCCGCGGGCTTGTCGATGGCGATCAGATCCTCGTCTTCGTAGAGAATGACCAGCGGGATCGCCTCGGCTTGCAGCGCTGTGGGCTGCAGCGGCGGCGGCTGCGCCACGATCGCGTCCCCCACCTGCACCGGATAGCTGACCCTGACTGCACGGCCATTCACCGTCACCTTTCCCGCCTCGATCCAGCGTTGCATCTCGGCGCGCGAATGCTGCGGCAGGGTTTGGGCCAGGAAACGATCGAGCCGCATCCCGGCCGCGGTCACGGTGAATTCGTGGCGGGTCATGGCGGCAGGCGCAGGCGCGGCTTGGGGCTGATCAGGGGCTGGGCGAGGCCGCCACTTCGCCGCCCTGCCGTTCCTCGGCGTAGATCACCCACATGAACAGGAAGACGCCGACCACCACGCCCATGTCCGCCACATTGAAAGTGGGCCAGGAGAGGGCCTGGGAGAGGCGGAAATCGAGAAAATCGATCACATGGCCGTAGACCAGGCGATCCCACAGATTGCCGCTCGCCCCGCCCACCAGCAAGCCCATGCCCAGATAAGCCAGAGGCGAGCGCGTATCCATGCGCAGGCTGTAGATCAGCATGACCACCACGGCTACGGCTGCGATCAAAGCGAAGAGCGCGCCGCCATCCCGAAAGAGCCCGAACGCCACCCCGGTGTTGGTGGTGTGCAGGATGCGGAAAAAGGGGGCAAGGGTGGGCAGAGGGGTCAGGCTCTCGTACAGTTCCAGGCGATCGAGCACCCACAGCTTGCTCAGGCGGTCGAGCAGCAGCAGCACCCCGCCGGCGAGCAGGGTGATCAGGTAGTAGAGGCGAGGTCGATTCATGAACCGTTGTCCAGAGAGGGAGTATCGATGCGGCGGCCTTCGAACGCCCGCGGCCCGGTCTTGGGCCCGCCGCGCGTCTCCCGTTTGCGTTGGCAGGAGAGGCAGAAGCGGGCGTCGGGCAAGGCCTTCAGGCGGGCGAAGTCGATCGGTTCGCCGCAGGCTTCGCAAAAGCCATAACGATTTTGCTCGAATTTGGTCAGCGCCCGCTCGATCCGCTTCAGCCGGTGTTCGGCTTGCAGACGCAGGGTCAAATCGCTGGCCTGATCGTAGGCCTCGGAGGCGTCATCGGCCATGTGGTTGCTGGTGCCGCTGTTGCGATATTCGAGGCTGGAGAAATAAGCAATATCTGCGAGTAATTTGGTCTGTTCTTCTTCGAGTAGACGGCGTAGACGTGCATCGTCGCGTGTCATAAGCCCGCCTCCGTGATGGATTTTTCGTGTGCTGGGGGTGGGGGCGACTCTATTGTAGCCGGGGCCGGGGATTTTGCCAAAGCGCCCGCGCTGGGGCAGGTTGCGTTCTCTGCCGCACCGGTGTATCGTGGCCCTGTCTTGCTTTCCGCCGGCCTTCGTGGCCTCCATCATTTTGCCGAGAGAAGCGCATGTCCACTACCGTTGCACACCTGCTTGATCTGCTTGATCGCCATTTACAAAGCATCTGGACCGGCGATATCGAGACCTATCGCCAGACCACCGCGGCCGATGTTTCCTTTTTTGAATGGTACATCTCGCCGCAGCGCATCGATGGCCTTGATTTTCATCTGCGCGAGCTGGCCGTGCACGCGCAGACGCTGGCCGGCGTCGCGGGCGGTCGCATCGAGCACGAAGTCTTGCAGCCGCGCGTCCAACTCTACGGCGATACTGCCATCCTCACCTACACCCTGCTGATCCGCAGCATTCACCCTGGCGGCGTCAGCCACAAGACGCACCACGAGACGCGGGTGTTTCACGATTTCGGCGCGGGCGGCGCGCCCGCTTGGCAGCTGGTGCATTGCCACAAGTCGCCGGTGGCTACGGCAGATAGCCTGGACGTGCTGCGGCGGTGAGGGTGAGGGCAGGCGTCAGGCGTCCCCGTCTCCCTCTGGTTCGAGGCGCAGGGCCGCGGAGTTGATGCAGTAGCGCAGGCCGGTGGGGTTCGGCCCATCATCGAACACATGGCCCAGGTGCGATTCGCACGACGCGCACAGCACTTCGGTGCGCGTCATGAACAGGCTGCGATCCACCTCGGTGACCACCGCGTCCTCGGCGATCGGTTGCCAGAAGCTGGGCCAGCCGGAGCCAGAGTCATATTTGCTCTCTGCCTGGAAAAGGGGTTCGCCGCAGGCCGCGCAACGGTAGACGCCCGGCGTTTTGGTGTCCCAATAGCGTCCGGTGAAGGCCCGTTCGGTGCCTTTTTGGCGCAGGACGCGGTATTGTTCTGGGGTCAGTTCGGCGCGCCATTCGGCGTCGGTTTTATGAGATTGGGATGTCATAGGGAGCAACTCCTGTTGTTTGGGAAGGGAATGACCCGGAGCGTAACATGCCTGCGCCCCGCTGGCAGGCAGCGCAACTACACTTTTCGCCCCGGTTTGCTGCGGTTTAGGCCGGCAGCAGCCGCCGCGGGTGCGAGTAGACCCGCATCCCCCCCGTGCGCACATAGCCGATCAGTGTGATATTCCAGGCCTGGGCCAGGGCCAGCGAGCGGCTGGTGGGCGAGGTGCGCGAGGCCACGACCGGCACGCCCATGCGCGCGGCCTTGCCCAGCATCTCGGAACTGACCCGGCCCGTGGTCACGATCAGGCAGCCTGCGGTGCTGATCCCGGCCTGCAGGGCTTTGCCGGCCAGCTTGTCGAGCGTGTTGTGGCGGCCCACATCCTCGGCGGCCAGCAGCACCGCGTCGGGCGTGCACAGGGCCGAGCCATGCACGCCGCGCGTGTGCTGGTAGATGCTCTCGATGGCCCGCAGGTCAGTGTAGCGGGCGATGATCTGCTGCGGCGAGACCCGCGTCTCTGCCGCAACGGGCGGGCGGGCGGCAGTGAGGTCATCGAAGGTGACGCCGCCGCCGCAGCCGCTGGTCTTGATCTCCCGCTCCGGCCGCTTGATCTCGTGCCGCAGCCACACATCCACGCAATTCCCTGCTCCCACCACCTGCACCATCTCCACCTCGTCCATGCTGTCGATGAACCCCTCCAGCCACAGAAACCCCAGCGCCAGCGCTTCCTGATCCACCGGCGTCGCCATCATCGCGGCCAGCTCCTGGCCATTGACATGGATGCACAGCATCGCCTCTGCCACGATCGCCGCGTCGATCTGTTTCCACTCTCCCTGTTCATACAGGTGATAACTTGCCGGTAATGCACCTTTTGGAAGAAGATCGCTCATGATCGCCATTCTGTGTTTTTTCTATGCCAATGGTTGTTTTTCAATGCAAGATCATCTGCCAATCGTGCGTTTCCGCCGGGGAAATAGCCACTGCTGTGTTTTTGTAATCGGGGATCTTGGCGGCGGGGTCCAATTCATCCAGCGTGAGCAAATTGGCCGCTGCCTCGGCATAATGGAAGGGCAGGAAGATCGTGCCCACGGGCGAGCGGTCGCTCACCTCCACCCGCGCGGTCACTTCGCCGCGGCGCGAGGCGATGCGCACCAGATCGCCATCCGCGCAGGGGATGCGCCGGGCGTCGGCGGGGTTGATCTCCACCACCGGCTGCGGGGCGATGTCGTTCAGGGCCGAGCGCCGGGTCATCGTGCCGCCGTGCCAGTGGTACAGCAGCCGCCCGGTGGAGAGGTTGAAGGGATAGACTTCGTCCGGCGTTTCCAGCGGCGGCTGGAAATCCAGCGGCCAGAATTTGCCCCGCCCACGCGGGACGCCATCGGCGAAGAGATAGAGGGTGCCGGGATGATCTTCATCCGGGCAGGGGTACTGAATCCCCACCTTTGCGATGCGCTCGTAGGTGATGCCGCGGAAGTCGGGCGCCACCTGGCCCACCTCCCGCCAGACCGCAGCGGGGCCGGCGTACTCCCAGCCCTGGCGGGTGTCGATGCCCCGGCGCTGGCTCAGCCGCCGCGCCAGATCGAGCAGAATGTCGAGGTCGGGGCGAGCGAGGCCGGGCGGGTTTAGGGCCGGGCGCACGCGCTGCACGCGGCGCTCGGTGTTCGTGAAGGTGCCGGCTTTTTCGGCAAAGCTGGCCGCGGGCAAGATCACGTGGGCGTAGAGCGCGGTTTCGTTGGCGAAGATGTCCTGGATCGCCATGAAATCGAGGTTTTCCAGCGAGTGGCGGGCATGGGTCAGGTGCGGCTCCGAGGTCATGGGGTCTTCGCCCATGATGTAGAAGGCCCGGATCTCGCCCCGCGCGACCGCGTGCACCATTTCCACGGCGGTGAGGCCGTTGGCCGGGCTGAGATCGACGCCCCAGGCGGCCGCGAAGTTGGCGCGCACCGCCGCATCGCCCACCGGCTGGTAGCCGGGGTAGACGTTGGGCAGGCCGCCCATGTCGGAGCAGCCCTGCACGTTGTTCTGGCCGCGCAGCGGGTTCAGGCCGCCGCCGAATTTGCCGATGTGCCCGCACAGCATGGCCAGATTCACCAGGGCCGAGGCGTTGTCCGCCCCGTGCGTGCTCTGGCTGATGCCCATGCCCCAGTACAGGGCGGCGCTGTGGGCGTTGGCATACAGCCGCGCCGCCTGCCGGATCTTGTCGGCGGGCACGCCGCTGACTTGCTCGGCCCATTCTGGTGTGAAGGGGGTCAGGCTGGCGGCATATGCCGCGAAGTCCTCGGTGTGGCGCACGATGTAATCGACGTCGTACAGTTTTTCGCTCACGATCACGTGGGCCATGGCCTGGAACACGGCTACGTCGCTGCCGGGGCGCTGTTGCAGCCACAGCGTGGCGAAGTCGACCAGTTCGATGCGGCGGGGGTCGATGACGATCAGCCTGGCGCCGTTGTCCACCGCTTTTTTCAGGCTGAGGGCGATGACGGGGTGGGCATAGGTGGTGTTGGAGCCGGTGACGAGGAAGGTGTCGAGGTGCTCCATCTCGGTGATGCTGTTGGACATGGCCGAGGAGCCGATGGTGCGCATCAGCCCCGCCACCGATCCGGCATGGCAGAGGCGGGCGCAGTGGTCGATGTTGTTGGTTTTCAGCAGCGTCCGCACCAGTTTTTGGAAGATGTAGTTGTCCTCGTTGGTGGCTTTGGCGCAGCAATAGGCGCCAATCGCATCCCCGCCCGACTGCTGCGCTATCGCGGCCAGTTGATCCGCCACCAAATCGAGGGCCTCATCCCAACTGGCCGCGCGGTAGCCTTCGGCCAGGGATGCGGCTTTGCGGGCCTTGGCGAAGGGCTGGCCGGGCACAATGTCCTTGCGGATCAGGGGCGTGGTCAGCCGCGTGGGGTGGTGGACGAAGTCGACGCCGAAGCGGCCTTTGACGCAGAGCTGGCCGTAATTCGGGGCCAGCTCGAAGTCGGTGGTCACGCGCAGGATCTGCTCATCTTTGATGTTGAGCTGGATCTGGCAGCCGACGCCGCAGAAAGGGCAGGTGGTGGGGATGATGCGGTCGGGAGGCATTTCAGTGTTCAGTGTTCAGTATTCAGTGTTCGGTATTTGGTATTTGGTATTTGGTATTTGGTATTCAGTGGATGCTTGACTGATTACTGATTACTGATTACTGAATACTGAACACTGAATACTGAATACTGAATACTGAATACTGATCAAAATACCGCCAGCAGCACGGTCAGGGTGACGACGCTGGCGAGGGTGGAGAAGAGGACGGTGGTGGTGACGAAGTCGGGGAGGAGGTCGTATTCGAGGGCGATGATAGAGGTGAGGACGGCGGCAGGCATGGCGGCCTGGACGATGCCGGTGCTGCGGGCCAGGCCCTCCAGCCCAAAGGGGCGGATCAAAAACAGGGCCAGGGCGGGCGCGCCCAGCAGTTTGACGGCGCTGGCCGCCAGCACATCACGGTCGAGCTTGATTTCGCGGGCGGCGGATAGTTGCACGCCCAGGGTGATGAGCATGGTGGGCACCATGGCCGCGGCCAGCAGGGCGATGGCGCGGGTCAAGGCCAGCGGCGGGGCCAGGTCAAGCCAATTGACCAGCAGGGCGGGAGGCAGGGCCAGCAGGGCCGGCGTTTTGGCCACGGCCAGGGCCGCGGTGAGGCTGCCGCCCTTTACCCAGTTGGCCGCGGCCACGCCGATGGCGAACGCGGCCATGCTGATCACCAGAAAATAGAAGGTGGCCGGGGCCAGCGCCTCAGGCCCGAAGCGGAATTCGACCAGGGGCAGGCCGAAGTTGCCGACGTTGCCAAACACGGCAATGAGCACGAAGGCGCCAGCCGTGGCCGGCGGCCGTCTCATGATCCGGGCCACGCCGTAGCCCAGCAAGCCGGAGGCAACGACCACGGCCAGCATGTACAGCAGCATGCGCGCGGCCAGACCCACTTCGATCTGCGCGGTGCTCATCACGTTGAACACGAACGCGGGCACAAGCAGATAGTAGGCGTAGCGCGTCAGCGTGCG
This sequence comes from Caldilineales bacterium, assembly GCA_013360575.1. GTDB lineage: Bacteria > Chloroflexota > Anaerolineae > J102 > J102 > JABWBG01. The sequence goes on from JABWBG010000063.1 coordinate 8,375, forward strand.
CGGTTCCAGCCCCAACCGCGGCCCCACCAGATAGCCGATCGCCACCAATGCAAACACCGGCGCAATTACATTGACAAAAACGGAAAAAATACCCATGCAGAGTTCAGATAGAGAATTCAGATAGAGAATTCAGATAGAGAATTCAGATAGAGAGACGAAAGAGGCGAGAAATACCCACCAATCTACCAATCTACCAACCTACCAACCAACAAACAAACCAACAAACCAACAAACAAACCAACAAACAAACCAACTAACCAACCTACCCACCCCACAAATACTCCCGCTTGCCTTTGAGCGCGCCGGTGGGGCAGACGCCCACGCAATTGCCGCAGAAAACGCAGGTAGTGTCGGGCATGGGCGCATCGAAAAAGGTGGCGATTTCGGTATGGAAGCCACGGCCATTGAAGCCGAGGGCGTAGGTGTGCTGTACGTCGTCAGCGCAGACCTGCACGCAGCGCCAGCAGAGCACGCACTTGTCATAATCTCGCACGTAAAAGGGGTTATCGGCCTTGACGCCATCGAACGTGCGGCGGGCCGCGTCCTCGCCGAAGCGGTTAGGGTCGCCGCCGTACTCGGCCAGCAGGGCTTGCAGGTCGGGAGCGTCGCTGAGATCGACGGACGCGGCCAGCATCTCCAAAATGGTGCGGCGGGCGGTGCGCACGCGCCGCGAGTTGGTGAGGATGACGGCGTTGGGCCGCACCGTGCCCGCGCAGGCGGCCACGAGCGTGCGGCTGCCGCGCCATTCCACCACGCACAGCCGGCACACGGCGTTGGCCGTCAGGCTGGGGTGGTAGCAGAGGGTGGGGATTTCCACCCCCGCCAGCCTTGCCGCCTCCAAAATGGTGATGCCGGGCGGTACTTTCAACGCCTGGCCGTCGATGGTGATCCAGATTTCGTTAGGGGGCATGGAACTACCGCTGAAACGTGTAAAACTCGCCCGTCGATGCTTCGTAGCCAAAGCGGTCGAGGGCGGTGCGAATGGCGCCGGCCGCGGTCTGGCCCAGGCCGCAGATGCTGGCGTCGGTCATTGTCTGGCCCACCTCGCGCAGCAGCGCCAGGTCGCCGGGGCGCAGGCGGTCCGCGGCCAGGCGATCGATGATCTCCACCTGCCGTTGCGTGCCGAGCTGACAGGGGAAGCACTTGCCGCAGGATTCATGGGCGAAGAAATGGGCAATGCGTTTGAGCACGCCCTTGATGTCTGCCGAGGTGTCGAAAACCATGACCACGCCGGAGCCGAGCGCGGCGTCGATCTCGCGCAGCGTGGCGAAATCCATGAACACATCGATCATCTCCGGGCTGATGAAGGCGCCCGCGGCCCCGCCCAGCAGCACGCCGCCCAACTCGCCGCTGCCGGTGACGCCGCCGCCATATTCGTAGATCAATTCGGAAAGCGGCGTGCCCATCGGCGCTTCCACCAGGCCAGGATGGCGCACCCGCCCCGACAGGCAATAGAGCTTGGGGCCGGGCGAGTCGGACGGCCCGAACTGGCGATACCAGTCGGGGCCATACAACACCAGCGGCAGGGCGTTGATCAACGTCTCCACGTTGTTGATCAGGGTGGGCCGCCCGAACAGGCCGGATTGTGTGGGGAAGGGCGGTTTCAGGCGGGGGAAGCCGCGCTTGCCTTCGATGCTCTCGAACAGCGCTGTTTCTTCCCCGCAGATGTACGCCCCCGCCCCTTTTCTGATCTCGACTTGCAAGTTGAATCCGGCCCCCAGGATATTCTCGCCCAGATAACCGGCGGCGTAGCAGGCGGCGATGGCCTGCTGCACGCAGGCAATGGCTTGCGGATATTCGCCGCGGATGTAGATGTATGCCTTCTCGGCCAGCGCCGCGTAGCTGGCGATAATCACGCCCTCGACCAGCGAGAAGGGATCGCCCTCCATGATCACGCGGTCTTTGAACGTGCCCGGCTCCGATTCGTCGGCATTGGCGACCACGAACTTGGGGCCGTGTTCCTCGTTCACCGCCTTCCATTTGATTCCGGCCGGGAACGCGGCCCCGCCCCGGCCCAGCACATGCGCTTGCGTCACCAGATCGATCACCGCGTCCGGGCCGATGGCGATGGCATGGCGCAGCGCCCGGAAGCCGCCGTGCGCCTCATAGTCCTTGAGGCTGGCCGGATCGACCACGCCCACGCGGGCGGTGAGCACCGGTTGATAACTCATGCGCCTTCTCCCAGCAGATCGGGAATCTGCGCCGGCTGCACATGACCGTGGGCATCGTCATCGATCATCAGGAACGGCGCTTGCTCGCAGCGGCCCAGGCAGGGGTGGATTTCCAGCGTCACCCGACCATCGCTGCTCGTCCCGCCCTTTTCATCGACTCCCAACTGCCGGGCGCAGGCCCGCACGATCTCGCTGCTGCCGGCCAGAAAGCAGGGCGGATCATCGCACACGCGCACGATGCGGCGGCCCACCGGCTCGTTGTAAAACAGGGTGTAGAACTCGATCACCTCGTGCACCTGCACCAGCGGCACATTCAGCGCCCGGCTGATCTCGGTGCAGGTGTCGGCATCCAGCCAGCCGGTGACGGCCTGCGCCTCGTGCAGGCAGGGCAACAGATAGGCGCCGCCCTGACCACGATAGCGCTGCAAGATCTGGCGCAGCGCCGCCATCTGTGGAGATGTCAGCGTCCGGGCAGCGGTCATAGACATGGGTGAAGTCGGGGCAGAGGACATGGCCCCGCATTATAAACCCTCGGACGGAACGCGCAAGTAAGCCCGGCTTCAGAGGGCAGCGTTCAGCCTCACAAACCGGGTGGGGCGGCTTGGCCATTTTACCGTCCCGTGCTATACTCCTTTTCAAATATATCAGAGATATATCAAGTCTCCCCTCAGGCTCTTGTCTGCCCCGCCCACGCTCACTGCAAGGAGATTTTCACATGACTTCCCTTCCCTCCCAAGCCAAAGTCGTCGTCATCGGCGCCGGCATCGTCGGCAACAGCATGGTCTATCACCTGGCCCGGCTGGGCTGGCGCGACATCGTTCAGATCGACAAAGGCCCGCTGCCCAACCCCGGCGGCTCCACCGGCCACGCTTCCAACTTCATCTTCCTGGTCGATCATTCCAAAGAGATGACGCTGCTCACCCTCGACAGCGTCAGGCAGTATCAGGAGATGGGCGTCTTCACCCGCAGCGGCGGCATCGAGGTGGCCCGCACCGAGGCGCGCATGCAGGAACTGACCCGCCGCCTGGCCTCTTCCAAATCGTGGGGCATCGAATCCCGCCTCCTCAGCCCGGCCGAGGTCAAGACAATGGTGCCCTTCATCGACGAGAGCGTGATCCTGGGCGGCTTCTACACGCCCGGCGTGGGCGTGGTCGATTCGCTGCGCGCCGGCACGATCATGCGCGAGCGGGCCATGGCCCTGGGCGCGCTGCAAACCTTCGCCAACACCGAGGTGCTGGACGTCTTCGTCAAGGATGGCAAAGTGACCGGAGTGAGCACCAGCCGCGGGGACATCGCCGCCGAATATGTGGTCATCGCCTGCGGCATCTGGGGGCCGCGCATCGCCCGCATGGCCGGCGCCACCATCCCCCTCACCCCCGCCGTCCACCAGATGATCAGCGTCGGCCCGGTGCCGCTCTTCGCCACCACCGTCGGCGAGATCGAATATCCCATCGTGCGCGACATGGACACCAACATGTACGAGCGCCAGCACGGCGGCGATATGGAAGTCGGCTCTTACGCGCATCGCGCCATCCTCTACGACGCCGACGAGATCCCCTCCATCGAGGAATCCAAGCTCTCGCCCACCGAACTGCCCTTCACCGAAGAAGATTTCGAGCTGCAGATGGAGCAGGCGCTGGAGCTGATGCCCGCCATCCTCGGCGATGAGCGGGTGGGCGTGCGCTACGCCATCAACGGTCTGCTCTCGCTCACGGCCGATGGCGCCCCGGTGCTGGGCGAGACGGTCGAGGTCAAGAACCTGTGGTCGGCTTCGGCGGTGTGGATCAAAGAAGGGCCGGGCGTGGGCCGGGCCATGGCCGAGTGGATGACCCACGGCTGGTCGGAGATCGACCTCCACACCTCGGACATCGCCCGCTTCTACGACCACGCCCGCACCCGCACGCACATCCGCGCCCGCACCGATGAAGGCTTCAACAAGACCTACGGCATCGTCCACCCGGCCGAGCAGTGGGCCTCCAACCGCAACGTGCGGCTCAGCCCGTTTTATGCCCGCGAGCAGGCGTTGGGCGCGTTTTTCTTCGAGACGGCCGGTTGGGAGCGGCCCTGGTGGTACGAGTCCAACCGCAAGCTGCTGGATGAGTTCGGCGACCGGGTGCAGAACCGCGCCGCCGAATGGGAGGCGCGTTGGTGGTCGCCGATCATCACCGCCGAGCACCTGGCCATGCGCGAGCGCGTGGGCATGGTCGATCTCAGCGCCTTTGCCATTTTCGACCTCGCCGGCCCTGGCGCCCTGGATTTCGTGCAGAAAATGGCGGTGAACCAGATGGATGTGCCTGTGGGTCGGGCGGTCTACACGCCGCTGCTCAACCCGCACGGCGGCTTTCGCACCGATTTGACCATGGTGCGCACCGGCCCCAACGCCTTCCGGGTGGTCACCGGCGGCGCTGACGGCGGTCGTGACAAAAAGTGGCTGCGCGACCACATGCCTGCGGATGGGTCGGTGCATCTCACCGACATGACGACGAGCCTGTGCACGATCGGGTTGTGGGGGCCGCGCGCCCGCCACGTCTTGCAAAGCGTGACCGGGGACGATGTCTCCAACGCCGCTTTCCCCTACGGTACGGCCCGGCTGATCACCATTGGCACGCTCAGGGCCTGGGCGCTGCGCATCTCGTATGTGGGCGATCTGGGCTGGGAGATCTACGCCAGCATGGAGCAGGGCCAGAAGCTGTGGGATCTGCTGTGGGAGGCGGGCCAGCCGCACGGCATCGCCCCCTTTGGCATCGGCGTCTACGGCACGACTGGCCGGCTAGAGAAAGGCTACCGGCTGTTCGGGGCCGAACTGGAATCGGAATACAACCCGGTGGAGGCAGGCTTGGCGCGGCCCAAGGTCAAGGAGGCGGACTTCATCGGCAAGGAAGCTTATCTCAAGGCCCGTTCCGAGCCGCCGGCGGCCCATCTTTGCACCCTGACGGTGGACGATCACCGTCAGGCGTCGGGCGTGAAGCGGTATATGCTGGGCAAGGAGCCGATCCTGACCCCGGCCGGCGAACGCATCGTCGACGGCAAGGGCCGCGGCTCGTATGTCACCAGCGCCGGGGCCGGGCCTTCGGTGGGCAAGCACATCCTGCTGGCCTATCTGCCGCCCGCATACGCCGTGGTGGGGACGCAGCTGGCCGTGGAGTATATGGGCGAGCGTTACCCCGTTACGGTGGCGGTGGTGGGCAACACGCCGCTGTTCGACCCCGAGGATGCACGGATGAAGCGATGACCGAACAGCATGCGGAGCGATCTACAGGCGGCGCAGTTCTTCCTCAAATCGGTAACGAGGCATCTGATCGAGCGGATCTGCAAATTCCTCAAAACACAATTCCAGGACCTCCTGCAAGTTGGCGTGTAGCTCATCCAACGTGGCGCCCTGGCTATGCGCGCCAGGGATGGTTGGAATCGCGCCGACATACAGGTGGGTCTCCGGATCGAATTCGATAGAGGCAGCGATTTCCATAGTGACAGCATTGTATCGTAAGACGCCGTTCGACACAACCGACTTTCGAGAGAGACACAAACGATGAACATCCTTGTCTGCGTCAAACGCATTCCCGCGCCGGGGTCGCGCATCCTCCTCACCCCGGATGAGCAGGAGATCGACACAAAGCTGCTCGGCTTCGACGTCAGCCCGCACGAGGAGTGCGCGGTGGAGGAGGCCGTGCGTCTGGTGGAGAAGCACGGCGGCGAAGCGACCGTGCTCAGCCTCGGCCCGGAGGAGGCTGCCGAGCAACTGCGCTACGCCATGGCCCAGGGCGTCGACAACGCCATCCTGCTGGAAACGGACGGCGGCGATTGGGACGCCCAGGCCACGGCGCGGGCCATCGCCGCCGCCATCGCCGGCCGGCCCTTCGACCTGCTGCTCTTTGGCAACGAATCGGCCGACGCCGCCGGCTACCAGGTGGGGATCCGTGTGGCCCACGCCCTGCGCCTGCCCTGCATCAGCGGCGTCAAAGAGATCAGCATCGCCGATGGCGTGATCACGGCCAGGCGGCCTGTGACCAACGGTTGGGAGGTCTACGAGACGCCCCTGCCGGCGGTCGTCACGGTCAAAGAGGGCATCAACTACCCCCGCTATCCCTCGCTGCCGGGCAAGCTGCGGGCCAAGAAGAAACCGATCGAACGCATCCAGCCCACACACCGGCCCGGCGGCCTGCGCAAGGCCCGGCTGGTGGCGCCCAAAGAGCAGGAGAGCACGGTGCAGATCCTGGGCGAAGGCCCGGCGGCCGCGGGCGCAGTGGTCGAATTGCTCAAAGAACTGAGGATGGTGTGACTATGATCCTGGCATTCGTCGAACACGAAGATGGCAAACTGAGCAAGCTCTCATTGCAGATGCTGACTTTCTGCCACGGGCTGGCCGGGCAGATGGGGGCGGCCCTGGAAGCGGTGATGGTGGGCGAGGAAGCGCGGCCGTTGGCCGAGGCCCTGGCTGCTTATGGCGTGGGCCGCGTCCATCTGGTCGTACACGAACGGCTGGCGGACTATGCCCCGGCCGCCTGGGCTGCCAGCATCGGCCAGATAGCCGCCGCCCAGGCCGCGCAGGCCGTCGCCGCCGCCGGCAGCGAGCACGGCAACGAGGTGATGGC
>JABWBG010000064.1 GCA_013360575.1 Caldilineales bacterium
ATCAGTTTTTCGCGCTCCAAAACGGTGAGGCCAGGGGTGTCGCGGGGGACAAAGAATGCCTGGGTTCGGCCGTTTTCGTTGGCATACACCAGTATCATTTCGGCATTGGCGGCCAGAGGCACCATACTTTTCGCGCCGTTTAACACATAGTCATCGTTTTCTAAAACGGCCGTTGTCTTCAAGTTGCGTGGGTCAAAGTGGTAACGGGGTTCGGTGAGAGCAGCCGTCACCTGGGGCGGTTTGGGTTCGCAAAACAGGGGTAAATGGGCTTCCTTTTGGGCTTCTGTGCCTGCCAGCATCACTGGCACAGCCACCAAACCAGGGGTGAATATCTGGAATGTGGTCGCTAGATCGCCATAGGCAAAGGCTTCTAGTGCCAAAGCACCGGTCATCACAGCATACTCGCCAAAACCACCATAGGCTTCGGGCAAGCTGCTGGGCAACACCCCAATATCCCACCCAGCCTGTACCACGTCGGCTGGCAATTTGCCTTCTTCATCGGCATCCCGAAACACCTTTTTCACCCGTTCAGCCGCAAAACGGCCGATTGTGTCTACCAGCATCTTCTGTTCTTGTTCAAGTTCAAAACTAATCATCACTCAACTCCTAAAAGCAATTGGGTAATTGAGTAACTGGGTAATTACCCAATTACCTAATTACTTAATTACCCAATTATCCAATTTATGCCTTATATCACCTTTAATGAGCAAAAACTGTTTTATGCACATCAACCAGCAGCAACCAATGCCCCTGCCCTGGTTTTGGTTCATGGGGCGGGTGGCAGCCATTTAGACTGGCCTGCGGAACTGCGCCGTTTGCCAGAAACGGCCGTTTATGCCCTAGACTTACCAGGACACGGCCGTTCTGCTCCTCCAGGGTATTCCAATATCAATGATTACGCGAAGGGCGTGTTGCTTTTTTTAGAAACACTCCATCTACAAAACGTGTTTCTGGTGGGGCATTCGATGGGCGGGGCCATTGCCCAGGCCTTTGCCCTCAGCCATCCGCAGCAGTTGCGGGGGCTGGTGTTGGTGGCCACGGGCGCGCGGCTGCGGGTGCACCCCGACATCTTGCAGCAGGTGGAGAAGGATCCGGCGAGGGTGGGGGCGCTGCTGGTGGAGTGGGTGCATGGCCAGCGGGCCACGCCTGAACAGAAACGGCAGTATCTGCGCCACTTCCTGGCCGTGCCCCCGGCGGTGCTGGCCGGGGACTGGCAGGCATGCAATGCCTTCGACAGCATGGCCCGGTTGGGCGAGATCCGGCTGCCGGCGCTGGTGATCGGGGGCACGCAAGATCAGATGACGCCGCTGAAATATGCTGCGTTTCTGTGCGAACAGTTGCCCGACGCCGATCTGACCACGATCGAGGGCGGGGGGCACATGCTGATGATCGAGCAGCCGGGCCTGGTGATCGGGGCGATCAGTGGCTTTTTGGCGCGATTAATGATTGATGATCAATGATTGAATGGTGATCGATGCGTTTGAAAACTGCAACTCCTAAAGGTTTCAAAAACCTTTAGGGTTTTTTTGTCATCGGGCGGGGCAGTTACCCTCCTGTAATGAAACAGTCAGGATGTAGCAAGCCAAAGGGCTTGAGAAATGTTGGGGATCATCCTAAACTGTTGGCGTCGTAAAGTGTTTTGGCAACCCATTTTTCACACGAGGAGCGCACATGCTGACACAGTCGACCCCTTCGGATAACGATATCACCAATCATTTACGAGATGATTTGATTCGTCTGAACTGGCTACAATATCGCCGCTTTGGTCAAGAAATCGCAGAATTGCATCTGACTGTGCCGCAATTCTACACCCTCAGCGCCTTGCAGGGGGCGGGCGGCAAGACCTCGATGGGCGCGCTGGCCCGGCAGGCGCAGCAGGTTTCGGCCACGATGACCGGGATCATCGACCGCCTGACCCGCGCCGAACTGGTGCAGCGCCAACGTTTCGCGGAAGATCGCCGTTCGGTGCTGGTGGAGTTGACGCCATCTGGCGAGGCGTTGGTGCAATCGGCCTGGGATGGGGCGCTGGAAGCGTTGGACAGCACCGCGCAGGCTTTCACCCCCGCCGAATTGCAGGTTGTCCGCCGTTTTGTCTGCGCGCTTGCAGCCGCGCTGGAGCGCTGATCCCCCCTTTTTTCGCTCTCGCCAGGGGCCGGGGCGTGTTTCAGCGCCCTGGCCCCTCTTCGTGCAGGTAACGCTGCAAGAGGACGCGGGCGCGGCGGGCCGCGCGGCCGCGATGGCTGATGCTGTGCTTCTCTGTCGGGGTCAATTGGGCAAAGGTGCGCCCGAATTTGGGCACATAGAAGATCGGATCATAGCCAAACCCGCCCTCCCCCTGCGGCTGCTCTGCGATCACCCCGGCGCTGCTGCCCTCGGCCAGGAACAGGTCGGCCGTGGGCGTGGCCACGGCCACCGCGCAGCGAAAGACCGCGGCGCGGCGCTCGTAGGGCAGGCCAGACAGGCGCTGCAACAGGATCTGCAAGCGATCCCAATCGCTGGCGTCTGGGCCGGCATGGCGGGCCGAGGCCACGCCCGGCCAGCCGCCCAGCGCGTCCACCTCCAGGCCGCTGTCATCGGCCCAGGTCAGCAGGCCGCTGATCTGGGCGTAGGCCCTGGCCTTGGCCCTGGCATTCTCGGCAAAGGTGGCACCCTGCTCCGGGGCCTCGAAGGTGATGCCCTCGGCCACCAGCCAGGTGATCTGCAGCGGCAGATCGGCCAACAGGGCCTGATATTCGCGGGCTTTGCCGGGGTTGTGGGTGGCGATCAACAGTTTCGTGGTCATGGACAGGGCAGCAGGTGATGTGCTGAGGCGGGTCGTGGGTTTGGCTGGGGCGCGAATGCTAACATATAATGCCAGACCAGACAACGCTTTCGGCCATTCCTGGATCGATTATGTCACGCAATCGCCACCCTCTGCGCATCTTCTCCGGCAGCGCCAACCGCCCGTTGGCCGAAGAGATCGCGACCTGCCTGAGCAAGCCGCTGGGCCAGTGTCAAACCCAAACACTGCCCGACTCGGAGATCCATGTCATGATCGACGAGTTGGTGCGGGATGATGACGTGTACATCATCCAGCCCTGCTCCCAGCCGGTCAACGATCATTTGATGGAGTTGCTGTTGTACATCGACGCGTTCCGCCGGGCTTCGGCGCACGCCATCAATGTGGTCATCCCCTATTTTCCCTACGGACGGCAGGAGCGCATGGCCAAAGGCCGCGAGGCGATCAGCGCCCGCGTGGTGGCCACCATGCTGGAGACGATGGGCGCCAACCGCGTGATCTATGTGGACATCCACGCCGAGGCCACGCAGGGCTTTTTCACCATTCCGGTCGATCCCCTCTCGGCCATGATGGTCTTTGCCGAGCATTTTCGCAAGGTGGAGCGGCTGACCAACCCGGTCGTCGTCGCGCCTGATGTGGGCCGGGCCAAGCTGGCCGGGCGTTTCGCTCGTCTGCTCGATCTCGACCTGGTGTTGATGCACAAACGCCGCACCGGCTTCAGTTCGGTGGAGACGATGGCTATCGTCGGCGATATCGCGGACAGGACCCCCATCGTCTTCGATGATGTCATTGCCGGGGGCAGCGTGCTCACCCAGGTGGGGGCGCTGGTGGAGGCGGGGGCGCGGCCCGAAGTGTATCTGGCCATCACCCATCCTGTGCTGCTGGACAGCGCGCTCGAGCGCCTGGACGCGCCTTTCATCAAGCAATTGCTGGTGACGAACACCATCCACATCCCCGATCGCAAACACCATCCCAAATTGAAGGTGTTGTCGGTTGCGCAGATGTTGGCCACGGCCATCGATCACATCCACAGCGGCGAGACGATGAGCCCGCTGCTCAAGCATTTGGGTTAAGGGGCAGGGCGCAGGGGAGCGGGGGGAGGGGATCGACCGTCGCACCACACTTCATTCACCACGAGAAACCATGTTCCGCAAAGACCGCCGTCCGGCGCCTGACCGTATCGACCTCACCATTGGCCCCAGCGTCACCCTGCGCGGGGGCGAACTCAAGACCGACGCCTCGGTGCGCATCGATGGCGTGCTGGAGGAGGGCCGCATCGAGACTCTGGGCAATGTCGTGATCGGGGCGGAGGCCCGCGTGCAGGCCGACATTCAGGCGGAGACGGTCTCGGTGGCCGGGGCGTTCAAGGGCCACATCCAGGCGCAGCGGGTGGAGATTTTGGCCGGGGGCCGGGTGTGGGGCCGGGTGGAGGTGGCCACCTTTTTTCTGGACGAGGGGGGCTTTTTGCACGCCGAACTGGTGATGACTCCGGAAACTCCGCCGGAACAGCCTTTTGCCGAGGCGTAGGCGCGGCGACTGTGCGCCAAACAAAACCGCCTGCCGGGCGTAGGCGCGGCGACTGTGCGCCAAACAAAACCGCCTGCCGGGCGTAGGCGCGGCGACTGTGCGCCAAACAAAACCGCCTGCCAGGCGTGGCCGGGCAGGCGGTGTAATCATCTTCCGACCCTGCGCGCTCAACTGCCGGGGACGAGGGCGAAATCGAACTCGCCCACCCGCTGCAGGGTGGCGGGGTCGCCGGGCAGGCCGCAGGCGCTGATGGTGTAGAAATAGTTGTGGGCAGGGTCGCCCACCGCGGCGGCGTCGGTGAGGCTGTGGACGCCGGCGGCCTGCCCGCGGTGCGGCGCTGTCGTGGGCGTGAAGTAGGGGTCGGTGCTGCGCCAGACCCAGTGCGCCACCGCGCCGTTGCTCGGCGTCCAGTCCAGGATCGCATCCGCGCCGCTGCGGCTGATGCTGAAGGCCGAGGGCAGGGCCGGCGTGGTGCAGAGGCCAATGATCACGGGGTCGTGGTCGGAGGAACGGTAGGCGTTGGCTTCATAAAGCGTTGTGGCCGACGGCTTGACGTTGAAGTCTTGTTCGCCGGCATCCTGCACCGTGTCGTTGTAGTCAAGCAGGTTCACTTCGTCCGCGTTGATGTGCCACTCGCTGACGCCGCTAACTTTGGGAGTCAGGGTTGCATTGCTCAGCGCGTGGTCCAGGTAGCCGAGTTGCCCATCGAAGACATAACCGTAGGCCGGCGCGCCCAGCAGGCTGTCAAGCAAGTCGTTATAGCTGGCAGCCTCGATATTGGCAATGGGGTCTTCCTTGCGATACGCGTTCAGGTCACCGACGATCAGGATGTCGGGGTCGCCGCTGCTGGATGTCAGCGCCGGGATCCAGGTACCCACCATGTATGCGGCTGCGGCAGCCCGCGTGGCATTCCAGCAGCCCTGGCCGTCCCCCTGGTCGGTGTCAGGCCCACTGCTGGGGCAACTTCCTTTGGACTTCAGATGGTTGACCACCACGGTGAAGCGCTCGCCCAAGACGTTTTCATCGAAGGTCTGCGCCACGGCCGGCCGGTTGCGCTGCGTTCCGGTGCTGTTGGGGTCGGTGAACGCGGCCGCGGTGAGCGTTTGCACCGCGCCCACCGGCGTGACTTTGGCCGGCTTGTAGATGATGCCCACGGTGATCTGATCGGCGCCGACCGTGCCGGTGGCGATGTAGGCGTAAGTGCCCGCGCCCGCGCTGGCGTTAAGCCGGCTCACCAGGTCGGCAATAGCGATGTCGTTGTTGTTCTCGATCTCCATCACCCCGATCACGTCCGCGTTTAGGCCCGCGAAGGCGGCGACGATCTTGGCAGCCTGACGGTCGAGTTCGGCCGTGGAGTTCGCCCCGCGCGAGCCAAGGGTGGTGAAGTAGTTGAGCACGTTGAAGCTGGCCACCTTGATGTTGCCGCCCACGTCGGCCGCGGCCCCGCGCGGGTTGCCCGAGGTGAAGGTGTAGGGATAGACCGGCGCATTGCTGGCATCCATCACCGGCCGGATGCGCCAGGCGTCGGTGCCGGTTTGGCCGGCGAAGGACCAGTGCAGCACGCCGGTCAGGTCGGTGATGGTGTCGCCGCCCCGTACGTAGTTGGTGGTGCTGAAGCCGGGCACGGGGTGAAAGACGGGGATATCAGGATTCTCCATCAGCGCGTGGTTTTGCTGGTTGCTGTCGTCGTCCAGGATCACCTTGCGCCGGGCCAAGTCGATTTGGTGTGCGGTGTAGCCGGCGGTCGCGGGCGCGTTGGCATCGGTGAACTGGCGGAAGCGGCCGCCTTCGGCCAGCACCACCTGGCCGTAGCGGGAGAGTTCGAAGTACTCGGTGACGCTGAGCGTTGTCGGGAACTTCACCAACATCCCCTCGAACTGCTCGTAGTACGCGTTGATCTGCGCCTGGGCGCCGGCCAGGTCGGTGGCGGTGACGCCGGGCACCGGCAGGGCGAGCGCGACCGGTGTGGGGAGGGTATTGCCGCTGCTGACCACGACCACTGAACCCGCGGTGGTGGCGCTGAGCTGGCTCATGTTGAAGAACTCGCCGGCAGCACCCGTCACCTGCACCTTGTCGCCCACCACCACGTCCGTCGGGCAGGCCGCACAGTAGACGAAGATACCCTCGGATGTGGTTGAGTCGCCGTCAATGTCCGCGTCCTCCTCCTGGATGAAGAAGCCGTCCAGCTTGAAGTCGTCGGTGCCGGTGGCGCCCTGGTAGTCGCCGGTGACGATGGCCTCGACGGTGTAGGTGCCGGGGACGACCGCGCTGCCGCTGCCCTGGATGGCGTGGATTTTGGCAATGGTGGGGGGCTCAGCGGTGGTGAAGGAGAAAACATGATCTGCCGCCATGTTCTCCGGCGTACCATCCTTGTCGGTCACACTATCTTTGTCCACGGTGACGGTGCAGACGGTGCTCTGGGGCAGGGCGCTGCTGGGGGTCAGCGTCACGCTGGTCGTTCCCGTGGCCGGCAGGGCCGGGGCGGCGCTGAAGAGGATCGGCGTCGCCGTGGGGCACTCGACGGCAAAGGCGCCGGCTGCCACATCCACGCTCTCGCTGAAGTTGATGGTGATGGCCGCGTTCACGGCGACGCCCGTGGCGTTGTTGGCGGGGGTGGAGCTGCTGACGGTGGGGGGGGTGTCGCCGGAGGAGCCAAAGGTTTGGCCGGTGTTGCACGCGCCAAAGGTGCTCGTGGCTTCCGCTTGCCATGCGAAATCGGAGTACTGCGTGCCCGTTCCGGCCAGCTGCAGCGAATTGCCCGCGGCCCCAGAGCCGCTCTCGCTGACACCGATATCGGTGCTGGTCATTCCATTGGCCGGGCCATTGGTTGCAGCAAAAGTTCCCTCGTAGCTTAAGAACTGAACAACCGTATTGCTGGCGTCTACCAGTGCCAGACCATCAGGCGCACCATTCTGAATACCATTCGAGGCATAGTTGATGACGTACAAATCATAGGTTCCGCAGGTACCAGCTACGGCGCCAAGTGGGTCTGTGTCATACGAGGCCCCTCCATTACCGTTGTACAGAACAACGTTCCAACCTGTCAGGCTTGTGCCTGACGGTGCAGCGATCTCGATCGCCTCGCCGGTATCGGTACCGGTATTGTCGTAGTGGATTTCATTGATAAAGACAGTCGTAGTCAGCGGCGCCACCGCCGCGGGCGCGGGCGCGGGCCAGGCCCACCCTGCCGGCGCTGCCACCGCCGCGGCCACCAGACACAAGAGGATGAGGGCAAGAGAACGATGAAAGGACGCCATGCGTGTCCTCCAAGAGGGGGAGAGGGGATGCGGGGGAGACAAAACAGCGGATATTTGACTACAGACCGGACGCATTCGCCAAATCAGGCGTGGGGCCACGGCAGCCGCCGCGCCGCGCCCGCGCGTAGGCCAACTACCATTTTTGCATTGGCCGGGGCAGATGTGTACAATGCCGCAGTCACCCAATCCCAAGAGGCGCCGGGGGCATCGACCTCATCTCTCACCTGTTCCTGCCGGCGCTCTCCCCTTCCCCTGGCGTCGAACGGCCACAGCCGGCGCCACTCTAACGCCCCTCTCCGTCTTCGGCAACCCACAAGGAGGATGTTGCATGAAAGGTAAATGGATGTCGGTTATGATCGCAGTGGTGCTGGTTTTTGTTGCATTGTTTGTACTGCCTGTATTTCGGGCTTACGCTGCGCCCCCTCAACCGGCTGATTGTGCAACGCAGGCCTATAATCTAATTGCTGGCAAGAATTGTGGAGTCGAAGCCACTGTACCGGATACCAACTGGGAAGTCAGTAACGCTGTTATCACCATTGAGCGCTCAACCGACCAGGTACACAATGGTAGCTATGCAATGAAGATCACTGGCACAGCTGCCACGTCCAACAATACGTCTGTTGGTGCACAGACCATCAAAACATCAAATCCCGTAGCAGTGACGGGAGGCACAAATTACTCATTTGTTTCTTGGATTTACATCCCCTCTACTGCTACACGAGTCAGCGCAGCTCGTTTACGGGCAGCTTGGTACGTGAACGCTGATTGTAGTGGAAGCCAATTATCCACGAACACTGTTGATGTGACGACAACTGATGCATGGACATATGGGTGGCTATCCGTCACAGCCCCAGCAACTGCGACCTGTGCCCAATTACGACTCTTCATTCAGACACCGGCTAGCGGTTCAGGAGTTAATCCGGTTGGTCCAGTCTATTTTGACAATGTAATGTTCTATCCATCTACTGCCACCGCCCTCACCCTCCGCGCCATTGACGCCCGCACGGCAGGCGGGGGTGCGGCCCTGCCCTTGCTGGCCCTGACGCTGGCCGGCGGCGTGGCCGCAGCAGGCGCGCGCGTCGCCCGCCGCCGCCGCTGAGCCGAACAGGCTTTTTCCCGATCCAGGAGACGCCAGCTTCCCCCGAAGCTGGCGTCTTTCTTTTGCAGCCCCGCGCCCGCGCCGGCAGAAATGAAGTGTGATTTTCCTAACAATGCCGAGATTTTGGGGAGACCGGTCGGGTTCAGTATTCAGTGTTCAGTGTTCAGTATTCAGTGTTCAGTCGTTAGTAGCCACTGACCACTGAACACTGAATACTGAACACTGAATACTGAATACTGACCACTGAACACTGACCAAGGAGCGGTTTATGAAAGCAGAAATCCTGGAACGCATTCAAGCCCAGGGCATTCAATCGATCAAGGTGACGTTCCCCGACCTCTTTGGCGTGGCGCGGGCCAAGGTGGTGCCCGCGCGTCACTTCGCCCACGCCATCGATCATGGCGTTCACTTCGCCATCCCCACCTTTGCGCTGGATCTGGCCGGCAATCCTGCCACCGGCACCGGCGTGGCCGAGGAGATCGGCTACGCCGACATGACCGCCATCCCCGATCTCAGCACCTTCACCCTCATCCCCTGGGAGCGCAACACCGCGGCGGTGGTGGCCGACCTGTACTATCGGGATGAACTGCTGCCCCTGGCCCCCCGCCAGATCCTGAAAAACATGGTGGCCGAGGTGAACCAACTGGGCTACACCCCGATCATCGGCAGCGAGCTGGAATTCTACCTGCTGCAACAGGTGGAGGGGGAGTGCCGCACCTACGTCGACAAGCCCAGCATGGTCTACACCTGGAACGAGACGATCGATCGCCAGCGGGTCAGCCACCAGATCGCCGAAGCGATCGAGATCATGGGCTATGAGGTCACTTCCTATTGCCACGAATTCTTCCCCGGCCAGTACGAGATCAACCTCAACCACGCCGAAGCCTTGCAGATCGCGGATCGCACCTTCTTCTTCAAGCAGGCGGTGAAAGAGATCGCCTGGCAGAACAACCTGCTGGCCACCTTCATGGCCAAGCCGCGCAGCGACCTGGGAGGCAGCGGCTTTCACCTGCACATGAGCCTGAACGACCGCACGACCGGGGCCAATGCCTTCTCCGATCCGGCCGCGCCGGAGGGCCTGTCCCGGCTGGCCTACCAGTGGATCGCCGGCCACCTGGCGCACGCGCAGGGCACCGCCGCCATCTTTGCCCCGGTGATCAACTCCTACAAGCGCTATGTGCCCGGCGCCTTCGCCCCCTATTTCGTGTTGTGGGGGCTGGATAACCGCACCTGCTACATCCGCATCCCGCCGGAGCGGGGGGGCGGGTCGCGTATCGAAAACCGCATGCCCGATGGCCTGGCCAATCCCTATCTGGTCTTTGCCGCGGCCCTGGCCGCGGGGCTGGATGGCGTGCAGCGCAATCTCGATCCGGGCCCCGGGTTCGAGGGAGACGCCTACGCCATCACCGATCCGGGCGATATCGCCATCGTGCCGCAGTACCTGCACGACGCCCTAGACGCGCTGCAAGGGGACGAATACATCTGCGCCAAGATGGGGCCGCAGTTCGTGCAGGCCTTCACTGCCGTCAAACGCATGGAAGTGGAGCGCTTCCGCGCCCACGTCACCGATTGGGAATTCCACGAATACGCGTTTCATCTGTGATTCATCGCCGGGAGCGGTAGCCGGGAGGGCGCTGCTCCGTTCACGGCGTTTTTTCATCGTCCACACACACATTCATTGGAGGAATCGATCATGTCGCACCAACCCCACCGTCTTCGCTCGAACGTCGTCACTTCGTTGGATGCGGCCGCGCAGTCCTTCGGCTTCGTCGGCCCTGTCTTCGTCGTCGCCTTTCTCACCACCTTTGTGGCCATGGGCGCGGGGTTTGCCTCGCCGCTGGCCACGCTGATCAGCGGCCTGGCCAGCATCGCCGTTGGCTATGTCGTTGCCCAGTTCGCCATCCGCCACCATGCCGCCGGGTCGATCTACACCTACATCGCCCGCACCTTCGGGCCGGTGCACGGCTTCATGGGCGGCTGGATCTACATGTTCGCCGTGCTCTGCCTGACCATGGCCATCCTGGCCGGCGTGGCCGGTTGGACTTCTGGTTTCCTGGCCGATTTTGTCGGCCTGAACGTGCACTGGCTGATCGTTTTGGTCATCGAGCTGGCCGTGCTCTTCCTGCTCACCTACTACGACATCCGCTACTCTACCCGCACGCAGTTGACCATCGTCACCATCTCGGTGCTGGTGGTGCTGGCCCTGGTCCTGACGATCATCTTCCAGGGCGGGGCGGAGGGCAACACGATTGCGCCCTTCCTGCCCGGCTCTGCCGGCAGCCTGGGCGGCCTGGCCTTCGGTCTGGTCTTCGGCATGCTGCTCTACACCGGCTACGAGTCGGCGGCGGTGCTGGCAGAGGAGGCCAAGGACAAATCGGCCATTCCCCTGGCCGTCATCGGCTCTGCCACCCTGGCCACCGTCTTCTATGTGATCGTCACCTACGCCTACGCCATTGGTTTTGGCGCTGCCAACGCCGACGCCTGGGCCGCGGATGAGGCAGTGCTCTTCACCATGGGCGCCATGTATTGGGGCGAGTGGTCGATCCCGCTACTCTTTGCCTTGGCGATCGTCGATGCCTTTGCCGTGGCCATGGCCTGCCTGAACACCGTGGCCCGCGTGGTCTACGCCATGGCCCGCGACGGCGCCCTGCCTCGCGCCCTGGGCCGCACGCAGGCCACCTATCAGACGCCGCACATGGCCAACGGCGCGGTGCTGGCGCTGGGCCTGCTCGTCGCCCTGCTCTTCATCCCCATCGCCGGGGGCATTGCCGGCAGTTGGGAACTGCAATTCGGCTTTCTGGCCGGCATGGGCGCCATTGCCGTCGAGATCATCTACGTCTACATCGCTGTGGCCGCGCTCTTCTACTTCCGGCGGGTGATGAAAGACAACTTCTCGGTTTTCAAGCACGTGGTGGTGCCGATCGTCGCTATCGTCGCCCCGGCCGCGGCCCTGTATGGCTCCTTGCTGCCCCAGGGCGGCCTGCTCAACTACATGCCCTACGTGGTGCTGGTCTGGATCGTCCTGGGCCTGATCATGATCATCCGGATGCGCGCCTCGCAGCCAGAAATGGTCGCCAAACTAGGCCACGACCTGGGGGTGGAGGTTGGTTAGTTAGTTGGTTAGTTGGTTAGTTGGTTGGTTTGTTGGTTGGTTAGTTGGTTTGTTTGTTGGTTGGTTAGTTGGTTTGTTTGTTGGTTGGTTGGATCGTTGGTCATACGCAAGACTTACCAATCTACCAATTTACCAATCTACCAACTAACCATCGAACAAACCAGCCAACTAACAAGCCAACTAACCAACTAACCATCGAACAAACCAGCCAACCAACCAACCAACTAACCAACCAACTAACCAACCAACTAACCAACCAACCAACCAACCACCCCAAGGACATCGTTTATGTGCGGAATTGGAGGCATTCGTTTGGCGGAATCGGGGGAGATTGGCCAGCACCTGGTGGCCATGATGACCGCGTTGCGGCATCGCGGGGCTGATTCCACCGGCTTCGCCCTCTACGGCCCCTACCGGCCCGAACGGCTGGTGGCGCGGCTGCGCGTGGAGGGCCGCGCCCAACTGGCCGGCCGGCTGGATCAGATCGCAGCCGTGCTGCGCCAGGCCGGCGGCGAACTCATCAGCCCCCCCACCTGGGATGGGGATGATACGGCCGCGGATGCATTCGTGCGCCTGGAGATCACGCCCGACGTAGACATCGCCCAGGCCACAACCGGCTGGATTGCGCTGGGCGGCGTGGAAGTGCACAGCTTCGGCCATTCCCTGGAGATCATCAAAGATGTGGGCGATGCCCAGACCGTGGCCCGGCGGCACAGCATCCGCGACTTCCAGGGCACCCACGGCCTGGGACATTGCCGCCTGGCCACCGAAAGCGATGTCGATGTGGCCCATGGCCATCCCTTCTGGGCCAGACCGTTCCCCGATGTGGCCATCGTCCACAATGGCCAGATCACCAACTACTACAAATCGCGGCGCTTGCTGGAACAGGAAGGCTACCGCTTCAGCAGCGAAAACGACTCGGAACTGATCTCCGTCTTCATCGCCGACCGCATGAAACAGGGCGAAACCTTCGCCGAAGCGCTGCGCACCTCGATCACGGCGCTGGATGGCGTCTTCACCTACCTCATCTCCATCCCCGAAGGCATCGGCATGGCCAAGGATCGCCTGGATATCAAACCGATGATCGCCACCCACTCCCCGCAACTGGTGGTCATGGCCACCGAGGAACAATCGTTGCGCCAGGTGCTGCCGGAAGAGATCGAGACCGTCAGCTATGGCCCGGCCGAGGTGATTATATGGAACTGAAAAAACTACGCGAGGCCCTGCGCATCGACGCGGACGCCAAACCGATTCGGGAACTGAACATCTTGCTGCGGCAGGCCCTCAGCCAGCAGCAGGATGTGGTGATCGAGAACCCGCGCTCCCGCCACAACCTGGGCGTGGCCCTGCCCGCGGGCGGCAGCGTGCGTTTCGAAGGCAGCGTGGGCTATTACTGCGGCGGCCTGAACAATGGCGCGGTGATCGAAGTGGCGCACAACGCCGGCTGGGGCACAGGCGAAGGCATGGCCCGCGGCATGGTGCGGGTGCGCGGTCACGCCGGCCAGAGCACCGGCGCCTCCCTGCGCGGGGGCACCGTCGTGGTCGAAGGCAACACTGGCGCCCGCGCCGGCGTGGCCCAGAAAGGGGGCGTCGTCGTCGTCGGCGGCCAAGTCGGCTTCCTTTCCGGGTTCATGGCCCAGGCCGGCAAGCTCATCGTCCTGGGCGACGCCGCCGATGGTCTGGGCGATTCCCTCTATCAGGGCAGCATCTACGTGGCCGGCCACATCCACGGCCTGGGGCTGGACGCGGTGATCCTCGAACCTCCCGCGGCCGAGATCGACGAGATCGAATCGATCATCGCCGAACTGGGCTTTTCTCTGACCCCCCGGGCCTGGAAAAAGGTCGTCGCCGGCCAAAAACTGTGGTATTTCGACAAACGCGAGGCTGACACATGGCTCAAAGTATGAACAACAACCATCCCCAGGGCGGCGAACGCAAGAACGTGGCGTCGCGCAGCCACATCTGGCCGCCCCATGTCATCCACGACATCCAGACCAAGGCCGAATTGGGCCGCTATCAGATCCGCGGCTTCTCCACCTTTTTCAAGATCCCCACGCTGGATCAACTCGTCTTCCTGCCCGCGGCCCTTACCCGGCTGCCCCTGGAAGGCTACCGCGAATCGTGCGATACCAAAACCATCCTCGGCGGCCACAAACCGGATCTGGTGGCGCGGCCCATGGAGCTGGACATCCCCATCTACATCGCCTCCATGAGCTTTGGCGCGCTCAGCCGCAACGCCAAGATCGCCTTGGGCCGGGGGGCGACGATGGTCGGCACCTGCACCTCCACCGGCGAAGGGGGCATGTTGGAAGATGAACGCATCGCCTCCAAAAAACTGATCTATCAGATGACTCCCAGCCGCTATCAACTCGATCTGGAGCATCTGCGCATGGCCGACGCCATCGAGATCGCGGTGGGGCAGGGCGCCAAACCGGGCACCGGCGGCGTGCTGCTGGGCATGAAAGTAATCGACAAAGTGGTGGAGATGCGGCAGTTGCCCAAAGGCATCGATCAGCGCTCCTCGGTGCGCCATCCCGATTTCCTGGGCGCGGACGATATGCAGATCAAGATCGAAGAACTGCGCGACGCCACCGGCTATCAAGTGCCCATCTTTTGCAAGATGCCGGCCTGCCGCGTGGCGCAGGATGTGAAGATCGCGGCCAAGAGCGGGGTGGATGTGATCGTCATCGACGGCATGGAGGGCGCCACCGGCGCATCCCCCGAATTTTTGCTCGATCACACCGGCATCCCCACCCTGGCCGCCATCCCCGCGGCCCGGCGGGCGCTGGAAGAGATCGGCATGTATGGCAAGGTGTCGCTGGTCGTCTCCGGCGGCATCAAATCGGGGGTGGATGTGGCCAAGGCCCTGGCCCTGGGCGCGGACGCGGTGGCGATCGGCACGGCCAGCATGATCGCGCTGGGGTGCAATGCCCCGATCTATCTGGAGGACTACGCGGCCCTGGGTGCGGCCCCCGGCGCCTGCTACCACTGCCACACCGGCCTCTGCCCGGTGGGGGTGGCCACGCAGGACGAGAAATTGCAAGAGCGGCTGGACCCGGACGCGGGCGCGCAGCGGCTGGCCAACTATTTGCGGGCCATGACCATGGAACTGACCATGATCGCCAAGGCCTGCGGCAAATCGAGCGTGCACGGCCTGGAGCCGGAAGACTTGCGCGCGCTCACCCTGGAAGCCTCGGCCATGACCGGGGTGCCCCTGGCCGGCGTGGACAAGGTGGTCGCGCCGTGGTGAGCGCCGCGACCGAGCACGGAGCGCCCCCCCCCTGCGCCCAGCGCC
>JABWBG010000065.1 GCA_013360575.1 Caldilineales bacterium
GTCGCCTGGCCGTGATTCGGGACGCAGGCGGGCGCGGGTGTGCGCGCATGGATGGCCCCGGAAAGAATGAGACGCCGGCCAGGTTCGCGCATACCGGGAACACATGGGATGTCGGGTCGCGTCCGGCGGGCCGCTACGGGCTCTTCGACATGGCCGGAAACGCGCAGGAGTGGGTCAGCGATTGGTTCGCGCCCACTTTGGCTCGGTGCGGCTCGGGGTGCATCGGCCACGATCCCAAGGGACCCTGTCAGGGGGCCGACAAATGTGCGCCTTTCCGACTGAAGCTCGTCAAAGGTGGAGCTTGGTATTGGGGGCCGATCTCGGCGCGCGCGGCTGCCCGTCGCCCGCACGTTCCCCACAACCGGCCGCCACACCATTTCGGCTTCCGGTGCGCCCGGGATCTCGACTCCTGATCCTGGCAGTCATTCGATCAGACTGCTAATTTCCTGCTTGACGCTCAGGCCCCGTTCTGACTATTGTCAAAGTGCTGTTAGCAGTCGGCCTGTCTGACTGCCAGACTCACAAGCACCAATATTTCGAAGGAGGATTCAGGCGAATGGCACTGAAACCATTGGGAGACCGCGTTGTGGTCAAACCCCTCGACGACAAGGAAGACAAGATCGGTTCCCTCTACATACCGGATACGGCCAAAGAAAAGCCGCAGGAAGGCAAAGTTATCTCGGTAGGCCCCGGCGCCCGCGATGACGATGGCGACCGCCAGCCCCTCGATGTGCAGGTGGGCGACACCGTGCTCTACGCCAAATACGCCGGCACCGAAGTCAAGATCAACGATGAAAAGTTGCTGATCCTGCGCGAAAACGACATCCTCGCCGTTGTTGAGGATTAGAGATTAGGTATTGGGTATTGGTAGATTGGTAGATTGGTTTGTTGGTTTGTTTGTTGGTTTGTTGGTTGGTTGGGTTTGGTGTGAAATTGTCGTATTTAGCGAATAACCAATATCTAATAACCAATATCTAATATCTAATAACTAATATCAAAAAAATTGTTTCATTACCACATAAGGAAATCGAACCATGGCTAAACAACTTATTTTCACCGAAGAAGCTCGTAAAGAGTTGAAGCGTGGGGTGGATACCCTGGCCAATGCCGTGAAGACCACCCTGGGGCCTAAGGGCCGCAATGTCGCTCTGGACAAGAAATGGGGCGCTCCCACCGTCACCCATGATGGCGTCTCCGTGGCCAAAGAGATCGAACTGGCCGAGCCTTTCCAGAACATGGGCGCGCAACTGCTGAAAGAAGCCGCCACCAAGACCAATGACGTGGCCGGCGATGGCACCACCACCGCTACCGTGCTGGCCCAGGCCATCGTCACCGAGGGCCTGCGCAATGTGGCCGCCGGCGCCAACCCCATGCTGCTGAAGCGCGGCATCGAGAAGGGCTCCGCTGCCATTTCCCAGGCCATCACCAAGATGTCGATCCCGATCAGCTCCCACGACCGCATCGCCGCCGTCGCCGCCATCTCCGCTCAGGACAGCGAGATCGGCGAACTGATCGCGGATGTGATGGACAAGGTGGGCAAAGATGGCGTCATCACCGTGGAAGAGGGCAAGTCCCTCGGTTTCGAGACCGAGTATGTCGAGGGCATGCAGTTCGACCGCGGCTATCTCAGCCCCTATTTCATCACCAGCGCCGAGCGGATGGAAGCGGAGCTGGACACCCCCTACATCCTGATCCACGACAAGAAGATCAGCGTCGCCCAGGACTTGGTGCCGGTGCTGGAGAAACTGGTGCAGATCGGCAAGCGCGATCTGCTGATCATCGCCGAAGATATCGACGGCGAGGCTCTGGCCACCCTGGTGCTGAACAAACTGCGCGGCGTGTTCAACGTTCTGGCCGTCAAGGCCCCCGGCTTCGGCGACCGCCGCAAGGCCATGTTGCAGGACATTGCCGTGCTCACCGGCGGCACCCTGATCACCGATGAGTTGGGCCGCAAGCTGGATACGGTCACGGTCAAGGATCTGGGCCGCGCCGATCGCGTCGTCTCCAACAAGGATGAGACCACCATCGTCGGCGGCGCCGGCACGGATGATGCGATCAAGGGTCGCGTCAACCAGATCCGGGTCGAGATCGACAACAGCACCAGCGATTATGACCGCGAGAAGCTGCAAGAGCGCCTGGCCAAGCTGGCCGGCGGCGTCGCCATCATCCGTGTGGGCGCCGGCACCGAGGTCGAGCTGAAAGAGAAGAAGCACCGCGTGGAAGATGCGCTCAGCGCCACCCGCGCCGCTGTGGAAGAGGGCATTGTCCCCGGCGGCGGCGTCACCCTGATCAACGCTGCCAGCGCCCTGGACGCGGTGGAAGCGGAGACCAAGGGCGATATCCAGACCGGTGTGCGCATCCTGCGCCGCGCCCTGGAAGAGCCGATGCGCTGGATCGTGCAGAACGCCGGCTATGATGGAGGCGTGGTGGTGGAAGAAGTGCGCCGTCGCAACGGCGGCAACGGCAGCCGCATCGGTTTCGATGTGATGCAGGAGACCTATCTGGACATGGTCGACGCCGGCATCATCGACCCGGCCAAGGTGACCCGCAGCGCCGTGGAGAATGCCGCGTCTATCGCTGCCATGATCCTGACCACCGAAGCGCTGATCACCGACATCCCCGAAGAGAAGCCTGCCATGCCTGCCGGCGGCCCCGGCGGCGGCATGGGCGGTATGGATTTCTAGGGTAGTTGGTTAGTTAGTTAGTTGGTTAGTTGGTTGGTTAGTTGGTAGATTGGTAGATTGGTAGTTGGTTGGTGAAATTAGAGAGCCGGCGGGGCGGAAAGGGTGGTTTTAGACGCCTTTTTCGCTCTGCCGGCTTTTTTGTGCGTAAAACGTAAAACGTAATTTGCGCGTTTCGATCCCCCACCAATCTACCAATCTACCAATTTACCAACCAACTAACCAACCAACCAACCTCCCCCCCCTCACAACTCAAACACCAACGGCAGGATCATGGGGCGGCGGCGGGTGCGGCGGTAGCAGAAATCGCCCAGGGCGAGGTGCAGGTGCTCGGAGATGGCCTGCGCGTGTTCATACCGATCCAGCGTATCCCACACCAATTCTTTGATCTCTTCCAGCAGGGGCTCCGCTTCAGCCACATACACAAACCCGCGGGAGAGGATCTCCGGCTCCAGCAGCACCTCGCCGGTGGCTGCGTCCAGACCGATGATCACCACCAAAAAGCCATCGCGGGCCAGATGCCGGCGGTCGCGCAGCACCACCGCCCCGATATCGCCCACGCCCAACCCATCCACAAACACCCGCCCGCTGGTCACCGGCTCGCCGCGCAGCACGCCCTCCTGGCTCACCTCCACCACCTGACCATCCTCGATCACCAGCAAGTGCTCGTCGTCGTAGCCGATCTCGCGGGCCAGGCGGGCGTGTAGCACCAGTTGGCGATATTCGCCATGGATCGGCAGCAAGTATTCGGGCCGGGTGAGTTCGATCATCCGCCGCTGATCTTCGCGGCTGCCATGCCCGCTGACATGCACATCCGATAACTCGTCGTAGAACAGGTCGGCGCCGAGACGGAAGAGATTGTCCAGAGTGCGGTGGATCATGCGTTCGTTGCCGGGGATGGGGGAGGCGCTGATGATCACCGTGTCCCCTTTGCCGATCTGCAAGCGGCGGTACTGGCCCTGACTCATCCGCACCAGGGCGCTGGTCGGCTCACCCTGGCTGCCGGTGCACACAATCACCACCTGTTCGGGGGGGAGGTGCGTCATCTGCTCTGGGGTCATCAGCCCCTCTGGCGGGGGGGTGAGGTAGCCCAACTCCGCGGCCATGCGCGTGTTGGTGATCATGCTGCGCCCGGTGACGCCGACCCGCCGCCCATGCAGCCGGGCCACATCGATCACCTGCTGCACGCGTGAGATGTTGGAGGCGAAGGTGGCCAGGATCACCCGCCCCGGCGCCTGGCCGATCAGGCGATCCAGCACCCGCTCCAATTCCTGCTCGGAGGGTGTGAACCCGCTGATCTCGGAGTTGGTGGAATCGGAGAGGAGGAGGCGCACGCCCTCATCGCCCAATCGCCGCAGTTTTTCCTCGTCGGTGAGACGGCCATCCACCGGGGAATGATCGAATTTGAAGTCGGTGGCGTGGAGGATGACGCCCACCGGCGTGCGCAAGGCCACGGCCATGGCGTCGGGGATGGAGTGGCAGAGGTGGACGAATTCCAGCACGAAGGGGCCGATGTGCAGCACGCTGTCTGCGGTGATGGTGTGCAGGGTGCTCTTGTGGTGCAGGTCGTGCTCGCGTAGTTTGTTCTCCACCAGCCCCAGGGTGAGGCGGGCGCCGTAGACGGGCGCGTTGATCTGCCGCAACACGTAGGGCAGGGCGCCGATGTGGTCTTCGTGGCCGTGGGTGAGGAGGATGGCCTTGACTTTGTGGGCGTTTTGCAGCAGATAGCTGATGTCGGGGATGACGAGATCGACGCCGGGCATGTCCTCTTCGGGGAACATGACGCCGGCGTCGACGATGAGGATGGTGTCGGCCAGCTCGTACACCATCATGTTTTTGCCAAATTCCCCCAATCCTCCCAGGGGAACGATACGCAGAATGTTCGGTTCGGCGATGTAATGAGTGCTTTTCATAAACGGATATTGGATATTGGGTATTGGATATTTGGTATTCGATATTAGTCGTTAATCATTAAATATTGGTTATTGAGCGATATTACCCAATATCCAATATCCAATATCCAATACCCAATTAGAAAAGGCTGAGTTGGGTGAAATTGTCGGGACGGGGGGGACGAGAGCGGCGGGCTGCGGCCAGCAGGCCGGGCAGTTGGGCAAAATCGGCCTCCAGGGCCTGTTGCCATTGCGGGTTGCGCAGGGCCGCGGCGGGGTGGAACATGGGCAGGAGGAGACGATCGCCCAGCCGGGTGGGCCGGCCATGCACCTGTGTGATGCGCGCGCCCGGGCCGAGGAAGTGCGCCAGCGAGAAGCGGCCCAGGGTGATCAGGATCAGGGGGTCGATCAGCGTCACCTGGTTGTCGAGAAAAGGGGCGCAGGCGGCCAACTCCACCGGCAGCGGGTCGCGGTTGTTGGGGGGGCGGCACTTGACGACGTTGGTGATGAACACCTGGCTGCGATCCAGCCCCACGCCGGCCAGCAGTTTTTGTAACAAGTGCCCCGACGCGCCCACGAAAGGCCGGCCCTGGCGATCTTCTTGCTGGCCGGGGCCTTCGCCGATCAAGAGGATCTCGGCCTGGGTGGGGCCTTCGCCGGGCACGGCCAGGGTGCGCAGCCCGGCCAGGGGGCAGCGCCGGCAATCGCGCACGGCCGCGGCCAGCTGGGCCAGATCGGCAAAGCCCGTGTTCATGGCAGGGCCGCCATCCTCTGCGGCTGCCCCGCGGGCCAGCGGGTGAGCACAAAGGCCTGCGCCGCGGCCAGTTCGGCGTGCAGATCCGCGGCGGCCAGCCCCTCACGGGTCATGATCAGGGCGTCTTCGCCGTTGTCGTTGTAATAGTCACGGCGACGGCCCACCTCGACGAACCGATGCCTCCGGTACAGGCGCTGCGCCGCCAGGCCCGAGACCCGCACCTCCAGCGTGGCTTCGCTGCACCCCATATCTTGCCCCACGATCAGCAGGTGCAGCAGCAGGCAACTGCCCAGGCCCAGGCCCTGATAATCAGGATGCAGGCCGATGGTGGGGATGTGCGCCGCCTGATCCATCTGCCAGACGCCGCCGTAGCCGATCAGCGGGCGGTGTCCGCCCGCATGCGGGCGCATGACCAGGTAATGCGACCAGGGATTGGCGGTCAGTTCCCGGCGATACACCCCGCTCGACCAGGCCAGGCTGAAGATGCGGCGCTCGATCGCCATCACCTGGGGGATATCCTCCAGGCGCATGGGCGCGATGTGGTAGGGCAGGGGCGGGGCGGGCATGTCAGGTGGTGAGGTAGATCGGCTCGAGCAGGATCGGGTCATCCCTTTCCCCGCGGCGGCGGCGTTGCCAGGCCAGCTCGGCCAGCACGCCGGCCCGCCGCAGGCCCAATCCAGGCGGGATCAGGGTGGCGGCGGCGTCCCAGGCCTGGATCTGCGCGGCCGCGGCGGCATCGAGATCGCCCACGAAGCGCAGGGGGGGCGTGCAGCGCGCCAGCAGCGCGGGCAAGGCGTCCAGGCCCCACGCGCTTTGGCGCTGGGGCAGGGCGGCGGCGGGCGCGTAGAGAGCCCAGTTGTAGCGCCCCCGCCCCGCGGCGATCAGGGCGACCAGGGGCAGGGTGGGGTGCGGATGGGCATAGGCCAGGATGTCGAGGGAGGGGATGCCGAGCAGGGGCAGCGATAGGGCGGCCACCAGGCCCTTGGCAAAGCTGAGGCCGACGCGTGTGCCCGCGTAGGAGCCTGGCCCGATGCTGACGGCCAGCGCGGTCAGATCACCGGGCGCAGCCCCGGCCAGACGCAGCAGCGCATCCACCTGCGGGGCCAACTCCACCGTGTGCCGCCGCCGCGAGCGCCAACTGATCTCGGCCCACACCTGCGCGCCATCGTGCAGGGCGATGGAGGCGTTGTCCGTGGCAGTGTCGAGGGCGAGGAGCATGGCAGGGCAGGCATCGGGGGGATCAGGCGGCAGGCGCCGCGCACAGTCTAGCATCTTAGCGGCATGAGGACAAAGCCATCTGCCGGCGCGCAGTTGACAATGACTTAAGTCATAGCGAAGATAGGCGCATGCCCGTATACTCGATGCTGTCACGCGGCCTCTGACGCCGCGTTATTCTTTCCCATTATCCCCATTTCCTGGCTTAGGAGTCGCTTTCTCATGGATATGCAATCGCACGCCGGCGTTGATCTTGATCTGCTGGAGGATGTGCTGGCGCAGTATCAGGGTCAGCGGGGCGCGCTGATCCCCATCTTACAAAAGGCGCAGGATGTGTACGGTTATCTGCCGCCGCAGGTGCTCCAGCGCATCGCCCGCAGCACGGGCGTGGCGGTGAGCAAGGTCTACGGTGTGGCGACCTTTTATGCCCAGTTTTACTTGCAGAAACGCGGCCGGCACATCCTCAAGCTGTGCGATGGCACGGCCTGCCACGTGAAAGGCACGCCGGTGCTGGCCACTGCCCTGGAGGATCACTTCGGCGTGCAGCCGGGCCAGACCACGGAGGATGGCGCACTGACGGTGGAGGTCGTCTACTGTCTTGGCTCCTGCGCGCTGGCGCCGGTGGCCGTGCTCGATGGCCAGGTGATGGGCCGGATGCGGCAGGAGATGCTGGTGCGCACAGTGCAGAAGCAGGTCGGCGCCGCTGGCGGCGAGGAGGTGTGAGATGGAACTGACAGCGATCGCACGGTTGGCCGCCGCCCGCACCCAGGCGCGGCAGCGTTACAGCCAGACACAGGCCGCGGATTTGTTTATCACCATTGGCATGGGCACCTGCGGGGCCGCAGCCGGCGCCGCTGAGTCGCTGGAGGCGATCGAGCGGGAGCTGGCGAAGCGGAGGCTGGCGGCCACGATCAAGCAGGTGGGCTGCGTGGGCATGTGTTCGTTCGAGCCGATGATCGAGATCCAGGCCGCGGGCCGTCCGCGCGTCAATTATGGCGCGGTCACGTCCCGAAACGTGGCCGAGGTGTTTGGCCACTATTTCGACGGCGGCAAACTGCGCCGGGCCGTGGTCGTGGGCGAAGCGATCCCCACCATCACCACAGCGCACGAGCACGAACTGCACTCCCTCAGCTTCGTGGCCCCAGAAACGCAGGAACGGATTCCTTTTCAGGCCAAGCAGCTGCGCGTGGTGCTCAGCAATTGCGGCCTGATCGATCCAGAATCGATCGAGGAATACCTGGCGGTGGATGGCTACGCCGCGCTGGAGCGTGTGTTGACGACGATGACGCCGGAGCAGGTGATCGCGGAGATGAAGGAATCGGGGCTGCGCGGGCGGGGGGGCGGCGGCTTTTTGACCGGCCTGAAATGGGAACTGGCGCGCAAGACGCAGCACTGGCCCAAATATGTGATCTGCAATGCCGACGAGGGCGACCCCGGCGCGTTCATGGATCGCTCGGTGCTGGAAGGGGACCCGCACTCGGTGATCGAGGGCATGATCATCGCCGCCTATGCCATCGGCGCCGAATATGGCTACATTTACTGCCGGGCCGAGTATCCGCTGGCCATTCGCCACCTGCACATGGCGTTGGCGCAGGCGCGTGCACTCGGTTTGCTGGGCCAGAACATCCTGGGCACCGATTTCAGCTTCGATCTGGTGGTGAAGGAGGGCGCGGGCGCGTTCGTCTGCGGCGAGGAAACCGCGCTGATGGCCTCCATTCAGGGGGAGCGGGGCCAGCCCTGGCCGCGGCCGCCCTATCCGGCGGTCGCGGGCGTGTGGGGCCAGCCCAGCAATGTCAACAATGTCAAGAGTTACGCGTACACGCCCCGCATTTTGCGGCTGGGCGCGGCCTGGTTCCGCGGTCTGGGCACGTTGGGCAGCCCTGGCACGGCGGTGTTTGCGCTCACCGGCCAGGTGCAGAACACAGGCTTGATCGAAGTGCCGATGGGCGTCACCCTGCGCGAGATCATCTACGATGTCGGCGGCGGCATCCCCTTTGGCAAGCAGTTCAAGGCGGTGCAGACGGGCGGGCCTTTGGGCGGCTGTCTGCCCGCGGCGTATTTGGATACGCCGGTGGATTTCGATTCGTTGCGGGCCGCGGGCGCGGTCATGGGCTCCGGCGGCATGATCGTGGCGGATCAGGACACCTGCATGGTCGAGTTCGCCAAGTATTTCATGCAGTTCGTGGTGGATGAAAGCTGCGGCAAGTGCCCGCCCTGCCGCATCGGCTCGCTGCGCATGCTGGAGGTGTTGGAACGGATCACCGCCGGCGAAGGCACGCTGGAAGATCTGGATGAGCTGAATCGCCTGGCCGGGGGCATGGAAGCGGGCTCGCTGTGCGGGCTGGGCCAGTTGGCGCCCTCGCCGGTGCGCTCGGTCTTGCGTCACTTTCAGGAGGAATTCCGCACCCACATCCTGGATCGCGCCTGCCCGGCCCGGAAGTGCAAGGCGCTGATCAGCTTCGTCGTCATCCCCGAATTGTGCACCGGCTGCATGGTCTGCGCCCGCAATTGCGCGTCCAACGCCATCACCGGCGAAAAGCTGCAAGTGCATCACATCGACCCCGACCTGTGCGAGCGCTGCGGCCTCTGCGCGGAGGTGTGCAAGTTCAACGCCATTGAGATCGTGTCGCCGCGGTAGGTTGGTAGGTTGGTAGATTGGTAGATTGGTAAATTGGTAAATTGGTAAATTGGTAGATTGGTAGCGATCGTCGGAAAATACGCGAACCGACCAATTTACCAATCTACCAATCTACCAATCTACCAATACCCCCCCCATACTTGACACTTGTACGCCAATGGCGTATCATTCACATAGTAGATTGATGCGTCGCATATGGTCATCATCGAAACCTAAATTTTTACGAAACAAGTGCAAAAATTGCTCAGCGATGATGAGTATGCTGATTTACAGATGCTTCTTGTTCAGCAGCCTGAAATTGGGCAACTCATCGTTGGCGGCGGCGGATTGCGCAAGGTTCGATGGAAAATGCCAGGAAAAGGTAAGCACGGCGGTGTGAGAGTGATCTACTACTGGGCAGTGAGACCAAATCAGTTGCTCATGCTCATGATCTATCCAAAATCCCAACAAGACGACCTGGCGCCCGAACAACTCCGCGTATTGAAAACGATTATTGAGGAGGAATATCCATGAAAGACGATTTATTTGATGAACTTGTCAAGAGCGTGCGCGAGGGCGGAGCCATATTGCGCGGTGAGGTTGAACCTGCGCGGGTTTTCGCCGTGGCTCCCTCCGATGTGAAATCTGTGCGCGCACGTTTCGATCTGACCCAACAGGAGTTTGCCGCGCTGCTTGGCGTCAGCGTCAAGACATTGCAAAACTGGGAACAGGGCCGTCGCGCCCCGCACGGCCCTGCTCGTGTCTTGCTGCAGGTTGCAGAAAAGCATCCTGAAGTGGTGTGGGATGTGGTTTCTGCGCAACGTGCTGCAACCAGGATCACCTATAACATTTCACCACCACCTGTTCAAGCCTTTCATGAGGATGAACCAGGCAATCTGGAATGGGAGGAATAGTGCACGCCCCCATTCACACCTCCCTACCCCATGCATGAGGAACAAGCCCATGCCCATCCACCTAACCATCGACGACGTCCCCATCACCGCCCCCGCCGGCGCTACCATTCTCGAAGCCGCCCGCGCCAACGGCATCCCCATCCCCACCCTCTGTCATCATCCCGACCTCAAAAACGTCGGCGCCTGCCGCATGTGCGTGGTTTCGGTCAAGGGCGCGCGGGCCTTGCAAACCGCCTGCACCACCCCCGCGGGCGAAGGCATGGTCGTGAACACGATGAGCGCCGAAGCGGTCGAAACCCGCAAATTCGTGCTGGAAATGCTGCTCACCGACCATCCCAACGACTGCATGACCTGCGAAGTCAACGGCGACTGCGAATTGCAGGACCTGGTCTATGACTATGGCGTCAGATGGCCGGAACACGCGGGCAAGCGCCACGAATGGGAGATCGACCCCGATCCCAATCCCTTCATCTTCATCGACCGCAACAAATGCATCCTGTGCAGCCGCTGCATCCGCGCCTGCCAGGAGCGCCAGAACCGGGATGTGTGGAGCTTCGCCTTCCGCGGGTTCGAGACCAAACTGGTGGCCGGGGCCGACCAACTGCTGCTGGACGCCGGCTGCGAAAGCTGCGGCCAGTGTGTGGCCTATTGCCCGGTGGGCGCGCTGGTGGACAAGATGAGCATGGGCAAGGGCCGCGTCAGCCAGGTACAGAAGGTGCGCACCACCTGCGCCTACTGCGGCGTGGGCTGCAATTTCGATCTCAACGTGCGCGACGGCAAGGTGATCCGCGTGACCAGCGCCGAGGATGCGCCCGTCAATGGCATGGCCCTGTGCGTGAAGGGCCGCTATGGCTACGATTATGTCCACCACCGTCAGCGGCTTACACAGCCCCTGGTGCGGGCCAAGTGGCTGGATGCCGAAACCCAGGCCGCGCGCCTGGCCAGCGGCGAGTGGCGCCTGGCCGATCAGGCGACCAAGCGGCTGGGGGGCAGGGTGGGAAGCAATGGCCACCAATCTCCCAACGACTCATTCATCGCCGTGGACTGGGACACCGCTCTCGACGTCGTCGCCGGCAAATTTGCCCAGGAGAAAGCCGCGCACGGCGGCGACGCCTTCGCGGTGCTGGCCTCGGCCAAATGCACCAACGAAGAGAACTTCCTCTTTGCCAAATTCACCCGGCAATTGCTGGCCACGAACAGCATCGACCACTGCGCCCGCTTGTGACACTCCGCCACCGTCACCGGTCTGGTGACCAGCTTCGGCAGCGGGGCGATGACCAACTCGATCCGAGACATCGCCGAGCAGAGCCAGTGCATCTTCATCATCGGCTCGAACACCACCGAACAACATCCGGTTATCGGCACGAAGATCCGCCGGGCCAAGCGCCAGCGCGGGGCCAAATTGATCGTGGCCGACCCGCGGCGCATCGACATCGCCGACTACGCCGACCTGCATCTGCAACACAAACCGGGCACCGATCTGGCCCTGCTCAACGGTCTCATGCACATCATCCTGCGCCAGGGCTGGGAAGATGCCGATTTCATCGCCGAGCGCACCGAGGGCATCGAGGAATTGCGGACGCTGGTGGCCAAATACACGCCCGAAGTGGCCAGCGCCATCACCGGCGTGCCTGCCGCCGATCTGGAACAAGCCGCGCGCATGCTGGCCGAGAACCGGCCCGGCAGCCTGCTCTATGCCATGGGCATCACCCAGCACACGGTGGGCGTGCCCAATGTCATGGCCTGCGCCAATTTGCAGATGTTGCTGGGCAACATGGGCGTGGCCGGCGGCGGCGTCAACCCCTTGCGCGGGCAGAACAACGTGCAGGGCGCCTGCGACATGGGCGGCCTGCCCAACGTCTACAGCGGCTACCAGCGCGTCACCGATCCTGCCATCCAGGCCAAATTCGAGGCAGCCTGGGGTGTGGGCCTTTCCCCGCGCGCCGGCCTCACCGTCACCGAGATGGTGCACGCGGCCGAAACGGGCCAGGTGCGCTGCCTGTATATCATCGGCGAAAACCCGATGACCAGCGACCCTGATCTCAACCACGTGCGCGAGGCGCTGCAAAAGACCGAGTTCATCGTCGTGCAAGAGATTTTCTTCAGCGAGACCGCCCAATTCGCCGATGTGGTGCTGCCCGCGGCCAGTTTCGTCGAGACGGAAGGCACCTTCACCAACACCGAACGCCGCATCCAGCGCGTGCGCAAGGCGGTGGCCTCGCCCGGCGAGGCCAAACCGGATCTGTGGATCATCGACGAGTTGGCCAAGCGCCTGATCGACCTGAAGGTGGTCGAGATCGATCCGGACGCGCCCTGGGCCGACTGGAATTATGCCGGCCCCAGCGATGTGATGGAGGAGATCAACGCGCTCACGCCGATCTACGCCGGCGCCACCTGGCAACGATTGGAGGCGGGCGCGCAGTTGCAATGGCCGGTGCCGGATGAATGGCATCCGGGCACACCGATCCTGCATGTGGGCAAATTCAGCCGCGGCAAGGGCCGTTTCGTGGCCAGCGACCATGTCAGCCCTGCCGAACTGCCCGACGCCGAGTATCCGCTCATGCTCACCACCGGACGCGTGCTCTACCACTGGCACGGCGGCGAGATGACGCACCGCGCGCGCAACCTGGCGGCGATGTATCCCGATGCGCTGGTGGAAATCCACCCCAAGGACGCGGCCAAAGCGCACATCGGCCCCGGCGAGTTGCTGAAAGTCTCCTCACGCCGCGGCGAGATCCTGGCCAAGGCCGAGATCACCGACCGGGTGGAGCCGGGGCTGATCTTCACCACCTTCCACTTCGCCGAATCCGCGGCCAATTTCCTCACCAACCCCGCCCTCGATCCGGAGGCGAAGATCCCCGAGTTCAAGGTCTGCGCGGTGAAGGTGGAGAAGGTTGGCTGACAAAACCACAAATGTGTGATATCTTCACAACTACTAAAAATCGGAGTAATAGTTCACCTGATGTGTCATTGCGAGTGCGACCGCAGGTCGCAAGGCGAAGCAATCTCTAAGGTTGTTTGCCAATTTTTTGAGTATCAATCAGCGTTGGGGATTGCTTCGGGGCTGTCTCCCCTCGCAATGACAAAATATAATTACCTGCCAAAAAACTCAGATAAGCGCCAAAAACGGCGTGAAAGTTGATTTATGAACCACCTTCCTGTTCCTACCTGCGGCAAAGATCATGTTTCCAGAGAGTGGCGCCCTGTCACTTTTGAATACGCGGATGATGATGTTTCTGTGCGCGTGCCCAATGTCTATGCCTGGGTATGCCCGGCGGATGGAGAAGTCTCGTTCACACCTGAAACGGTGGACGAACTGATCGAAACTGTGCGGGAATTGATCGAAACCGCTAAACGGGCGCGGCGTCGCCGGTCGATCCTGACCGAATATGTGGTGTCAGTAGGCGTTTAGCCGTTCGCCAACCCCTTGCCAAACAAAAAGCCCTGGCCGGTTGCCACACCCGCCAGGGCTTTTCTTATTCCTTTGCTGTGCGCGGCGTTCAGTCATCCCGCCCGAAGATCGCCTTCAGCAGCCAGACGAGGATGAGCACGGCCAGCGCCCCCAGCGCGCCCAACACCAGCGGGCGCTTCTCCTCCGGCACGAATTCTTCGAAAATATCCTTGACCACGCCCAGGGCCACATCCCATTCGGAGGGCGGGGTGAGGGCGGGGGGTGTGGAGGGGGGCGGCGCTTCACCGGGCGCGGGTTCAGGCGCGGGCGCCGGCGCCAGCCGCGTCTGGATGATGCGATCCAGGCTCTCCAGCCCCTGCCGCACAATGGAGCGGGCGGAGGTGTCCAGCAGCCGCTGGCCCACGCTGGCAATGCGGCCGCCCACCTGGGCCTCGCCGCTGTAATCGAGCAGGGTCTGGCCATCGACAAAAGTCAGCTTGGCGTCGCCGCCGCCCTTCACAAACCCGGCCGCGCCCTTGCCGTCGATGTCCATATGAAAGCTTTCGGGATGATTCATCTCCGAGAGCAGCACCGCGCCGCTGAATTTGCCCTGCACCGGGCCTACGCGCACATTCAGCACGCCGGCGTATTCCCTGTCGCTCACCTTTTCCAGGCTTTCGCAGCCGGGCAGGATGTTGGCCAGCACCTCCGGGTCCATGATCGCATCCCAAACCAGTTCGGGCGGGGCAGCGAAGGTATAGGTTCCATTGAGTTCCACGTCAGGGCCTCCAGGGGGGTGGTTTGTTGGTTGGTTGGGTGGTTTGTTGGTTTGTTGGTTGGGTGGGTGGTTTGTTGGTT
This sequence comes from Caldilineales bacterium, assembly GCA_013360575.1. Taxonomy (GTDB): domain Bacteria; phylum Chloroflexota; class Anaerolineae; order J102; family J102; genus JABWBG01. The sequence continues at coordinate 14,323 of JABWBG010000065.1, forward strand.
TGTTGGTTGGGGAGATTGTAGCATTGGCGGGGGTTGGTGACAAATGCCACAAGATTTTTGGGGGGGTGGGGCGGGGGATTCGTCCGCATGGCCGGCCCGTGGGCCGGAAACGGCGCGCATCCGAACCCGCGCCATCCTTGACAATTCCCCCCCGCCCCCGCATAATCCCTCTCCACCCCTCTTTCTGTTCCCCCCGCTGCCACTCGCATGATGGACTCCGGACAGCTCCTGCGGCAGGCTCGCGAAGCCCAGGAGCTTTCTCTCGCCGACGTTGAAAGCCAAATCCGCATCCGCCAGCGCTACCTCGCCGCACTGGAGGCCGGAGAGTGGGACGACCTGCCCAACGAAACCGTGGGGCGGGGCTTCCTGCGCAAATACGCCGCTTTTTTGGGTCTCGATATCGAGACCCTGCTGGCCGCGGGCCGCGCCCCTGCCTCCTCCGCCGCCTCCCCTGCCGCCGCTGTCCCGGATGAGACAACGACAGCCTACCGTCCCATCGATCTCGATCTATACGGGACGGCGACCCCACGCCCGCAATGGGCGCGGCGTCTCTTTGCTTTGCTGCTGGCTCTGATCCCGGTGCTGCTGCTGGTTTTTCTGTTGGTGCGCTTTGGCCTGCCCCTGCTGCTGGGCGATCAGGCCGGGCCAGGTCAGGCCCCGCCCGCTGCCACCCTGCCCCCGGCCGGCGCCGCGCCCCAAACCCCTGTGATCGTCCTGGATGGGGCCA
>JABWBG010000066.1 GCA_013360575.1 Caldilineales bacterium
TCAGGCGTGCCGGGCTGGGTCGGGTCGCTCGGTCGAGCTGTGGGCAGGGGCGTGGGCACCAGCAGGGGGTGCGCCGGGGTGGGATGTGGGGCCAGCATGGCCTGCACCCGGCGGCTCAGGCCCGCAGGCCCGCCGTAGCGCAGGCTGCCCAGCCCCGCCAATCCGATTGCCAACAGCAGCATGAGGAGGAGAAAGCGTTTGATCATCGCCGGTATCCTACCACACTTCCACCTCTCCCGCCCCTCGCCTGCCCCCTCGCCGCCCTACGCCGGCCTGACGTTTGTTATAGTCGGGCAGGGACAGATGTGGTAAGATAAGTTGCTAATTGTCAATTGCTAATTGCTAATTGCTAATTGTCAATTGTCAATCGTCAATCGTCAATCGTCAATCGTCAATTGCTAATTGCTAATTGTCAATTGTCAATGGTTAATTGTCAATGGTTAATTGTCAATTGCTAATTTTCAATTGACAATTGACAATTGACAATTGACCATTATAAATGGAGGATATGCTATGGAAGTACAAGGACGTACACTACTGGTGTTGGGCGGCGCGGGGATGGTGGGCCGGGCTGTGTGTCGCCGCCTGCTGGAAGAGGGTGCAGCCCATCTGATCGTCGCTTCGATCGATCAGGAGAGCGCGGAGGCGGGCGCGGCCCTGGTGCGCCGGTTCGCCCGGCCCCAGGCCCGGATCAGCGCCTGCTGGGGCAACATTTTTGTGTGCTGGGAGCTGAAAGACCTCACCTGGCCGCAGATCCTGGCCTCACCCACGGCCCGCCGCCAACTGCTGGCCGATCTGCTCGATCCCATGACCGGCGAGCGCAAGAGGGAGATCCTGCATGATTCCACCCTTTATCGTTTTGTGCAGGAGTTCCAGCCCGATGGGATCATCGACTGTATCAACACCGCCACTGCTTTTGCCTATCAAAACCTCTACAGCAGCGCCAGGGAGCTGCTGACCACCGCCGCGGCAGGGGAGGTGGAGGCGATGCAGGCCGCGGTGGAACAACATCTGTGCAAGCAATATGTCCCGCATGTGGTGCGGCACATGCAGATCTTGACCGAAGTCTTCCACGCTGCGGCCATGGCCTATCCCCCCGGCGTGCGGGCCTATGTGAAGGTGGGCACCAGCGGCACCGGGGGCATGGGCCTCAACATTCCCTACACCCACGGCGAGGAACGGCCCTCCGCGGTGCTGCTTTCCAAGGCGGCGGTGGCAGGCGCGCACAGCCTGTTGCTTTTCTTGCAGGCGCGCACCCCCCCCGAACTGCCTGTGATCAAGGAGATCAAGCCGGCTGCAGCCATCGGCTGGGCGCAGATCGGCTACGGGCCTATCCGCCGCCGCGGGCGCCCCATCCCCCTCTATGATTGCCCGCCCGCGGCTGCCTATCCCCTGGCCGTGGCCGGGGCCCTGGCCGAGGGCGAGTTCGGCGTGGCCGCGGAGGGGCGCGTGCTGCAGAATGTCTTCATCGACACCGGTGAGAATGGCCTGTTCGCCCTCGGCGAGTTTTCCACCATCACTTCCCTCAACCAGATGGAGTTCGTGACGCCGGAGGAGATTGCGGATGATGTGGTGCTGGAACTGCGCGGGGGAAACACCGGCCTCGACATCATCAGCGCCCTCGATCAGACTGTGCTTGGCCCCACCTATCGCGCCGGCATCCTGCGCGAGGGTGCGCTGGCGCGCATGCGCCATCTGGAGGCGCTGCACGGCGTGCGCAGCATCGCCTTCGAGTTGCTCGGCCCGCCCCGCCTTTCCAAATTGCTGTTCGAGGCCTATCTGTTGCAGCAGGTCAGCGGGGACAGCATCGCCGCGGTGCTGCGGATGGGGCCGGAGACGCTGGCCGCGGCCTGCGCCGATCATATCGCCGCCCATGCCGACCTGCGCATGCAGATCCTCTCCATCGGCATCCCCATCCTCCTGCCCGATGGCGAGCGGATGCTGCGCGGGCCGCAGCGCAAGGCCGAGGGGGCCGAGGAGGGCTGGGTCGATCTGCGTCCGCAGAACATGGCGCGGTGGCAGAGCCGTTTCGCCTGCATCCAGGCCATGACTGCCGAACATCTGGCCAGCGATGGCGGGCGCTATTCTTCCAGTTTCTACCGCGTTTTTGTCGATCCTGGCAGCGGCGATGTCAAGGACACGATCATCCCCGGCGATCTGGCCGGTTGGATATTCACCTACGAAGATCAAGGCGCGCGTATGAAATCCTGAGCAATGTGTAAAAAAAACCCTAAAGGTTTTTAAAACCGTAACAGTTCACCTGATATGTCATTGCGAGCGCAGCGAAGCAATCTCCAAGGTTTTTCGTCAATTTTTGGGGATTCAAGCGGCTTTGTGGATTGCTTCGGGGCTATCGTCCCTCGCAATGACAAAATAAGGTGAATTGTTGCCTAAAACCTTTAGAGTTTTTCATCCAGGCGCTTTCGGCTAAACCCGCATCCGTTCCACCAGGAAAACGTTTTGCACCCGCTCGATCCGTTGCAGCACGCGGGTCAGTTGCGACACATCGCGCACATCCATGGTGATGTGGATGGCGGCGATGGGGCTTTTGCGGTTGGTGCTGGTGTTACTGTCGCTGATGTTGATGCCCTCTGCCGCCACCACCGCGGTGATGTCGTGCAGCAGCCCGGCCCGGTTCCAGGCCTTGATCAGCACCGGCACCGGATAGGTGGGCGTGTCCGGCCCCCAATCCACCTGGATCAGCCGTTCTGGCTCGTTGCGTTTGAGCACATTGGCGCAGTCCTGGCGGTGAATGGTGACGCCGCGCCCGCGGGTGATGTAACCGACGATCGGTTCGCCGGGCAGGGGGCGGCAGCAGCGGGCGGTGTTCGTGAGCAGGCCATCCACCCCGCGCACGGTGATGCCCGCGTCCCCCGCTTCGGGCAGCTCGACCTCGAAGTTCGGTTCTGGTTCTGGCGTGATGCTGGCGCGCGCTTCCGCCTCGGCTTGCTGCCTGAGGTTGATCAGGTGGCCGGCGATGCGCTCGTTGGGGATGTCGCCGTAGCCGATGGCGGCCAGCAGGTCATCCAGGTTGTCATAATCCAGAGCCAGCGCCACATCCTCATGGCTGATTGTGCGCAGATTCAGCTGTTTGAGCAGGCGATCCAGGCTTTGGCGTCCGGCCGCGATGTTCTGCTCCCGGTTTTGTTTGCGCAGCCATTGTTTGATCTTGGTGCGGGCGCGGCTGGTGCGCACATAGCCCAGATGGGGATTGAGCCAATCGCGGCTAGGCCCGCCCTGTTTGGCGGTCACGATCTCCACCCGATCATGGCTTTGCAGTTGGTAATCCAGGCGCACCATCTTGCCGTTCACGCGCGCGCCGCGGCAGTGATGCCCCACTTCGGTGTGGATGTGGTAGGCGAAGTCCACGGGCGTGGCTCCGGTAGGCAGGTCGAGCAGGTCGCCCTTGGGCGTGAACACATACACCCGATCCTCGAATAATTCGCTGCGCATCGCCTCCATCATGCTGGCCGAGCTTTCGTCCTCATAACTGCTCAGCGCCCGCAGCCAGGCCACTTTGTTGGCAAAGGCCGGGTCTTCCTTTTTGGCTGCTTCTTTGTACAGCCAGTGCGCGGCCACACCCTGTTCGGCCATGGCGTGCATGGCGTGGGTGCGGATCTGCACTTCCATGTGCGTGTTGTCTGGCCCCACCACCGCGGTGTGCAGAGATCGGTAACCGTTGCTCTTGGGATTGCCGATGTAATCATCCAGTTCGCCAGGGATGGGGGGCCAGCGGCGGTGCACCAGGCCCAACATGGTGTAGCAATCCCCTTCCGTCTCCACAAGCACGCGGAAACCATGCACATCGTACACCTTTTCGAAGCCGATGCCCTTGCGTTGCATTTTCTGCCAGGTGGAGTAGATGTGTTTGGGCCGGCCTGTGACTTCGGCGGCGATGTGCAAGCTGGCGGCATCCCCTTCGATTTCGTGGATGATGCGGTTGATGAACCGTTCGCGCGCTGGCCGCCGCTGCGCGATCTTTTCTTTGATCGATTGGTACAGGCTGGGTTGCAGGTGTCGGAAGGCGAGGTCTTCCAATTCCCATTTGATCTGCCACATGCCCAGGCGATTGGCGACCGGGGCAAAGATGTCCAGCGTCTCGCGGGCGATGCGCTGGCGTTTTTGCTCGCTCTCGAAGGCCTCGAGCGTGCGCATGTTGTGCAGGCGGTCGGCCAGTTTGATCACCAGGATCAGGGGATGCTCGACCGAGCTCATGAACAGCCGGCGCATGTTTTCGGCCCATTCCTCCTGCCGGGTGGGAGAGGGGGGCGAGGCGGCGGGGGGCCGGCCGTGCGTGTCGGTTGGCTCCAGTTGGGCCGCGGTCTGTGTGGAGAGTTTGGTCACGCCTGCCACCAATTTCATCACCCGCTGGCCGAATTCCTGCTCGATCTGGGTCAGGGGATAGCCGCAATCTTCCACCACATCGTGCAGAAAGCCCGCGGCCAGGGTTTCGGCGTCGCTTCTGAGGTCGGCGAGGATGTCGCACACGGCCAGGGGGTGGACGATGTAGGGGTCGCCGGAGCTGCGCGTCTGGCCGTCGTGCAGCCTGGCGGCCAGATCGTAGGCGCGGCGCGTCAGGTCGCGTTCCTCTGCGCTCAGATAAGCGAGTTTGGCCAGCAACTGGTCGAAGGTGGGAGGGGTATATTTCGTCATCGCGGCGCGCTCACCGGTTTCTGATACGACAACAGGGACGTCGAGCAACGTCCCTGTTGGCAATGACGGGTATTATACGCCATTCTTTTCAGTTATCGCAACAGATGTGTATTGCGTAAGGCGTGCGGCTTCAGGCCTAGGGGGCGCTGGGGGCTGTTTGCTCGGCAGCGCTGGCCGAATACAGATGGCAGGCCACCCAGTGATCGCTCTGTTTTTGCTCGAAGGCCGGATCCACCGTTTTGCAGATGTCCATCACCCGCGGGCAGCGGGGGTGGAAGCGGCAACCGCTGGGCGGGTTGAGGGGCGAGGGCACATCGCCTGTGAGCACGATGCGCTGGCGCTTGAACTTGGGATCGGGCATGGGGATGGCCGAGAGCAGCGCCTGGGTGTAGGGGTGCAGCGGGTTGCGGAAGATCGCCTCACGTGTCGTCACTTCCACCATCTTGCCCAGATACATCACCCCCACCCGGTCGCTGATGTGCTCGACCACGCTGAGATTGTGGGCGATGAAGAGGTAGGTCAGGCCGAACTGGCTCTGCAGACCGCGCAGCAGGTTGAGCACCGCCGACTGCACGGACACATCCAGGGCCGAGACCGGCTCGTCGCAGACGATGAAGCGGGGGCGCAGGGCCAGGGCGCGGGCAATGCCGATGCGCTGGCGCTGTCCGCCGGAAAACTCGTGCGGATAGCGGCGGGCGTGATAGGGATTCATGCCCACCGTTTTCAGTAGATCGGCCACGGTCTCGGTGCGCTCTTGGGCTGTGCCGATGCCGTGGATCATCATCCCTTCGGAGATGGTCTCGCCCACCGGCATGCGCGGATCGAGCGAAGAATAGGGGTCCTGGAACACGATCTGCATGTTTCGGCGCATGCTCTTCATCTCTCCCCGGCCCAAGGCAAACAGATCTTCGCCATCGAAGAAGACGCGGCCGCCATTGGCAGGCAGCAGGCGGAGGATGGTGCGGCCCACGGTGGTCTTGCCGCAGCCCGATTCGCCCACCAGGCCGAAGGTTTCGCCCTCGCGGATGGTGAAGCTGACGCCATCGACCGCCTTGACCCAGGCAGTCACCCGCTGCAAGAGGCCGGAACGCACCGGGAAATATTTCTTCAGGTCTTCGACAATCAACATGTCGCGACGGGTCGCACCGAGATCAAGAGACATCTGTTCCTCCTGTGGCGGCGGCTGGCTGCGCAAACACTTCTTCGCCGGTGAAGCGCCAGTCGGTCTTGGTGTAGCCGGCCCATTGGGCGCTGGTCTGCGGATGCAGAATCCAGCAGCGCACCTTGTGTCCGGGCTTGGCTTCGATCAGTGGGGGGGCTTCCTGAGAGCAGACCTCCCTGGCATAGGGGCAGCGAGGGGCGAATTTGCAGCCCGGCGGCAGGTTGATCAGGTCGGGCACAGTGCCGGGGATGACGGCCAGGGAGTCGCGCACATCGCCCAGCACCGGAATGGCGGCCATCAGGCCTTCGGTGTAGGGGTGCAGCGGGTCTTCGAACAGGGTGTTCACGTCGGTATATTCCACGATCAGCCCGGCGTACATCACGGCCACGTGGTCGCACATTTCGGCAATCACGCCGAGGTCGTGGGTGATCAGCAGGATCGTGGTGCCCATTTCGGTCTGCATGCGCCGCATCAGCTCCAGGATCTGGGCCTGGATGGTCACATCCAGGGCGGTGGTGGGCTCGTCGGCGATCAGCAGGTCGGGCAGGCAGGAGAGGGCCATGGCGATCATCACCCGTTGGGCCTGGCCGCCGGAGATCTCGTGGGGGAAGGATTTGGCGCGGCGGCCGGCGTCGGGGATGCCCACGCGGGCCAGCATCTCCACCGCCCGGTTCCAGGCCTGTTCTTTGGTCATGCCTTGGTGTTGGATCAGCACCTCGGCCACTTGATCGCCGACGCGAAAGATGGGGTTCAGGCAACTGGTGGGCTGTTGGAAGATCATGGACAGCGCGCCCCCGCGCAGCTTGACCATCTCCTCTTCGGGCAGGGTGGCGAGATTGCGGTCACGCAGCCAGACCTCGCCCTCGACGATCTTGCCGGAGCCGCCCAGCAGGCGCATGATCGAGAGGGAGGTGACGCTCTTGCCGCAGCCCGATTCGCCCACCAGGCCCATGACCTGGCCTTCGCGGATGGCGAAATCGACGCCGTTGACGGCCTGCACCACGCCATCTTCGGTGTAAAAGTACGTTTTTAAGTCTTTGACGTCCAGCAGGATGTTCGGTTCGGAACCAGGGGGGGCTGTGTTGTTCATGATCCTCCTACCGTTTCAAACGGGGGTCGAGGGCATCGCGCAGACCATCGCCGATGAAGTTGAAGCCGATGGAGACGATGACCAGGAAGACGCCGGGCACCAGGGGCAGCCAGGGGTGCTGGAACATGTAGCTCTGCGAGGTGGCGAGCATGTTGCCCCAGGTTGGCGTCGGATCCTGCACGCCCAATCCCAGGAAGCTGAGGGCCGATTCGGTGACGATGACGCCGCCCAAGGCCAGGCTGGCGCTGACCAGGATGGGCGCGATGCCGTTGGGGATGATGTGGCGGAAGATGATGCGGGCGTCGGAGGCGCCGGCAGCGCGCAACGCCTCTACAAAATCCTGCTTGCTCAGCGAAAGCGCCATGCCGCGCATCAAACGGGCCGCGCTCAGCCAGCCGAAAAACACCAGCACCAGCACCAGCATCACCACTTTCTGCACTTCGCGTTCGGGGGCCAGCAACAGGGCGCTGAGAAAACGGCTTAAGAATCCCGGCAGCGGCAGCACCGTGTCGCTGCGCAGGAAAATGGCGGAGAGGATCAGCAGCAGGGGGAGGGAGGGGATGGTGAGCATGAACTCGATCACGCGCGAGATGGCGAGATCGACGAGGCCGCCGTAATAGCCGGCGATGGCCCCCACCAGCGCCCCGAAGGTTTCGGAAATCAAGACCACCAGCACCGCGATGCTCATCGATACGCGGGCCGCGTAGAGCACGCGTGTAAACAGATCCCGGCCCAGGTGATCGACGCCGAGGTAGTGCGTGCGACCTTCCATGTCGATGGTGCCGGGTGGCCCTGGGCGAGATTTAGAGGAGAGGTCGATGGCGTCTCGCTCGAAGGGCGTGAGCACCGGGGCCAGCAAAGAGACGAGGAAGATCAGGCTGACCAGGATCAGGGAGATCACGGCCAGGCGATGGCGGCGGAAGCGGCGAAAGATGATCCGCGCCTGGCTCTCTGTCTTCTCTTCTTGCGCCAAGCCTTTCAATGTCACAGATTGGGCAGCGGTTGTCATGGGCTATGCTCCCAGATGGTATGGCATACGTTGGATTGGGGTGCGTGGGGCGGGGTGCGTGGTGCGTTTTACGTTTCACGTTTCACGCATCACGCACCACGCACCACTAAGTATATTTAATACGCGGATCCACCACGGTATAGAGAATATCGCCTAAAAGTGTGGCAAAGACAGTTAGCACCGCGGTGATGAAGATAAAGGCCAGGGCAATCGGCCAATCGCTGCGGTTGAGCGCCTCATAGTAGAGGCGACCCATGCCCGGCCAGGCGAAAACCGTCTCTGTGATGATGGCCCCGGAGAAGAAGCCGGGGATGGTCAGCACCGCCACGGTGACGAAGGGGATGAGGGCATTGCGCAAGGCATGTTTGACGATGACCACCTTTTCGACCAGGCCCTTGGCGCGGGCGGTGCGCACGTAGTCCTGGCGCATCACCTCCAGCATGGAGGAGCGGACGAAACGACTCCAGGTGGCCATGTAGAAGAAGGTCAACACGCCCACCGGCATCAGCAGGTGCAGGAAACGATCCATTCCTGTGCCTGGTTGCACCCGCGGCAGCCATTCTGCCACCGCGTAGGGGCGCACCGCCAAGCGCGATCCCGGCGGCAGCTTGGGCAGCCAGGGAAATTGATCCTGCAGCAGGTTGGGAAAGACCGTGAAGACCAGGATCAGCATCAGCCCGAAGAAAAAGGTGGGCATGGCCGAGCCGATGAACGAAATGGTGGTAAAGGTGTAGTCGAAGCGCGAGTACTGCTTGATGGCGCTGTAGATGCCGATGGGGATGCCGATCAGGAACGACAAGAATGTGGAGATGAGCATCAGCTCCAGCGTGGCCGGCAAGCGCGTCATCATCTCGCCCCATACCGGCTGCCCGGTGCGGATGACGGTCGATCGCCCGAAATCCCCGCGCAGGATGCCATTGCTGGAGCGAATGGCCGGGTGCAGTTCGGGGATATCGGCCAGATAGACGTATTGATCGCACCCCGCGGGGGTGACGACGCGTTGCCCATCCTGGATCACTATCTGCTCGTCGCGCGGCAGATAGCAGCCCACGGCTGTGTTGGCGAACAGATCGCGCCCGCCGATGGTGATCGGCCCGTTGGGCAAGCCGATCAGCCAGCGCGAGAAACGGAAGGGCCAGTAGAGATCCAGCTCGTATTGCGCCCGCAGCCGGGCCAGGTCTTCACGCGTCAGGCGTTGTTGTTGCTGCTGGATCCCCGCCAGCGGCCCCCCCGGAGAGATGTTGAAGAGAAAATAGGTAAAAAGAGCGGCCAAAAGCACCACAAGCATCATCTGAATGATGCGACGAATCAGATAATTGGTCATCGGATGCCCTCCATGCTGGAGCAGGGGCGAGAACCTACTTCTCTCCCGGCAGAGGTTACAGAAACGGGCGGGCTATCCCAGCGGAAGCGCCCGCCCGTTTCTGGTGGATCGCCAAGTTCTGGTCACACGATGCGCCGGGTTTGTCCCGGCGCATCGTGTGCGCCAGGGTGGTTACTTGGTGAACAGGTTGATGTCGATGTGCTCCCAGGTGGAGGAGCCGCTGATCTCGTACTGGACCGCGCCGGTGGCGTTGGCCGCGTCGATCACAGTCTGCACCTCAGCGCCCGCACCCAGGGTGGAGTCATCCAGGTAGTCCACGTCGCCGTTGATCAACTGCGCCACGGCCTGATTGGTATCGGCCAGGAAGACGAAGATGACGTTGGGCGTGGCTGCCGCGCCGCCCCACCAGTGGGGGTTGGCCGCCAGGGTAATGGACTGGCCCTTGACCCACTCGGTGATGTAGTAGGGGCCGAAGGACAGGGGGGTCTCGACGATCTCCGGCAGGGTCACCCACTCCGCCGCCGGCACGTCGGCCAGCACGCGGCCATCAGACAGCACCTGATGGGCGGGGTAGATGTTGAAGGGGTACACGAAGTACTCGGTACCCTGGTAGCCAGGCGCCCAGGTCACCGTCACTTCCAGCGCATCCGCGGCGAATTCTTTTTCCAGCATGGCGTTGCAGGTGATGAAGCTGGTGGCGCCCGACTCCGGATCGCAGTCGAAGTTGAAGCCCAACTCCATATCGGCTACCGAGCCGGCCACGCCGTCGCTCCAGGTGTAGGGCTTGAGCTTGTAGGTGACCACGAGCTGCAGCATGTCAACCATGCTGGAGCCATCGTACTCCACCTCATTGCCCGCGGCGTCGATCAGCGTTTCGCCGGCTGCCAACTCGACCGTGTCGCCGGACGCGTTGTAGACCATGTCGCCGGCTTTGACCTGCACGGTGCTGTTGGTGGCCAGGCCGCTCTCCAGGGTGGAGAGGCCATCCTGCAGCGTGGCCTGGTAGTCGTAGTCATAGGTGGTGACTGCGGTGCCCTTGGCCGGGCGGTCCACCAGGCGCTGGGCGGCCATGCTGGAGACCAGCGACAGCATGCTGTCCGGCTCCTGGGTCATGCCGATGACGATGGTGTCGCCGCCGTCGGCCAGGGTCCACTCGTGCAGGTTGGCGGTGGCGTACTCGTTGGCGTCGGGGCGGATGCCTTGCAGGTTGGCGCTCCAGGCCTCGGCCTCAGCCCGCTGGAACACGGGGATGGAGACCACGTCCGCGGCGAATTCCTTCTGCACGATGTCGTAGTTGCTGATGCGGTCATCCTTGATCAGGGTGTTGTTGGCAGCTACGATGGCCTTGCTGGCAGCCTCGTTGCACCAGCCCATGTAGTTCTGGCCTTCCCAGTTGTTGCTGGGCAGGGGAACCTGGTCGCAGGCGTAGAGGGTGCGGCCGCTGGGATCCACCTGACCGACCCAGGCGAAGGCGCCCAGTTCGAAGTCGCGGCGGCTCAGGCCGGTGGTGTCGCCGAACCACCAGGAGGCGGGGGCGTAGTTGGGCAGCACCTGGAAGCCGCAGGCCGCCAGGTTCTGCACCATCACGGCCGACCAGGTCTGGCGGAACTGGGCAGTGGTGGTGGTGAACTTCAGGGCGAGCACATCGCCATTGGCGTTGGTGCGCACCGAGCCTCCGCCCAGCGTCCAACCCGCCTCGTCCAACAGCGCCGCGCCGGCCTCAGGGTCGTACCACGGGTAGTCGTAGGGGCCTTTGTACGCCCAGTGGCTCTTGGGCAGGAAGGAGTCCATCAGCAGGGCATCAGGCTCTTCCACGTAGGGGTAGACCGAGGCGATCAGGGCGTCGCGGTCGATGCAGTGGGCCAGGGCCTGGCGCACGCGCACGTCGCTCAGGATGGGGTGCGGGGTGGTGTAGTCTTCCACGGCCACTTCTTGCACCACTTCCTTGACCACTTCTTTGACGACCTCGACCTGCTTTTCGACTTCTTTCACCACTTCGACCGGTTTCTCAACGATCTTCTCGACTTCTTTGACCACCTCGACTACTTGCGGGGTGGGCTGGGCGCACGCGCCCAACGCCAGCACGCTCAGCAGCAGAATGGCGATCAGGGTGTACAACTGAAAACGTTTCATTCTTCTTCTCCTTCGAAAAAGAGTGTAGTTCGCGTGCACAAGGGTTCAGAAAACTGCTGCTGCCAGGGCACGCGTCTTGCAAGCAGCAGTGTGTGAGGGGGGCGACCTTTCGATGAACCTGGGCGCAGAAGCAGGCGTACAATCACTTATAGACTCTCTCGGCACAGCTTACTACCGGCATCACCTTCCTTCATTACAAACTGCCTCCACGCAAAGGCTATCACAACGCCGCGGGGGTATAGGGTCGATGCATAGTATACATGCAGATTCAAGTTTCGCCAAGTCCAATTGTATGTAACGAAACTTGCAATCTCGCAAAGCGGGTGTCCTGTCTCTGGGATGCGCACGCAGGGTTTGGGCTTCGCCCGCGGCCGGCGGTATAATAGCCCCCGGACGCCGCGGGGCCTTGCTCCGGGCGGCCATTTGCTGTTCAGCCCCTGTTGTCTGGAGGACGTCCTCGTGCTCAGTCGTTTTCGCCGCGCTACCGTGGCTACCGAAGATCAAGAAAAATTGGATCAAAGTCTGGAAAAGACCCGCCGCGGGGTCTTGGGCCGGATCGGCGCCCTGTTCCAGGGCAACGAGATAGAGGACGATCTGTGGGAGGGCCTGGAAGAGGCGCTGATCATGGGCGATGTGGGCGTGGAAACTTCCCTGAAACTGGTGGAAGCCACGCGCACTCGTGTGCGCACACAAGGCGTCAAGCGCGTGAGCGACGCGTACCAAATCTTGAAAGAGGAGATGGTGCGCATCCTGCGCGGCGATGCCCCCCCCTTCGACCTGGACAACCGCCATCGCTTGCTCAACATCGGCCTGATTGTCGGCGTCAATGGCTCTGGCAAGACGACCAGCATCGGCAAGCTGGCGCATTATTATCGTCGCCAGGGGCGCAGGGTGACGATCGCGGCCGGCGATACTTTCCGCGCCGCGGCCATCGATCAGCTCAAGATCTGGGGGCAGCGCGCGGGCGTGTCGGTCATTGCCCACGCTCCGGGCGCGGATCCGGGCGCGGTGGTCTACGACGCCATCCGCGCCAGCCAGGAATCGCGCGATGCCGACATTCTCCTGATCGATACGGCCGGGCGGCTGCATACCAACTTTAATCTCATGAAAGAGATGGAGAAGATCCGCAACGTGGCGCAGCGCCAGGTGCACAAGGCCCCGCACGAGGTGCTGCTGGTGCTCGACGCCACCACCGGCCAGAATGCCATCACCCAGGCCCAGAAGTTCGGCGCCAGCGTCAGCGTCAGCGGCGTCATCCTCACCAAACTGGATAGCACCGCCAAGGGCGGCGTTGTCCTGGCCATTGCCGATCAACTCGGCGTGCCTGTGCGCTTCGTCGGCACCGGCGAAAAGATCACCGATCTGGCTGAATTCGACCCCTGGGTCTTTGTAGATGCTCTTCTCGATGCAAATGCGTAACAGTTCACCTAATAGGTCATTGCGCGGGGAGATGGCCCCGAAGCAATCCCCAACGCTGATTTGACATCCACGCCCCACGCACCAAAACCATGAACGAAACATACGATCTACTAAAATCCCTGGAGATGCATCTCCAGTCAATCCGGGGGCGTCTTTGACTGGCCTGACAAGCTGAAGGAACTGGAGCAACTGCAAACGCAGGCCGAGGATCCCGATCTCTGGGCCGATCCCAAGGCCGCGCAGACGGTGATGCGCGACCTGGCCGCGCTGCGCGAGCAGGTCGCGGGCTGGGAACAGTTGACGCGACAGGTAGGCGACGCCCTCGACCTGCTGGAATTGGCCGCGGCCGAGGAAGATGAGGAAACCCTGGCCCTGATCGCGGCCGAGGCGGAGGAGACAGAGCGCCAGATCGACCAGCGCGAGCTGCAACTGGCCCTCTCCGGCTCGCACGACCCTTCCGACGCCATCCTCGCCATCCATGCCGGCGAAGGGGGCACCGAGGCGCAGGACTGGGTGCAGATGATGCTGCGCATGTATCTGCGCTGGGCCGAGCGCCGCGGGTTCAAGACCACGATCACCGATCAGACGCCGGGAGAAGAGGCGGGCATCAAATCGGTCACGGTGGAAGTGGAGGGGGAATATGCCTACGGCTACCTGCGCGGAGAAAAGGGCAACCACCGCCTGGTGCGTCTCAGCCCCTTCGACGCCAGCAACCGCCGCCACACCTCCTTCGCGCAGGTGGAAGTGCTGCCCCTGGTCGATGACGATATCGCCATCGACATCCACCCCAACGATATCAGGATGGATGTCTTCCTCTCCGGCGGCGCGGGCGGCCAGAATGTGCAGAAGAACGCCACGGCAGTGCGTCTCACCCATCTGCCCACCGGCATTGTCGTCAGTTGCCAAAACGAACGCAGCCAGACGCAGAACCGGGAGATGGCGATGCGCGTGCTGCGCTCGCGGCTATATGAGGTCGAGCTGCAAAAGCAGGAGGAGCAGGAGGCGGCGTTGCGCGGGGCCTATGTCAAGGCGGGGTTTGGCTCGCGCATCCGCAATTACGTGCTGCAGCCCTATCAGATGGTCAAGGATGAGCGCACCGGCTACGAGACTGGCAACACAGCCGCGGTGCTCGATGGCGAGATCGATCCCTTCATCGACGCCTGGCTGAAGATGCAGGTGGGAGGGGGATAAACAGTGGCGGTGGAGGAGAGGCGATGCTGAGGCGGCAGGCCGGGCCGGGCAGGCTGGGGCCGGCCCTGGCCGCGCAGGGGCCTCTGCTGGCCCTGCTGGCCCTGGCCCTGGCCCTGCGGCTGTGGGGCATGACCGCGCACAGCTTCCATTTCGATGAGGCGCAGTCGGCCCATCTGGCTTCGCTGCCCGCGGCCCGCATCCTCGCCGACGGCCTGCATTTTCGCAGCGATCCGCATCCGCCTCTTTACTATCTGATATTGAAGGGGTGGATGGCGCTGTTCGGGCCGGGCGATATCGCTGCCCGCACCCTGGGCGCGCTGATCGGGACGGGGGCGGTGGCCGCGGTGTACGCCACGGCCGCGCAATTGGGCGGCTGCGACGTGAGCTCAGCCGAACGGCGGCGCTGGGCGCTGCTGGCCGGTCTGTTGGCCGCGCTCAGCCCCTATCTGGTCTGGTACGCGCAGGAAACGCGCATTTTCATGCTTGGCGCGGCCTTGGGCATGGCCGGCATGGCCCTGCTGGTGGCTGCCATCCAGCATCAGGGCTGGGGCTGGTGGCTGGCCTACGCGCTGGCGGCCATTGCCGGCGTCTACACCTTCCTTTTCACGGCCTTTTTGCTGCCCGCGCAGGGTCTCTATCTGTTGATCCGGCGTCGCGGTCTGGCCCGCGGGGTGCTGGCGCAGGCCGCCATCTTTGTGGCCGTGCTGCCCCTGATCCAACGGGCCTGGCAACACGCGGACAGCGTCACCCTGGTCGGCGGCCCCGTCTCCCGGTTCGACGAGGTGCTGCTGTGGTTGTTCCAGGCCTACACCTTGCACCTGGCCGCGTGGCCCCGTTTTTGGATCAGCGCGGCCCTGGCATGGGCCGCGCTGCTGCTCTGCCTGGGCCTGCTGGCCCCGCCCGCGGCAACGGAGACGCGTTCCAGCCGCTGGCTGCTGGGACTGGGGCTGGGCCTGCCCCTGCTGGCCGGCCAGGCCCTGGAGGTGTGGCGCGGGGGCATCTTTTCCTTCACCCGCTATTTCATCTTCCTCGTCCCCCTGCTGATG
>JABWBG010000067.1 GCA_013360575.1 Caldilineales bacterium
AGGAGACGGTGCCGACGAGGATATCGACATCTTCGACATCGATCAGCTCGCGGGCGAGGGTGGCGGTGGTTTCGGCGCTGCCTTTGTCATCGCGCACCAGCACTTCGATGTCGCAGTTTTCCAGGGTGTAGACGCCGTCGGCGCCGTCATCGCCGGTGGCGTATTCCATGCCGGCCCTGAAGCCGCGCTCGGTCATGACGCCGTAGAGGGCCAGCCCGCCGCTGAGGTCGGTGATCAGGCCGATTTTGATCGGCTCGGCGCAGGTGAAGCCGGCGGCCGCGGGCGGTTGGGTGGGTTCCGGCACAGCAGTGGGTTCCGGCGCCTGGGTCGGTTCGGGCGCTGTGGTGGGGGCCGGAACCGGGGTGTCGGCTGGGGCTGTGGTGGGTGTAGCGCCGCCACAAGCCGCCAGGGCCAGGAGGAGGAGCAACACAGTGATCGATAAGATGGTTTTCTTCATTCTCGTCATTCCTTTTGTGGGGTGAGATGGATGGAAAAGATGTCGGTTTGTTGTGTTTTGGGGATGAGATGGGGGAATATCTGGCTACCGGCCTGGATGAAGGGTGTGGCCGGCAGGGCGCACAGCGCACCCCCGCCAGTGTAGCCGATCTGACAGAAAAACCAAACACTGACCACTGAATTCCAACTTCAACCACGCGGTTGCAGGAATTCACGCAGCCGTCCAGCGAAGCGATCGGTGTCGAAAATGCAGGCGAAATGGCCCCAGTCGCTACGGATGGGGAAGAGTTCGGCCCGGCCCCCGCCTGCGTGCACGGCCGCGACCACGTCGCGGCTGTCTTGCGGCGGGAAGAAGAGGTCTTGCTCGCAGGGGATGAGGAGGATGTCGGCCTGCACCCGGCCCAGGGCGGCGGCGAATCCGCCTCGGCCCGCGCCCACATCCAAATGGGCAGCGGCGCGGCCGATGGCGAGCAGGGCGTTGGCGTCGGCGGCAGCCGCGCGGGTGGCGATGAAGGCGTCGTGTTGCGCTGCGTAAACGAAATCTCCGCCATCTTCCGGCAGTTCCCACCCGGCCGCGCGCCCCATCGCGTTGATGCGGGCCGGGGTCTGGGCCATGACCGTCATCGCTTGCAGCGCCCGGCGCAAGCCCGCCTGTGGGCCGGGGCCGTCGTAATAGTCGCCGCCGCGCCATTCTGGGTCGCTGTGGATGAAGTCGCGGCACCAGCGATAGATGCCGAGGGTGAAGGCGGGGCTGCTGCGGCCAAAGGTGCAGACCCCGAAGGCCTTGCTGACGAAATCGGGATAGCGGCAGGCCCACTCCAGCGCCTGCATGCCCCCGCCCGATGGCCCGCCCACCGCGTGCAGGTGCGCGATGCCTAGCGCCGCCAGCAGCGCCCGCTGCACATTGACGATGTCGCCGAAGCTGACCGGAGGGAACGCGCTGCCATAGGCTTTGCCGGTGGCCGGGTTCAGCGAGGCGGGGCCGGTGCTGATCACCAGCGGGTCGAAGGCCTGCACGTTGGCCAGCGTGTCCGAGCAGATCACGAAAAAGTGGTCGGTGTCGATGGCCTTGCCGGGGCCGATCAGCGCATCCCACCAGCCGGGCAGCAGATCGCCGGGCGTGTATTTGCCGGCGGCGTGCGAGGTCCCCGTCCAGAAATGGCAGAGGAGGATGGCATTGTCGCCGGCCTCGTTCAGCTCGCCGTAGGTCTCGTAGCCGATTTCGACATCAAGCACATCGCCAGACTGGAAGCGGAAATTGGGTAGGGCGAAGCGTTGTTTGCGCACGGTGGGCATGGCAGCAGCTCAGGCAGAGGGGGGTGGATCGACTTTGACCACGGCGGAGCCGGTCAGCACGGTTGCGCCATCCTGGTTGCGGCATTCGGTGTGCAGGGTGAGGATGCCCTTTTCGGGGCGCCAGGTTGTCACCGTCACCGCGGCGGTGATGGCGTCGCCGATGAAGACGGGGGCAGTAAAGCGCAGTTCCTGGCTGAGATAGATGCAGCCGGGGCCGGGCAACTGCGTGCCCAGCACGGCCGAGATCAGCCCGGCGGTGAGCATGCCATGGACGATGGGCCGGCCAAAGCGGCTCTGGCGGGCGAATGCTTCGTCGAGATGGATGGGGTTGAAGTCGCCGGCGGCCTGGGCGAAGGCGTGGACATCGGCGGCGCTGAAGCGTTTGGTCAGGCTGGCGCTCTGATCGGGCTGGAAGGTGGGCATATCAACCGTTCAGGAAGGGGTGGAAGAGGGCGGCGAAGGCGTCTGGCCGCTCGATGTGGGGGCTGTGCGCGGTGTCGGGGATGATGTGCTCTTGGTAGCTGCCGCCGCGGGCCGCGTACTGCTGCAGCACGGCGCGGGTCTGGCTGAGCATGGGCTGGGGCGGGTAGATGTCGTCGCCGGGCCAGCCGGGCACATAGCCGAGTTTGCCCAGGGCGCCGAAATCGAAGAAGGAGGTGTCGGAGACGATCAGGTCGTCGCTGCCGCGGATCCAGAGGATGGGCGGTTTGGGCTGCACGGCGATGAACGCCGCCGCGTCGCCGGCCACATATTTGGGCGAGCCGGCGTTGATCGGCCCCCAGACGCCGGGCGCCACGTTGGGCCAGTTGGCCGAGGGCGTGAAGTCGCCGGGGTAGCGGTCATCGCCCATTTTCTCTTGCAGGGCGGCGGTGAGGAAATCCTCGGCGCGGGCGGCCTGGAAGGGGGCTTTGTAATAGAAGCCGGCGATGACGTTGCGGGGCGAGTTGGGGCTGTCGGCGCTGCGGTCGCCCTCTTTGATGCGCTGCACGAAGTCGGGGTTGACGACGCCGCCGCCGGAGCCGGCGAAATCGTCGTAGCAGGGCTGGCCATCGACGCCCTTGCTGCCGCCAAAGCCGTAGGGCGAGACCGGCGCCACCAGGGTGAGCGAGCGCACTTTTTCGGGGTGGTCGATGAGGAAGCGGTAGAGCACGCCGCCGCCGAGCGACCAGCCGACCAGGTGCGCTCGCGCGATCTGCATCGCCGCGAACAAGCCGGCGAGGTCATCCGACCAATCGCGCATGCCGCGGGTGGCGTCGATGCGTTTGTCCTCGCTCTGGCCGTAGCCGCGCAGGTCGGGGGCGATGGCGCGGTAGCCGTGGGGAAGCGCAAGCATGGTCTCTTCCCAAAAAGTGGCGGCAGAGAAATTGCCATGCAGGAAGATCACGGGGACGCCATCAGCCGGCCCGCAACTGAGCACGTGAAAACGGATGCGTTCGGTATCGACAAATTGGGACGTAATGCCGGGGAGGTGGTTCATGGTTGGTTGGTTAGTTGGTTAGTTGGTTGGTTAGTTGGTTGGTTGGTTAGTTGGTTGGTTGGTTGGTTAGTTGGTTAGTTGGATAGTTGGTTGGTCTTGGCAAACTATCCAACCAACCAACTATCCAACCAACTATCCAACCAACTCCTTCAACTCGCGTTTCAAGATTTTGCCCATGCCGGAGAGGGGCAGGGCGTCGAGGAAGTGGACGGATTTGGGGACTTTGTAGCGGGCGAGGCGGTCGCGCAGGTGATCGAGCAGTTCGGCTTCGCTGGCCGTCGCGCCCGGCTTCAGCACCACGCAGGCCACGCCCACCTCGCCCCAGCGCGCATCGGGCAGGCCGATGACCGCGGCCATGTGCACGGCGGGATGTTGATAAAGCGCCTGCTCGATCTCGGCGGGATAGATGTTCTCGCCGCCGGAGATGAACATGTCCTTCACCCGATCCATGACGTAGAAATACCAGTCTTCGTCGTAACGCACGATGTCGCCGGTGTGGAACCAGCCCTCGGCGTCGATGGCGGCGGCGCTGGCTTCCGGGTTCTGCCAGTAGCCGGAGCAGCCGCTGGGGCCTTTGAGCACAAGCTCGCCGGGCTGGTGGGGGCCGAGGGGCTGATTGTGCTCATTCACCACCCGCACATCGATGAAGAAGTTGGGGCGGCCGATGCTGCCGGCCTTGCGGATGGCGTCTTCCGGCGGCAGCGCGAACAGGCCGGGGCCGTATTCGGTCATACCAAAGCCCTGTTTGAAACGGATGCCGTGATCTGCCGTGTATTTTTCGACCAGCGGCACGGGCAGGGGCGCGCCGCCGCTGGTGCAGAAGCGCAGGCTGCTGAGATCGGCGCCGGCGTAGTTCGGGGCTTGCGTCATCATCTGATACATCGTGGGCACGGCCGCGAACACGGTCACGCCCTCCCGCTCGATCAAATCCAGCACCTGAGCCGGGTCGAATTGGCGGGTGAGGATGCTGGTGTTGCCGAACACGACTTGCGAGGACATGTAGGCGAACAGGCCGCCGGCGTGGAAGAGCGGGAACACGCAGAGATAGATGTCGTCGTGCGTGAGGTCGTGGATGACGGTGTTGAGCACGTTCCAGCAGATCTGGCGGTGGCTGATCTGGGCGGCTTTGGGCAGGCCGGTGGTGCCGCCGGTGAAGAGCAGGCAGGCGATGTCTTCGGCCTCCAGGGTTTCGCAGGCGACCGGTAGATTGGGAGAGTGGGAAATGGTAGCTTGGTAGGGCGTGCTATCCGGAATGCCTTGGCCTTCGAGATGAATGTAATTGGGTATTGGATAGTGGGTAGTGAGGGGTGCGTTGGCGATTTCGGCGATGTCGGCTGCGAAGTCGGCGGAGAAGAAGAGGGCTTTGGGTGTGGTCTGGCGCAGCAGGTCCGCGGTCTCGCGCCAGTGCAGCCGCCAGTTGAGCGCGGTGTGGATGGCGCCAAGCTTAGCGCAGGCGTAGAACACGTCCAGATGCTCGATGCCGTCCCGGGCCAGGATCGCCACCCGGTCGCCTTTGCCGACGCCGGCCACATCGCGCAGCCAGCCTGCCAGGCGCTTGACGCGGTCATTCCACTGCCGGTACGTCAGCCGCAGTTCCGGCCTCTTGCCCGCGTCGATGATCGCCAGCTTGTCCGGGCTATAGATTTCGCGTCGTCCGAGGTAATCGCCGATGTACATGGGTGTCCTTTGGGGTTGGTTAGTTGGTTAGTTGGTTGGTTAGTTGGTTAGTTGGTTAGTTGGTTAGTTGGTTAGTTGGTTAGTTGGTTGGTTGGTTGGGAGGCGATTTCATGACTAAAGCAAACCAACCAACCAACCAACCAACCAACAAACAAACAAACCAACCAACCAACCCTCACCCCACCCACCTCCAAACCGACGCCGCCATCGTCAATCCGCCGCCGGAAGCGCAGAAAACGACATTGTCGCCCGGTTTCGGACCTCTGCCGGAGGTGATGGCGTCATCGAGGGCGGCGGGGATGCAGGCGGAGCCAAGATAGCCCCATTTGTCCATGATCGTGTGCGTTTTGCTCATGGGCTGGCCCAGGTTGTCCATCATGAATTCGATGGTGCGCAGGTTGAGTTGGGTGAAGATGAAGAGATCGATGTCAGCGATGGCGAGGCCGGCCTTGGCCACGGTCGCCCGGATCAGCGGCGGCCAGTGGTCGGAGTTGAAGGTGGCGGGAAATTTGCGCACGAACTGCACTTTGGGCTTGCCGAACTCGGCTACGTTTTCGGGCGTGGCCGGACGGGCTGTGCCACCGCTGTAGATGCCGAGGGCGTCGTGATAGTCCCCCCGCGCCAGCAACTTGCCGGCCAGAAACCCTGGTTCTGCGCCCGCCCGCACGATGGCCGCGCCCGCGCCATCCGCGAACAGCGTGCAGGTTTTTTTGTCCGTCCAATCGATATAACGGGTCATGCCATAGCCGCCGGCCACGAGGATAGTCGTGTAATCGGGGTCGCTGGCGATGTATTTGGCGGCCATATCCAGGCCCGTCACCCAGGCCGAGCAGGCGCAGTTGATGTCGAAGGTGCCGGCGTTGCCCGCGCCCAGCTTGGCCTGCACCACCGAGGCCGTGGCCGGGCTGATGTAGTCGGGCGTGTCGGTGGCCACGATGATCAGGTCGAGATCGGCAGGCGTGAGGCGGGCGCGTTCCAGCGCCTGCCGCGCCGCCGCCACCAGCATGTCCGAGGTGGTTTCGTCCGCGGCCATGACATGCCGCTCTTTGATGCCAACGTTGGCGACCAGCCAATCGCCGACGTTTTCGCCGAGCAGGCGGTCGAGATCCGCGTTCGTCAGCACTTTTTCAGGGATGTAGCGGCCGGTGGAGATGATTTGGGCGTGGGGCATGGTATTGGTTGGTTGGTTGGTTAGTTGGTTGGTTGGGGCTTGACACGTGGGGCGGATCGGCTACAATGCAGATATGAAATTTGACTACCTGATACTATTCGCCTAATATCTGCTCGTAAAGCAAATAATCATGAAAAAAGACAATACTTTGAAAACCTTGTAATCTGATTGGGAACGCCTGAATGAAATGTCTGACGAAGATATTGACTATTCAGATATACCGCCTTTGGGCGATTCTTTTTTTGAAAATGCAAGGCTTTATGTTCTTTCATTGGTAGATTGGGTATTGGTAGATTGGTAAATTGGTAGATTGGGGACGATATCCCACCAATCTACTAACCAACTAACCAACTAACCAACCAACCAACTAACCAACCAACCAACCAACTAACCCACCGACTTCGCTGCAAAAAACGCTCGTACACTTGGCCAGAAGATGTCGGGGCGCTCCATGTAGGTCATGTGGCCGCTGCCGGGGAGCAAAATTTGGCGGGCATGGGGCAGGATACCGAGCAGCTTCGCCTGCTGCCAGGGCGGGATCGCCCGATCCTGCTCGCCGGTGAGGATGAGCACGGGGGTTTGGATGCCGCGATAGAGGTCGGGGTCGGCGGCGATGCGGGCGAAGAAGGGGTTCTGGGCCTCGGTCAGGCGCACCAGACAGTATTCCTTGCCGTGATAGCTCTCGAAAAAGCCCTGGCGCATGCGCTCCAGCTTGTCGCCGTACAACCGGCTGGCAAAGGCCTCGCCGAAGATCTTTTCGTACATGTAGTGCGTGTAGATCGCGAAGGCCGGGTCGGGTGAGGTATAGAAACGCAGCGACAGGTCTTGATACATCTGGAACTGCGTCTCGCGGGTGAGGAGGATGCCGGACAGGGTGAGCGTGTGCAGGCGATCCTGGTGCAGGCGACCCAACTCGGCCCCGATGAAACCGCCGTAGCTGACCCCAACCGCATGCACTCGCTCGATCGCCAGCCTGTCCAGGATGGCGACCAGATAATCGGCGAAGCGGTCGATGTGGTACGGTTCATCCACTTGGGACGAACGGCCCTGGCCGAGATAATCGTAGAGCAGGACATCGTAAGTGGGCGTCAGTTCTGGCAGGTTGCGGTACCAGCCGGGCGTGGCCATGGCCACACCGTTGAGCATGACCACGACTTCGCGCTCGCCCTGGCCGAAGTATTCCCAATAAATCTGCCGGGTGCGGTTTTCGACCGGTTGGTAGCCGCTGCGATCGGGGGTGGGTGTGGTCATGGACGGCGTCGCCTGAGGCGTCAGGTGATTCGGTCTGCTTCGAACTTCTGGAAATAGCGCAACATGCCCGCGGCTTGCATATATCCGGGCACCGCCGTCTCATAGCGCGCTGCCGCGGCGGGGTCGCCATCGGCTGTCGCGGCCTGCTCCGCCACCCAGCGCTGGAAGTGCGGCGTGATCATCTCCGCCGTCTCCCCCGCCTGCCAACGGGGACGGAAGAAGGCGGCGTAAGCATCGAGCTGGGCGGCGACGCCATCCAAATGGGCTGCTGCCGGGCCGCTGACCGCGCCGAAATGGGTGAGAAGCAGGCGATCGGGCCGGCAGTCGCGCAGTCGCGCCAGCGAAGCCCGCCACGCGGGCAGGTCGATCTCCGGCGGGGGCACGGGCAGGCGAATGTGCGCGTGGCCGGGCAGGCGCACGCCCGCCACATCCCCGCTAAAACAGAGGCCATCGAGCAGATAGGCCATGTGGTGATAGGCGTGGCCGGGCGTGTCCAGGGCGGTGAAACGCAGCCCTGCCGCTTCCACCACCTCGCCATCGTGCAGCGCCCGCAATTGCCCCGCGGGCACCGCCAGAAACTCGCCCCACAACGGCTGCATCAGCGGCCCGTAGATGCGCTGGGCCGAGGCCAGCAGCTTGCTGGGGTCGAGCAAATGGGGCGCGCCGATGTGATGCACATGCACCCGCGCGCCCGTCTCTCGCGCCAGCCGGCCCGCGGCCCCGGCATGATCAAGATGGATGTGCGTCACCAGAATATCGGTGATCTCGCGGGCAGCCACGCCAAGGGTTGCCAGCCCCGCCCACAACGTGGGCAGGGTCGAGCCTGGCCCGGTTTCGATCAGCGCCACACCCGCCGGCCCCCGCACCACATAGCCGGCGATGGCCTGGGAGTGGCCCTGGAAATTCAAGTCAATGAGATCATACATGCGCTGGCAGCTAGCGGTGGTAGAATGACGCCCTGTCGCGTCTGCGGCACTTTACTCCATCCCACCGGGCCGCGTCAACTGCCCTCCCCCTGCTCATTGCCCCATGACCTTACACGGAATCCTTCCCGCCGCCGTCACCCCCTTCCTGGCCGATCGCGCCGATCCCGCGGCCATGCAGCGCAATATCGCCTTCTGGGCCGAAGCAGGCGTGCATGGCGTGCTGGTTTTTGGCAGCACCGGCGAGTACGTTTATCTCGACGATGAGGAACGCCGCACTGTGCTGCAGGCCGCGCGCCAGGCCCTGCCCGCCGACCGGCTGCTCCTCGTCGGCTGCGGCGCGGAAAGCACCCGCGCGGCCCTGCGCTACCTGGAAGAGGCGGCAGCCGCGGGCGCGGACGCCGCCCTCGTGGTCACGCCGGTCTATTACACCCGCGGGGATGTGGCGGCGCAGCGCCGGCACTACCAACACCTGGCCGACCATAGCCCCCTCCCCATCATGCTCTACACCGTGCCCGCCTTCACCGCCTACGATCTCGATCTCTCCTTGATCCAGGAGCTGGCGCAGCACCCCCGCATCGTGGGCATGAAAGAATCCTCCGGCGACCTGCGCCGCGTGGCCGCGGAGCTTGCCGGCGGCGGTGAGGGATTTGCCCTCTTCGCCGGCAGCCCCCATCTCATCTTCCCGGCCCTGGCCTTGGGCGCGTCCGGCAGCATCACCGCCTTCGCCAACGTCATCCCAGAGCTGATGATCGGCGTGTGGCAGGCAGTGCGGGCCGGCGATCTGGCCAGAGCAGCCCATTTGCAGACCGCGATCTCAGCCTTTGGGCAGACGCTGGCCCGCTATGGCATCCCTGGCATCAAGGCTGTGGCCACTGTGCGCGGCTTGGTGGGGGGAGATGTGCGGTCGCCGCTCAGCCCCACCCCGCCGGAGGGCGTAGCTGCCTGCGTCGCTGCCTGGGAAAAGGCCATGGCCGCCCTCTGAGCCGCGCGCAGCACTGCCGCAGGGTGACAAAACCGCGCTTTCACACTATACTTGGGACAGATCACCGCGGATTGCACGGTGATTCTCGTCCATTGTGGGAGGTTCTCATGCACAAGACAATCCCTTTCCTCCGGGTCGCCCTCAGCCTGCTGCTGCTCAGCCTGCTTTTGGCCGCCTGTTTGCCGTCGGAATCAGCGCCTACCGCGGCCCCGTCCGGCACGCCCGTGGCCGGCGTCGCCGATGGCTTGCTGCGCGATCAGGCCCAGGTGCAGCAGGTCGATATCTTCTTGCTCGAATCCTTCCCCGTGCAGGTGCGCGTGCAGGTCAGCGGCGTCTTGCCCGACGCCTGCACCAGCATCGAAACGATCAGCAGCGAACGCCAGGACACCACCTTCCTCATCACCCTCACCAGCGTGCGCCCGGCCGATGCAGCCTGCGCCGCGGTGGAGACCCCTTTCACCGAGTCTGTCCCCCTGGATGTGGTGGGCCTGCCCGCGGGCGTTTATCTGGTGGCGGCCAATGGTGTGCGCAGCAGCTTCCAGTTCCAGGTCGATAATGTGGCAAGCGCAGCCAGTCCTGCGCCCCCAAGCGACACGATCGGCTCTGGCCCTTCGCCTGTCGACGCCACCCCTGCTGTGGCCGCGGCCGCGAGCGATCTCGCCCGGCAGTTGGGCCTCGAGGCCGGCGCCATCGATGTGGTCAGCGCCGAGCCGATGACATGGCCCGATGGCTGTCTGGGGCTGGCCCTGCCCGGCGAAGCCTGCCTGCAAGCGATCACCCCCGGCTTCCGCGTGGCAGTACAGGCCGATGGCCGCACCTATTTCTACCGCAGCGACGAGAGCGGGCAGATCTTGCGCCAGGAGGTGTCTCCGGTCGCGCCGGATCTGACCCCCGCGCCCGCGTGCAGCAACCGCGCCGAGTTCGTGCGGGATGTGACCGTGCGCGACAACACCCGCATCCAGCCGGGCGAGGCCTTCACCAAGACCTGGCGCCTGCGTAATGCCGGCACCTGCACCTGGACAACTGCCTACGCCCTGGTCTTCGACAGCGGCGACCAGCTTTCCGGGCCTGATGTGGCAGTCTTCCCCGCCGCGGTGCCCCCCGGCCGCACCGTCGATCTCTCTGCCAGCATGATTGCGCCCCTGCAAAAGGGCCTTTACAAAGGCTTATGGAAGCTGCGCAGCGCCGACGGCCAGACCTTTGGCATCGGCCCGCGCAGCCAGGCCTTCTGGGTGCTGATCACCGTGCCGGTCACCGTCACGCCCACGCCGGCCAGCAGCGGGGCCAGCATTCGCGGCCAGGCCTGGCATGACCTGTGCACGCCGGCCGCGCACGGCGCTCCCGCCCCCACCACACCGCCCCCCGGCTGTGTGGTCGCGGCAGATGGCAGCTTCATCGCCGACGGCATCTTCGCGCCGGGTGAGCCGCACATCGCCGGCATGGAAGTCTCGCTGGGGCAAGGCCCCTGCCCCGCCGCGGCCTTGCGCACCACCATCGCCGACGCCGCCGGCTTCTACAGCTTCGACAACCTGGACGCGGGCGTCTATTGCGTCTTCATCGACACCCTCTCCCCCCACAACCTGCCCATCTTCATCCCCGGGGCCTGGACCTATCCCCCCGGC
The DNA here is from genome assembly GCA_013360575.1 of Caldilineales bacterium. GTDB lineage: Bacteria > Chloroflexota > Anaerolineae > J102 > J102 > JABWBG01. The sequence goes on from JABWBG010000067.1 coordinate 10,859, forward strand.
GGCATCGGCGAGCAGAGCGTGAGCGTGGGCGCGGCCGCAGTGGTCGAGGGCGTCGATTTTGGCTGGGATTACCAGTTCGCGCCCTGAACCGGGCGCGGCGGCGTCACGCCAACTGCGCGACCAGGGCCTCCGGCGTGGTCACCGGCAGTTGGCAAGCCATGTTGTGGCACACATAGGCCGCGGGCCGGCCATCGATCAGGCCGCGGCCCGCGTGCAAGGGCAGGGTCGCGCCTGCGTCTGCGCCCGCTTCCGTCGGATCGCATCCGCTGATCACCGCGTCGGGCAGGAAGCGGGTGAGCACTTGCCGGCGCAGGGCCTGCGTAGCCGCGTCCGCAGGATCGCCGATGATGACGATCTCGCGGCTGGGCCGCAGATAGAAATCGAGCGCGCTGAGGAGATGGCCAAAACCCGCGGGCTGGCTGATCATGGGCAGCCGCATCAGCCGGAACACACTCTCGGCCCGCGCCGCCAGATCGTGACGGTCGCGCAGGCGGCCCAGACGCATGGCCGCGGTGGCGTAGGCGCTGTTGCCCGCGGGCTCGGCGTTGTCGAAGAAGTCTTTGCGGCGGATGATCAGCGTTTCGTGGTCGTCGGCGGTGTGGAAGGCCCCGCCCTGGGCATCGTCCCAAAAATGGTTGTGCACGATCTCCAGCAGGCGTTCGGCTTCATCCAGCCAGCGCGGCGTGAACGTGACCTGATAGAGGGCGATCAGCCCCTCGGCCACCGCGGTGTAGTCCTCGAGATAGGCGTTGAGCGTGGCCCGGCCCTCCTGCCATGAGCGATGCAGCCGGCCGCGGGCGTCGCTCATCTCCGCCAGCAGGAATTCGGCGTTGGCGATGGCCGCCGCGAGGTAATCGCGGCGGTCGAGCGCGGCCCCGGCCTCGGCCAGCGTCCGCAGCATCAGCCCATTCCAGGCGGCCAGCACCTTGTCATCCAGCCCCGGCTTGATGCGTTGCGCGCGGGCGGCGAAGAGCAGGCGGCGACCCCGCTGCAGCACCGCGGCAAGCTGATCGGGGCTGACGCCCGCGCCCGCGGCCACGGTTTCGAGGTCGTCCTGCACGTGCAGGATGTTTTTGCCCTCCCAATTGCCGGCCGGGGTGACATCATAGAAGCGGTTGAAGAGCCGGGCGTCCTCCTCTCCCAGGAGGGCGGCGATCTGCGCCGGCGTCCACACGAAGAACTTGCCCTCCTCCCCTTCGCTGTCGGCATCCTGGCTGCTATAGAAGCCGCCGGCGGGATCGGTCATCTCCCGCAGCACATAGTCGAGTGTTTCTTCGACGATGCGCTGCATAAAGGGGTCGCCGGTGACCTGCCAGGCATAGAGATAGACGCGGGCCAGCAGGGCGTTGTCATAGAGCATTTTTTCGAAGTGGGGAACCAGCCAGCGGTCGTCGGTGGCATAGCGGTGGAAGCCGCCGCCGAGGTGATCGTAAATGCCGCCGTTGGCCATCTTGCGCAGGGTGTGCGTGACCATGGCCAGGGCGCCGGGGTGGGCGGTGCGGGCGTGGGGGTTGATTCCGTAAGCCCGGCGCAACAGGAATTCCAGGGTCATGGCCTGGGGGAATTTGGGGGCGCTGCCAAAGCCTCCTTCCACATCATCATAGCTGCGATAGAGCGCGGCAAAGGCCGCGTCCAGCATCTCCACCGAGAGATCGTCAGGATCCGGGCGGAGCTGGCTGCCGCGGGCGATGGCCGCGGTGAGGTCGCCGGCGCTCTGCTCCACCTCGCGGCGGCGCTGCACCCAGGCGGTGTGGATGCTTTCGAGCACGCGGCGAAAGCTGGGCATGCCATAGCGGTCGAAGGGGGGGAAATAGGTGCCGCCGTAGAAGGGGTGGCCCGTGGGTGTGAGGAAGACCGACATCGGCCAGCCGCCATGCTGCGTCATCGCCACCACCGCGTCCATGTAGATGGCATCGACATCGGGCCGCTCCTCTCGATCCACTTTGATGTTGACGAAATGCGCGTTCATGAAGGCGGCGGTGGCGGCATCTTCGAAGCTCTCGTGCGCCATGACATGGCACCAATGGCAGGCGGCATAGCCGATGCTGAGGAAGATCGGTTTGTCTTCGGCGCGGGCGCGGGCAAAGGCGGCTTCGCCCCATTCGTACCAGTGGACGGGGTTTGCAGCGTGTTGGCGCAGATAGGGGGAGGTGGCGTGGGCGAGTTGGTTCATGTGCGTGGGGGGGAGGATCGGGAAAAAGGGGTCACTGCGGCACTTCTCCCACAGCATCGAAGCCAAAGACGCCGCCGAAGGGGCCCCAGATAATCATTTCTAGTTCGACGCGTTCACCGGGGCCGACATTACGCCGCAGATTCATCGTCTCGGCGCGGGCAAAGCTGAGATTGCCCGCGGCGTCGTACAGCAGCGCCGTCAGGTAGATGCGGTTGCGCGTCTCATTGCTGGCATTGCGCATCGTCAGGCGCATCGCCACATCCCCCTGCGCGTTGACTTCGGCGGCGCCGCCCATATAGCCCCAGGGGGCCAGCGCCGGCTGCTGCGTGTCCGTGGCGTCGACCACCTTCACCAGGGCGTAGCTGGCCTCGTCCAGCGGGTAATCTTCCGGGGTCAGGCGCATGGTGAGATAAGTCGTGGCCCCGGCGGGCAGCACGCGCTGCTGTAGCCGCCACGATTCGGCCACGATCAGCTTGTCTGCGGCGTCGAACAACTGCACCGCGGCGGTGAGATCTTCCAGATTGCGGGTGCGGTAGTTGTGGATCGGCGCGGATACCCACAGCGAGCCTCCGCGCGCCCGGTAGAAGAGGGTCGGCCCCACCATGACCCCGGCGATGGGATCCGCGTCCTGTGTGGCCTCGTCGGGCGGGGCCGGCGCGGGCAGTTGCAAAGAGGCCATCAGCAACTCGTACGCGGGCGCGAAGGTGTCCCAAAAGTGCGGGGGCGCGCTGAAACTGGTGGAGAAGAGATGATTGCCGTTGGCAAAGGCCTGCAATTCGGTGCGATAGATGCCCTCCTCGGCGGTCACGCTCTCGAAACGGGCCAGGCGCGCATAGGCCGATACTTCCTCCCGCGCCAGCTCGATGAACCCCTCCTGTTCGGGCAGGTCGCCCAGCGCGCCGAACACGGCGGCCTCCAGGTCGCGGGCTGTGGGGCGGTGATCCATCTCCTGAAAAGTGATCTGGAACTGGGCGAGATGCCCCATCTCGGTCAGCAAGGCCCCGTCGGCCATCTCCTCGGCGATATCCCAGCCCGCGGGCAGGGTGAGGGCGAACTGGCCGGAGGGGTGGAAATAGTCAGGGCCGGCCGCGTCGCGGGCGCGGGCGACATCGCCCAACACGAAGCCCTGGCGCAGCAGGGGCCACAGGGGCTGGATCTGTACCCAGTCGGCGGTGGGGCCGTGCAGGCTGATGCCGACCATGACGCCCTGCGCCACCCACATCTCGGCCAGCAGCCGCGCCGGCGGCTGGGCCGGGTCGAAGCGGCCGATCATCTCCAGATGACGGGCGCCTTCCTCGGTGATGATGTTGACCGGCTGCGAAGCCTCGATCTCGGTCGCGCCCTCGGTCACCACCCGATCGCCGGCGACCAGCGCGCCGCTCAGGATCTCGACGCTGCCGCCGCGAGCGCTGCCCAGCTCGACGGGTACCGGCACCGCGGTGTTGGCGCCCTCGATCCGGACCACCAGGCTCTTCTGCTCGCGGGTGACCACCGCGTCGGCCGGAACCCGCAGGCTACGGCGGTTGCGCTGCGTGACTATCTGCCCGCGGGCGAACATGCCTTCGCGGAGCTGGTTGCCGGGATTGGGAATGCCCACCTTGACGGTGAAGGTGCGGCTCCGCAGATCGGCGGCGGGCAGAACCTCGAGCACCCGGCCGGCAAAGGCCCGGGCCGGCAGGGCATCGACGTTGACCGCCACCGGCATGCCGACCGAGACGAAGCGGACCTTCTCCTCGGGCACCAGGGCGTTGAAGTGCACCGTGTCGTCGCTGACCAGGCGGAAGAGCCCCTGACCGGGACTGACCACCTCGCCCACGTCGACCTTCTTCTCGGCGATGCCGCCGCCCACGGGCGCGGCGATGACGTGGTCGCTGACCGCCACCCGGGCGGCCACGACTCCGGCTTCGGCCTGCCTGACCTGGCCGGCCAGG
>JABWBG010000068.1 GCA_013360575.1 Caldilineales bacterium
AGCCCCGAAGCAATCCCCAACGTTGCTTGAATCCCCAAAAAATGACGAGCCACCTTGGGGATTGCTTCGCTGCACTCGCAATGACACATCAGGTGAACTGTTACCTTGCGTTCATGTGTTGTACCTCGTTTGAGGAGTTTTTCCCCCTACCGATCTATACCCGCTATCCAAAGAACCGCTCGTAGTCATCGTGACTGCCAGCCCAAAACCACGTCGCTGTATCCCCTTCAAACACGCCAATGGCCCGATAACCAAGTGAAATTCTCACCGACCAGATATCTTCTTGTTGATTGATGCACTTGAAATGCAAGGAAGGATGAAACGGATTTTCAGTCCAGAGAGTGTAGGCTTTTCTGGCTTGATTGCGAGTTGAACGATCTAGAGAGCGATAGGCAGACCAAAAAGATGGAAGCGTCGCTGATTTCATAGTCGCTCATAATCCATCGGTTCAGCCAAACCCTCTGCAATCTCCTTCTTCGCACGTCGAGCCGCTTCGATGAGCGAGGTTTGGGTGCTTTGGAAAGCTCTATCCCATCTTCGTTCATCTTGAATTTCTGCGATGTAGTCTCTGAGATGATCCGCCACCTGCTCTTGGGCCGGCTCGGGAAGCATCTCCATCATTTTTGTCACAGTAGCAATGGCAGTTGATGACATAAGTATGCCGTCCTTTGTGGAAGAATGCGGATAACTGAATTTTACCATGCAGCATGATTCCATCACAAGGCCTGCCCTAAACAAAACCTTCTTAACACCACGCGACCTTTTTGCGCAGCCGATTCCGGGCGCCACTTGCCCGTCAGACGGCCTCCCGGCATCCGGTTCTGGACTGAAGAAAACGCGATTTGGCGATCTCCCACAACCGCGGACGAAGCCGTTCCGCCACGAACCTGCCCCGCTGTACGGCGCCGGGCGCAGCGGATTCAGAGACTTGCCATACTGATGACCGTCCACTGACCATGCCCACCCACACCGTTCTCTTCGACGCCGCCAACGCACCGGTACACGTGCCCACCGGCACGCTGCTATCGGAAGCGGCGCGGCTGGCTGGAATTGACATCAATCAACCCTGCGGGGGGCAGGGACGCTGCGGACGCTGCGCCGTGCAGGTGACGACTGGCGCGGTGCGTCGCCGCAGTTCGCTGCGGCTCAGCCCGGAGGATGTGGCGATGGGCTATGCCCTGGCCTGCCAGACGGTGGTCGAGAGCAACGTCGCCATCCATGTGCCGCCGCAAGAGAAGATCGAGCGGCGGCTGACCACTGACCGCACCGTGGGCGAAGTGCAGGCGCCGCCAGGCTATGACCCGGCCACACAGCAAAGCCTGCGCCGCATCCCCCTGACCCTGAAACCGCCCAGCATGGAGGATCAGACCGACGACTGGAGTCGCTTGCAAACGGCGCTGCGCCAGGCCACCGGCCGCAGCGAGTTCGACATCTCGTTGGGATTGCTGCGGCGGATGGGCGGCGTGTTGCGGTCGGGCGATTGGCAGGTCACGGCCATCCTCGACGCCCCGCCCTATGATTGTTGCCCCGACTGCCCGGTGCGGCTGATCGACCTGCTGCCCGGCCACGCGCCGGAGCCGCTGCCGCTGTGGGGCGCGGCCATCGATATCGGCACCACCACCGTCTCGCTGTGGCTGGCCGACCTGCGCAGCGGTGAGGTGAAGGCGCAGGTGGCGGAGTACAATCAGCAGATCCGTCGGGGCGAAGATGTGATCAGCCGCATCATTTTTGCCAGCAAAAATGGCGGGGATGAGGAATTGCGAATGTTGGTGGTGGACACGATCAACGATCTGATCGAGCAGGCGTGCCAGCGGGTGCAAGCGCAGCCTGCCGACATTTACCGGGCCACGGTCACCGGCAACAGCACCATGATCCACCTGTTTTTGGGCATCCCGGCCAGCAGCATTCGGCTCTCGCCTTTTGTCACTGCCCTGAATGATGTGCCCGCCCTGACTGCTGCCGAGATCGGCCTGAATCTGCACCCGGCGGCCACGGTCGATTGTCTGCCCGGCGTGGCCAGCTATGTGGGGGCCGACATCAGCGCCGGGGTGCTGGCCTCGGGCCTGGACGACAGTGAGCAGGTGACGCTGTTTATGGATGTGGGCACGAATGGCGAGACCGTGCTCGGCAACAACGAGTGGCTGGTGACCTGCGCCTGCTCCGCGGGGCCGGCCTTCGAGGGCGCCGGCGTGCGCGATGGCATGCGCGCCACCAAGGGCGCCATCGAGGAGGTATGGATCGACGGCCATACCTGCGAACCGACCTGCCGGGTGATCGGCAACATCAAACCGCGGGGGCTGTGCGGCAGCGGGCTGATCTCGCTGCTGGCCGAGATGTTCATCACCGGAGTGGTGGACAAGGGCGGCCATATCAACACCCGCCTGGATACGCCGCGCGTGCGGGTGGGCGAGCATGGCGCAGGCCCGGAATATGTCATTGCCTGGGCGGCGGAGACCGCGCACGGCCAGGATATCGTCATCACCCATGTCGACATCGACAACCTGCTGCGGGCGAAGGCCGCCATCTATGCCGGGTTCACGGTCATGGCCGAGAGTGTGGGCGTGCCGCTGGAGATGGTCGAGCGGGTGCTGATCGGTGGTTCGTTCGGCAAGTACATCAATGTCGAAAAAGCGATCCAAATCGGCCTGTTGCCCGACATGCCCTGGGACAAATTCCATTTTCTGGGCAATACATCGGTGCTGGGCGCGTACCGGGCCTTGCTCGACCGCAGTGCGCATGGCCGCGTCCAGGATATCGCCTCGCGCATGACCTACATCGAACTTTCCGCCGACAATCGCTTCTACGAAGCGTTCACATCCGCCCTTTTCCTGCCCCACACCGATTTGAACAAATTCCCCTCGGTGGCGGGGTAGTTGGTTGGTAGATTGGTAGGTTGGTAGATTGGTAGATTGGTGGAGATCGCTTAAAAACAAAATAACCTACCAATCTACCAATCTACCAACCAACCAACTAACCAACTAACCAACTAACAAACTAACCAACCAACTAACCAACCCAAAAAAAGGAGTATGATAAATGTATATTATCGGCGAGAACATTCACATTATTTCACAGGGTGTGAAGGATGCGCTGGCCGCGCGGGATGCGCGGTTTTTCCAGGAATTGGCTGTCAAACAGGTGGAAGCGGGCGCGCAGGCGCTGGACCTGAACATGGGCCCGCGCAAAAAAGATTGGGATGAAGTCTTCCCCTGGATCGTGAAAACGGTCGAGGCGGTGGTCGATGTGCCCCTCAGCTTCGACACCACCAATGTCGACGGCATGGAAGCGGCGTTGAAAGCCGTGACCAAGACCCAGCCCATCCTCAATTCCACCTCTGCCGAGCCGGAGCGGCTGGAACGGGTGCCCCTGCTGGCCAAGCAGTACAACGCCCGCCTCATCGCCCTCACCATGGGCAAATCGGGCATTCCCGTCAGCGCCGACGAGCGCGTGGGCATTGCGTTGGAGGCGCTCATCCCCCGCATGGTCGAGCTTGATTTCCCCATCTCCGACCTGATCATCGATCCCCTGGTGCTGACTGTCTCTGGCTGCCAACCCTACTGCCCCGAATTGATCGGCGCTGTGCAGACCCTGCAATTCGCCTGGGATCCGCCGCCGGCGATCTCTGTGGGCCTGTCCAATGTCTCCAATGCCGTGCCGCGCGAGAATCGGGCCTTGATCAACCGCACCTACTGCGCCATGCTCATGGGCGCGGGCCTGCAAATGATGATCGCCGACCCACTGGATCGGCAATTGCAGGAGACGATCCGCATCATCGAGCAGCGAGATGACAGCACGGCGGTCGGGCGGCTGTATTTGGCCTTGCACGACCGTGTGGCCGGGATGGAAGAACCGCAGGCGGACGACGTCGACATGACCGATCCCGAACAGGCCGCCATCTGGAAGACGGTGCAGATCTTGCTGAACAAAGTCATCTACGCCGACAGCTATTTGCAGCAGGGCGAATTGGCGGCGGTCGTCTAAACCGGCCCAGAAGCTGCCCCGAGACAGCCAGACATGATCTAGTTCATAGCCAGGGCCGGGGCAATGGGGTAGGATGCATATACGCGCGGGCGTGAGATGACGGCGCCCCGCAACGCACCCTTTTTTGGAGAGTGATCGATCCTCATGACTACCAACGAAATTCGCATTGACGCACTGCTGCCTGCAGAAATGGCGCGGCGGGCAGAATATGTAGGCGTACGCAAATCCCAGGCGCAGACCACGGAGTTGATTGCGTTGTCCATCCTGGCGGGCGTCTTCATCGCCTTTGGCGCCATCTTTGCCACCACGGTGGCCACCGGCACTGCCGCGGCCTGGCCCTACGGCGTGGCCCGCCTGCTGGTGGGGCTGGTTTTCTGTCTGGGGCTGGTGCTGGTGATTGTGGGCGGCGCTGAACTGTTCACCGGCAACAACCTCATCGCCATGGCCTGGGCCAGCGGCAAGGTCAGCACCCGGGCGCTGCTGCGCAACTGGGTGATCGTCTACATCGGCAACTTCATCGGCTCGATCGGCGCGGCTTTGCTGATGTTTGCGAGCAAGCAATACACCTTTGGCGGCGGCGGCGTTGGCGTCTCTGCCCTCAGCATTGCCGCCGGCAAAGCGCAGCTCGACTTTTTGCAGGCGCTGGTGTTGGGCATCCTCTGCAACGCCCTGGTTTGCCTGGCGGTGTGGCTCACCTTCAGCGCCCGCAGCACCCTGGACAAGATCGCCGCCATCCTCTTCCCCATCACCGCATTCGTGGCTGCCGGCTTCGAGCACAGCGTGGCTAACATGTATTTCGTGCCCATGGGCTTGTTCATCAAGCAGTTCGATCCCCTTTTCACGGCCGCAGCCGGTGTGGATGTGGCCGGCCTGACCTGGGGCGCGTTCCTTTTCAACAACCTGCTGCCGGTCACTTTAGGCAACATCATCGGCGGCACCCTCCTCGTCGCCGGTTTCTACTGGACCGTCTATCTGCGACGCCCCGAATAACCCCCCTCTCCCGCTCCCCCCTCTATCTCTATCTCATCTCTCTCTCTCTCTCTCTCTCTCTCTCTCTCTCCCTCCCTTCCGCGTATGAAAGCCTTCATCCTCCTCACCATTCGCACCGGCGCTATTCCGGAGGTGGTGCAAAATATCCGTCGTCTCAGAGGCGTCACCGCCGTGGAGATGACCTTCGGGCCGTACGACGCCATTGTGACGGTCGAGGCCGACAGCCTGACGCAGATAGCGCGGCTGGTCAACATCGAAATTCAGGTCATCCCCGGCGTGGAAGACACCCTCACCTGTCTGGCAGTGCCTATCTGAGCGGCTGCGGCGCCGGCGACGATGCCCGAACTTTCCCCTGACGCCTCGCCCTTGCTGGCGCGCGTGGCCACGCTGCGCCAGGCTGTGGCCCAGCGCGCGCCTGCGCCGTTGGCCGCGGCTACGCACACCCATTTCCGGGCCCAGGCAGGGGGCGGCGTGTTCGAATTCGCCTATTTCGGCGCCGCGGCCGAGTTCTCCTTCCCGGCATGTGAAGCGCGCTTGGCCCACAGCCCCGCCTTGCTGCCCCCGCTCGACCAGGCGATGGTGGTTTATTACTTCCACAACGCCTGCGGCGGCCCCATCGCCGGGCAGTGGGTGGCTTTTTCGGAGCTGCCAGAGGGCCGCTTTTACACCCAAGCCTTCCAAAGTTACACCGGCGCGGTTCTGGCCCGGCGGTTTGGCGACGATCTTGCCCGTTTCGTCCAGGCGGCCGAGCAGGCGGGCGGGCGCAGGTTTGATCTGGGCGACGCGGCCTTCGCCTTTCTGGCCTTGCCTCTGGCCCCCCTGGCCGTCGTCGCCTGGCAAGGGGACGAGGAATTTCCCCCCTCCTACCGCCTCCTCTTCGACGCCTCTGCCCCCCGCCACCTCTCCACCGACACCTGCGCCATCCTCGGCAGCATGCTTACTCGTAGGTTGGTAAGTTGGTAGATTGGTAAGTTGGTGGGTTCGTGTATTTTCGGGCATTCGTCACCAATCTACCAATTTACCAATCTACCAATCTACCAATCTACCAACCACCCAACCACCCAACCACCCACCCACCGAACCACCCACCCATGAAACTCGCAATCACCGGTAAAGGGGGCGTGGGCAAGACCACCCTCGCCGCCCTGTTGGCTCAGGTCTATGCCGATCGCGGCCGCGACGTGCTGGCCGCCGACGCCGATCCTGCGCCCTGCCTGGCCGGCGCCCTCGGTTTTCCAGCCGAACTGCGCGCCCGGCTGCGGCCCATCGCCGAGATGGAGGACCTGATCTACGAGCGCACCGGCGCCCGGCCGGGCCAGGTAGGCGGATTCTTCACCATCAACCCCCGCGTCGACGACCTGCCGGAACGCTTCGCCATCAAACACCGCGGGGTGCGGCTGCTGGAGATGGGCGGGGTGGAGTTAGGCGGCTCCGGCTGCATCTGCCCGGAAAGCGCCATGCTCAAAACCCTCTTCACCCACCTCCTCTTCCGCGAGGATGAGGTGCTGATCCTGGACATGTACGCCGGGGTCGAGCATCTGGGCCGGGCCACGGTCGATTTTGTCGATGCCATGCTGGTCGTGGTCGAACCGACCCGCCGCAGCCTGGACACCGCCGCCCAGATCAAGAAACTGGCGCACGACATCGGCCTCACCCGCCTGTGGCTGGTGGGCAACAAGGTGCGGGATGAGGCTGAAGCGGACTTTTTGCAGGCCGAGGCCCTGGGCCTGCCTCTGCTCGGCTTCCTGCCCGCGGACTTGCGGGTGCAGGAAGCGGATCGTTTGGGCATTCCGGTCTACGATCACGCGCCGCGGCTGCGGCAGGCGGCTGCGGCCATGGCCGACGCCCTGATCATTCCGGCCCGTACGCCTGCCGCATAGCCGCCCGCGCCGCCGCCTCGCGCTGCGCGCACAAGCCATTCTCGCGCATTTCTTGCAGGATCAGGTCGCGCACCTCGGCCGGCGAGTCGCTGACCAGGATCAGATCCAGATCGGGGGCGGCGATGTTGCCCGCGGCCAGCATGCTCCCGCGCAGCCAATCCAACAGGCCCTGCCAATAGCTGCGGCCAAAGAGGATGACCGGGAAATGGCTGATCTTGCCGGTCTGGATCAGGGTCAGCGCCTCGAACAACTCGTCCATGGTGCCAAAGCCGCCGGGGAAGATGACAAAGGCCTGGGCGTATTTGACGAACATCGTCTTGCGCACGAAGAAATAGCGGAACTCGATCGGCAGATCGGCCCAGGGATTGACGCCCTGCTCGAAGGGCAACTCGATGCCCAGGCCCACTGAGCGGACGCCGTTGTCGCCGCTGCCGTGCGCGCCCCGGTTCCCCGCCTCCATGATCCCTGGCCCGCCCCCGGTGATCACGGTCAGCCCGGCTTCGGCCAGCAGTCGCGCCGTCTCGACAGCCGCCGCGTACATCGGGTCCGCCTCTTTGGTGCGGGCCGAACCAAAGAGACTGACTGCAGGCCCCAGTCCGGCCAGCGCATCGAACCCGGCCACGAACTCGCCGGCAATGCGCCACATCCGCCAGGGGTCGCTGTCCAGAAAATCGGGCCGCGCTGCCGGGGGATGTGCGGGCCGCGCCAGCAGCTTGGCGTCTGCGGTTTGCCGGAAATCCGGCTGCGGGGGCAGGGGTGTGGGATCAGAATCGAGCATGGTCAGGCTCCTGGCGTACACGGGTGAGGTTTTGGTCGAAGGCATCTTTGTGAGCCATGATCCTGACCGATTCTTACCCTTCAGCGCGTGCAAACGTATAAACTCACATCATCGACGAACATAGCCGTGCGCCCGGTTGCCGTGGTTTCGTTGTTGAACACCTCGAAATAGAGGATAAGATCCTGCCCGCGTAAGGCGCTGAGGTCGAACGAGGCGTAACGCCAGGCGGGGTCGTGGCTGATCGTGCGCAGCAACTGGCGCACCATGGCAAAATCGTCGGGCCGCAACAGCGCGGCTCGCTGCCAGTCGCCGGCGCCGGCTTCGGTGCGGGGCAGGTACCAGAAAGAGAGCGAAGCGCTGATCGCATCGGCAGGAATGTTGATCCTTTGATGCACGGTGGAATAGGTGGCGCCTGCGGGCGCAGTCTCGCCCAATAGATTGGATTCCGGCCCGCCGGCGTTGGCCAGGGGCATAACCTCCGCTCCCGGCAGCAAGCCCAATCGGGCCGAGCGCGCGCCGCTGCGCCACGTTTGATTGCTATAACCGCCGCGGCTGGCAGTGATCGGGAACCACCAGCCCGTATCCTCCTCGAAGCCGCCATTCACCACTTGTTCGGAGCAGAGGGGCGAGCGCTGTGTCATCAGCAAGGGCAGATGCGCGCGATGTGCAAGTTGGCTGATACGTAGCCTGATCACGGCCCTTTCTTCATCGCCGCCTCCCACGGCCCAGATGTGTAGATCGTATTCTCCGCTGGGCAGCGTCGCCGCCGAGAGGATATCGACCTCTACCCACGCGCCCGCCTGGGTGGGTGTGATCACATCTGTGCTGAATGTGAGAGCGAACCCGCCCGGTAATGTCGCGTACAGCCCGACCGCATCGGGAAACGCGGTCAGCGGGGTGGACACCCGCAGCCGGGCTGCGCCATGGCTCCCAGCCAGCAGCAGCGCCGGCGCATCCACTACGCTGAGAGCGAAATCCCCCGCCCGCGGCTGTGCCATGATCTCCTCCGACAGCAGCGTCTGGTTCTGATCCGTATCCACGGCTTGCACGCGTAGATGATAGGGGTGGCCCCAACTCAGGTTATCTAACTGATAGGTTGTGATATCTCCGATCTCGATGCGCAGAGTCTGCGTGAACGTGGCATGATCCACCAGCAGCGCATAACCGTCCACATCGGGATGGGCGAGACGCGCCCAAGTCAAAGCCAGCGAGCGATAATCGGGCGTGGCCTGCAACCCAGCCTGCCAGTTCTGCGGCCAGGGGTGGCTGATGTGTACCGGTTCGGACGCGTACTGGCGCACGGGCGGACCCAGACCGTTGTCCGCCTCCAGCCAGAAGTGATACTCGCCTCCGGCCAACGATTCGAGGGTGAGAACGGTTGTATGCAGATTGCCATCTCCTGCGGCGAACACCTGCTGATGCAGCAGCGTGCCTCCAAAATCTGTCTGCTCCACCAAAGTGGGCGGTGTGGTGTCGGTGAGAACATGCGTGATCGTCAGCGGCCCGGTGTGGGCGAAGATGCTGATCGTGACCGGTTGCGAGGAAGTCAGTCGCCAGTTCAGCGCGGCGCCGGCAGGATCGGCGGCGGCATGTAGATCATCGAGCCGGGGTTGCGGCTGCCCACCCAGGATAGCGATGCCCCAGGAGCCATCGGGCGGATCGGCGACAGCGCCGACGATCGCCTGCCACGTTCCTGCCGCGGCGTCCTGCACGCCGAAAAGCTCTACGAAGGGATAGGGGTCGCCGGGCGTGTGCAGGGTGGTGTGTGTGATCGTGGGCGGCTGGCTGTCGGTGATCGGCGGCCCGCTGGGCGGTTGCAGCGTCAGCGTCGGCGTCAATTCATTCTGTTTGCTGATGGCGAACAGCAGATCGGTCGGCTCTGTCACTGCTACCTCATACGCCACATCGCCAGTGGGCAGGGCGATCGGCCCGGCGGAGCCTTCCGTTGTACTGACAGCCGCGCCTCCTTGCCTGGTCATCAGCGCCTGCGCCACTTCGGGCGGCGATTTGAGCGTGTAGGCCTTGACATCGCCCCAGGCCACGTTGCCACCCTGATCTACATAGACGCCGATACAGAACTTCCATAAGCACACCGTCCCGCGGAACCCCCAGCGGTTGTTGGTGAATTTGCCCAGACCCACATCCACACCCCCGAGCTCCATCGTGCTGGGCGGCAGCGTCAGCCACCTTTCATTCACGATCACGCCGCGCGGTGCGGATACGGTTAGCGTTCCCTGCCCCGTAAAATTGAAGCCGGTGGCGTCGTTCCAGGCGTGGATACGCACCTGGCCCTTGAAAACCTTATAATTGATCCAGAGCGTGCTGGAGAAGAGCCGGGGGGTGATGTGTACATTCCCACCGCCAACCTCACTGCCAAAGAGCTGGACGATACCGTTAAAGTCGAAGAAGAACTCCGGTTTGACCTGCACCGTCACATCCGCGCGGGCCGAAAGCACAGTCACCCCTTGCAACTCGGCCTGCGAAATCACGGTCATGCCTACGCTGATCTGCGTGTGGCCGGCTGCCAGGCTGATCCCGCCATCGATCCCAGAGATGGCGAAACCAGTGTTGGGGATGGGGATCGTACAACTCAGGCTGATGTGCGCCTCTTCCAGCGAGACGCCATCCGCGGCGGTAGGCGTGTGCATCTGCACCCACAGTTCTTGCCCAGGGCCGGTGAGAATGGCCACGTCTACGGCGATGCCGCTGCACCCAGCAGCGCCGCCCAAATTCGGCATCTCGAAACGACCGCCGGCGTGAATGCGATAGCCCAAGTCCGGATTGGCCGGATTCAACGGCTCGAAACCGCCGTTAAGACCGGTCAATCTGAATCCAGCATAGTCAATATCGGGCACGCGGAAGGATCCACTACCGATCTGAATGCCGGCGCGCGAGAGAACGACATTCTGAACGGTAACGCCACCATTGCCAAACTCAGGCGGTATGCGCAACGTGGCTGAAGCCATGCGCAGGCTGGCTTCTTCGATGCGTATATTCGTGGCCTGCAACGTCAACCCCACCACAGTGGCTTGCAGCGAGGTTGCGGCCCCGCCCACCCGGCCCAGGCTATCCAGCCAGATTTCGATCGCCGCGTTGCCGGTCACGCTGGGCGCGTTCAACTGCACGACTCCGGCAAGAACCAGGCGATACGCCCTTTCCGGCAGCGCTGATTCCACCCGCGCTTCCCGCAGTTCGATGTTGAAACCATCAGGCCCTAGGCGCAGCGGCTTGCCCGCAGCCAGCATCACGTTGTCGAAATGCAGGCCGCCCTGATCGATAGAGATGCCGGTCAGCCGGATCGAAGCACCATTGAGCTGAGGGGGCAAGGGGATAGACATATCGCTGAGGCGCAAACGATCGCCCTCCAGCCAGAAGGAAACGCCGCCGAGTGAGGCTTGTACACTCGCCAGCCGCAGCACAGTTCCCGCGGCAAACTGCCGCGCATTCATCTGCAATTGTCCGCTGGCGTCGAAGGCGCCGATCATCGGCAGATCGAAATGATTCGCTTGCGGCAAACGCACCTGCATCGGTGCCGCAATGGCCAACTGCGTGCCATTGTCCTGTAGAGGAGCATTCACTTGCGCCACCTTCAAGGTCGTTCCATCGCCAAAACGGACGCCATCTTCGAACTGCATCGTCCCTTCGTATTGCAGCCTTTGCCCTGCCGCTTGCACAGCAAAGCTGAGACGTCCCTGGGCGTTGATAGCGCCCCGGCTCAGAGACAAGCGGGCCGTCCCTTCGGCGCGGCCTTGATTCAGATCCGCCCCGGCCATCCCCGCCTGCGAGACAATGAACGCGCCCACTTTGCCGATCGGCGATGTGGCTCCCGCTGCGGGTGTGAGTCGCCCGCTGCTGGGATCGGCGCTGAAACGGCCATTCAACCACTCCATTCGTTCTGCCCCGGCCACGAGCATGAGCTTTCCTTCGCCCCGGATGGTCTGGCCATCGAAACTGGCCCACGCCGCGTCCCCCTCCAGCCGGAAGCCCTGCCCCAACCGAATATCGCCCTGCGCCCGGCGATTGTTGGCCGGCCCGGTGATCGAGCGGGCGCTGACCTCCACCGTTCCCCACCGTTCCGAGGTGGGGCCTGGCGAGCAGCTATCGCGCAGCACGCTGATCGTATTGTCCAGGAAGTTGGAGACATACAGCAACCCGCTGCTGGGGTTAACGGCAATGCCATCCCCATCGCCCCGTCCGGTGGCCGCAGCCCCGCGATAAGTCAGCGTCTGCCCATCGATTTGATGCACACCGTTGCTATTGCTCCACGTGGCCACGAATACCTGCTGATCCAGCGGATTGACTGCCATCGCTTTGGGTGTGCCGGGCAGATCGATCACGGCCAGGCGATTGGCGGTGTCCGGATCATACGCATACACTTTGTTGCCCACGCTGGACACAAACAACCGTCGCAGCACCGGATCAAAAGCCAATCCCACAATGCCGGTATCCCCGACACTGGCCCAGAATTGACCATTCTGGGCGGCGTCGATGGTGTACAGAAAACCACTTTCGCTGCTGACGGCATAATTGATACCGCCTACCGCGTCCGCAACAATGAAGGTGGGGCGATTCTGCAACCACACCTGTCCCAGCCATTGCAGCGTGTCGGCGTGGAAGATGGTGATGCTGTTGCCGCTGAAATTGGCTGCCAACACCTGGCGAGTAGCACTGTTGACAGCCACGCCGTACGGCTGTGCTCCCACCGGAATCAGCCCCAGCGTGAGGTAGCTCGCGGCATCCAACACCGTCACCCGGTTGCTGTTGCGATTGGTAATGAATAGACGATCGGCCACACTATCGTACGCAATCTGATTTGGTGATGTGATGCCACCAATAACACGCACGATTGTATGTGTTTCGCCATCAATTGCCAGAATATTGTTTGCGTTATAATTGGCGACATAAAGCAAATTGCGCGCCGTATCCATTGCCAAGCCTTTTGGCCCCGACATTCCCGTGATCGTCAACAACGGTTGCGGGCTGCACTCCTGGCTGGATCGGATCGGCGCACTGTTCACCGGCCCTGTCGCCAGCGTCAACAGCACGGCGATCAGGATGGTACACAGAGCAGTTATACGGGTACTCATCACGCCCTCCTGGCTCAACCTCACACAAGCATGGCCGTGAATTATTTCACGACTCTCGCCATTTAGGACGCCACCGGTACCAAAAGGTAACGGCTGCCGTTGGCAAAGCCGGGGAGAGAGGGCGATTTGTCAGCCCCGGTGTCTATGATAGCTTTTGCACCCCAGACGCTGGCCGATGACTTTGGTTTAGCCGGGCGCGGGCTGGATGAACCCCTCTTCTTCCAGTTCCGCGGCCAGGGCGAGCACGTCGGCCCCGGTGATCTCAGGGTTGACTTCGTAGGCGGCGGCCAGTTCGGCAGCGATGGCGGCCAGGGGCGTCTGGCCATCCAACCGTTGCCAGAGAAAGGCGCCGGTGGTGTTGAGGGCGATATATGTGCCGCTGATGAGGTGGATGATGACGGCCTGATCGTCGACGATCTCGGCTGCTGTGTCGGAAGCGGGGCGGTAACAGGCAGTGAGGGTGGGCATGATGGCAGGGGAAGGGATGAACGGGAGAGGCGGCGTCTTGCCGGGTGATGGTTCGTCTGCCAGGATCGGCGTAGGGCGTCGATGCTTCGCCGCTAGCTTTTCGCCTCTTTTTGCGCCAGCTCGTACAGTTGGCCAAGATAGGCTTGCTGCACGGTCTCGTTGGCGGCGATGTCCGCGGGCGCGCCTTCGGCCAGCACGGCGCCCTGATGCATGACAGTGATCACGTCGGACACGCTCATGACCACGTTCATGTTGTGTTCGACCAGCATCACGGTTTTGTTCCCGGTTTCCTGGATGCGCTGCACCAGTTCGATCAGTTCCGGCACCTGCTCGGCGGCCATGCCGGCGGTGGGTTCGTCGAGCAGCAGCACTTCCGGGTCGGGGGCCAGCAGCATGCCCAGTTCCAGCTTGCGCTGGGCGCCGTGGGGCAGGATGCGGGCGGGGTGCAGCGCCTCTGTTTCCAGCCCCACCTGTTGCGCCACCTCCCAGGCCCGCGCTTCGTAGGCTTTGAAGCGGCGGTGGCTGCTGAGGAAGCGGAAGTTGTGGCGGCCCAACGCCTGCGCGGCCAGCCGGATGTTTTCCAGCACGGTCAGGTTGGGGAAGATGTTGGTGATCTGAAAAGAGCGCCCGATGCCCAGGTGCGCGGTGCGATGCACGGGCAGGTTGGTGATGTCCTGGCCTTTGTACAGGATCCGTCCGGAGGTGACAGGCAGATTGCGGCTGAGCAGGTTGAAAAAGGTGGTTTTGCCGGCGCCGTTGGGGCCGATGATCGAATGGAAGGATCCCGCCCGCACCTGGAGGCTGACGTCGTCTACAGCCCTGAGCGCGCCGAAGTGCTTGCTGACGTTTTGGGTTT
Source organism: Caldilineales bacterium (assembly GCA_013360575.1). Taxonomy (GTDB): domain Bacteria; phylum Chloroflexota; class Anaerolineae; order J102; family J102; genus JABWBG01. The sequence goes on from JABWBG010000068.1 coordinate 14,041, forward strand.
CGAGGATGATGTTTCCGGGCATGGGGGGGAGTTGGTTGGATGGTTGGATGGTTAGTTGGTTGGTTAGTTGGATGGTTAGTTGGATGGTTAGTTGGTTGGTTAGTTGGATGGTTGGTTGGTTGGTTAGTTGGATGGTTGGTTGGTTGGTTAGTTGGATGGTTGGTTGGTTGGTTAGTTGGACGGTTGGTTGGTTGGATGGTTGGATGGTTGGTTGATCGGCTGGAACAAACAAACAAACCAACCAACTAACCAACCAACTAACCAACTAACCAACCAACCAACCAACCAACTAACCAACCAACCAACCAACCAACCAACCAACCAACCAACCAACCAACCAACGACTGTTACTGCCCGCTCAAGCTGCCGACGGGCAGGTCGCCGCAGCGATCTTGCGAGGCTTCGGGCAACAGGCAGGGCGGCTCGGGGCGGGTGGTGGCGACAAGCTCGTAGAACTTGAATTCGGGGTCGTCGAGGTTGGTGAGCTTGACGATGTACATGTCCTGAATGGCGACATGGTCTTCGGCGCGGATGAGGACATCGCCCTTGGGCCCGGCGAAGGTCAATCCTTCCATGGCGCCGATCAGGGCGGCAGCGGAGGTGTCGCCGCCGGTGGCCTTGATCGCTGCCAGGGCCAACAGGGCCGCGTTCATGCCGTCAGCGTCGAACAGGTCGGGCGGCACGCCGGCGATCTCCTTGGCCCGCTGCACCAGATAATCGTTGATGGGGTTGCTGGGCGCGGTGTAGTGATAGAGGATGCCGGAGGTCTGGCCGATGACGTTGCCGAAGATGGCGCGCATGGTCAGGTTGTCGAAGAAGGAAGCGCCGAGGCCGAGCTCATCCATGGCGCCGAGTTCTTTGGCGGTCTGG
>JABWBG010000347.1 GCA_013360575.1 Caldilineales bacterium
TCCCGCGCCAGCAGCAGGGGCAGCGCGGCCTGCTCCCACAGGATGCGGGCCAGCGGGTGGCGCAGCGACAGAGGCGCGCGCCGCCAGCGCAGAAGCGCATCTGGGGCCGAGGCGCCGCCATACCCCACGAAGCGCGCTCCGGCGAAAACCTGCGGCAGATGCTGCAGCAACTGCCAGCAGTAGGTGTGGATGCCGGCGCTGCGGTAGGACTGGCCGCCGGCCAACAGAGTGGCGATCAGGCCGATGGTGGGGGGGGCGGCGCGCTCAGATGCAGGAGACACGCCGGGCATTATACGCCACGCCCGGAGGGATCGGCGAATCGCCACGATTTCTGCGCGAGGCGTTCGCGGCAGCCGGACTTTCTCGTTTCGTAGCCGGGCTACTGTACGCCCGGCCGCTTCTGTGTTAGGATCGCTGCCATGTTCGCTTCCCTGCAACGCACCGACCGTCTCCTCAACCTGTTCATCGCCCTGCTGGCTGCGCTGCTGCTCTTCCCCACCCTGCGCTGGCTGGCAAATGAGTGGTGGAGCAACGATTACTACTCGCACGGCGTGCTGGTGCCCCTGATCTCCGGCTATTTCGCCTGGCGCTTGCTGCCGCGCGGAGAGCGCCGCCCCAGCAATCTGGGCCTCTTCCTGCTCATCGCTTCTCTGACCCTCTATCTGCTCGCCCTGTTTCAGCGGGCCTATTTCCTGGCCGCGCTGGGCATGATCGGGCTGTTCGCCGGGCTGGTCTGGGTGTTCTGGGGCGGGGCCGCGCTCAAACGCCTGGGCTATCCCCTGGCCTTCCTCATCTTCATGGTGCCGCTGCCTTTTGTCGAGGCCAGCAGCCTGCCCATGGCCCTCTTGACCGGCGATATCTCCACGCGGGTGATGCAGGCGCTGGGCATGGATGTGATCGTCAAAGGCACCGCCGTCACCCTGCCCAACGTCAACCTGGTGGTGGGCGCGGAGTGCTCTGGCATGCGCTCGATCGTGGCCCTGATCACGCTGGTGGCCGTCTTCGTCTACGTGGCCGAAGGCCCCCTGCTCAGCAAGCTGCTGCTGGCCCTGGCCGCCATCCCCATCGCCGTGCTGGGCAATGTCTTCCGCGTCAGCACCCTGCTGGCGGTGGCGGATCGCTGGGGGGTGGACGCGGGTTTCACCTACTATCATGATTACTCTGGCATCTTCTTCTTCCTCTTTGCCTTCGCATGTCTGCTCCTGCTCGCCCGGCTGCTGAACTGCCGGGAGATTCGCGGCGATCTCTTGTAGTCCTGGCCCTGCTGCTGCTGGCGCTGTTGGGCATGGCTGCCATCTATGCCCGCGACCTGCAACTGATTCGGGCGCCGGCCGGGTCGGGCCACACCTTCGTGGCCGATATCGATCGCTGGCGCCGCACCCAGCGCCAGCGCGTGGTAGAATCGCCCTACAACTTCAGTCTGCAGAACGATCTGGCCACCCTGCCCCTGCAACTGGGCGACTGGCAGGGGGCGGAGATCCCCCAGACAAACATCGAGGTGCAGATCCTGCTGGAACCGGAACAGTATGTCTACCGCCGCTATCGCCGGGCAGATGGCGCCTATCTGTGGCTGAGCGTGCTCGGCAGCCGCCAGGCCAAATCCTTCCACTCCCCGCAGATCTGTTACGACGCGGACGGCTGGCGCACCGAGATCTCGACGGAGATGATCGAGCTGGAAAAGGGCGAGATCTACGCCCTGCTGATGCAGGCGGAGAAGGGGGCGTGGGATCACATCGCCCTCTATTTCTACCTCTATCCCAGCCATTTGCGCGATGTGAACGGGGGCACGGTGATGTTCAAGGTGACGACACCCATCTTCGGCACGGTGGCAGAGACCGTCGCCTTGCAGAAGGAATTCATCCGTGAATTTTTCCACAACGCCCGTTTGTAGCCGGGGCTTGGGGCTGGTATGATGCCGGTATGACCGCATCGGTGGAGACGCCCCCCCTTTTTCCCCGTTTGGATCTGCGCAGCTGGCAGGGTGTGGCCCTGGCCCTGCTGGCCTGCCTGATCCTGGCGGTGCTGGCGTTTGTGATCTTTCAGCCGATCCAGGTGCTGCCGCGCATGCGCCTGGCCCCTGGCTTTGCCCTGATCGATCAAGATGGGCGGCCCTTGACCAACGAGGACTTGCGCGGGCAGTTCGTGCTCTACAATTTCACCTACAGCCGCTGCCAGCCGCCCGATTGTGGCAATTATGACCAGATCATGCGCGAGGTGCAGCAGCGGATGGGGGAGATCGACCTGCGCGGCCAGCGGCTGGCGCTGGTGACGATCTCGGTAGATGCCGCGCACGACACGCCGGCGGTGTTGCAGCGCTACGCCCAGGGCCTGGAGGCGGATGCGGCGGTGTGGCAGTTTGCCAGCGCGGCGCCGGAACGGCTGAAACAGATCGTGGGCGGAGGGTTCGAGGTGTTTTACGAGGCCGAGGGGGAGGAGGTACAGCTCAGCCCCACGATGATCCTGGTGGATGGCTGGGGCATTGTGCGGGCGGTGTACCACATGCGCACCACCCCGCCGGAGACGGAGCGCATTCTGCGGCATGTGGAATTGCTGGCGGTGGAAGTGGCGCAGAGCAAGGGCGTGGCGCGGCTGGGCTATGAAGCGGCGCATCTCTTCCTGTGCTATGCCTCGTAATCGTCATCAAATGGTATGTGCTCAATAAATCGGGGGGAGAAGGAGAGAGAGGGGGGGCGCAGTTTGGACGGAAGCGGAGGGATCGAGTATAGTCCAGCGCCGAGGAGAATGATGAGCGATGAGACAAGAATTGGCAGCCATTGATTTGAA
>JABWBG010000069.1 GCA_013360575.1 Caldilineales bacterium
GGGGGGCGGTGGCCTCGGCCCCGGCGACGGTGGGCGTTTTGGTGGGGGTGGGCGTGGGCGCGGGCTGCGCGCCGCACCCGCCCAACAGCAGCATCCCGACCAGCAGGGTGAGCAGAAGTCCGGTGCTGATCATCCCGGCCAGAAAAGCGGCGGCGTGGCGGTGAGTCTGAGTCATTGGCATGGGCCTATTTGGGCATGTCGCGCAGGGCGTTGTAGACGGGGTAGGCATTGCCACCCTGGTCGAGGATGCCCCACTGCGCCAGCTCGGTGCCGGGGTTGGTCATGCCAAAGTTCAGATTCCAGAGGAAGGCCGGGCCGACATAGCCGGTGCTGCGCATCCACTGGTAGAATTCGACCGTCCAACGGGCCTGTTCGTCGCGGGAGTTGTCGTTGGCGTAGCCATAGGCGGGGTGCAAGGCGCCGCCCGCGGCCCAACCGAACTCGGTCGGCCAGACGCGTTTGTTGCGGTCGCCATATTTCAGCATGATGTTGCGGTAGCCTTCGACGGTGGAGCGGGCCGCCCAGGAATGGTGGGGGCTGTCGCAGGCCCCGCGGAAGCTGGCGCCCTTCTGGTTGATGAAATCGCAGGCCTGCTGCCAGGTGAGGCTGGGGGGGATGTTGTAGCCGCTGGGGTGGGCGCCGATGGCGTCGGAATAGCGGGCCAGGCCGTTTTGGTACATCTGCTCCAGATAGGTGAAGTCGTCGATGGCCAGGGCGCCGACATTGCCCGCGGGCGTGAGCGCGCCGCTGACGACGATCATGCCGGGGCAGGCGGCCTTGATCGAGGCGTAGGAGCGTTTGAGCAGCTCCATATAGCGGGCGGCGTCGAGGGGCTCATCCCCCCATTCATAGTGCAGGTTTTGCTCGTTCCACACCTCGATGGCCTGCACCTTGCCGCAGTAGCGGCCCGCGTACGCGCCCAGGAAGTTGGCAAAGGTCTGCGGGTCTGCGGGCGGGCCTTCCACGCCCAGGTTGGTGCCGGCCGGCCGCGCCCAATTGGGCGCTTTCACGATCGAAGCCAGGATCTGCAGGCCCTGACTGTTGAAGAAGTTGACGATGTCATCCTGCCAGCCGATGTTGCCGGGCGAGCCTTCCATCTCTTTCCAGGGCACCTGCCATTTCACCCAGTTGAAACCGATGTTTTTGATGGCGCCGGCCGCAAAGCCGAGGTTGGCCCCGCCGTAGGGCTGGATCTGCAAGCCGTAGCCAAAGCTGCCGGCCCCCGCGGGGATGGGTTGGCCGCCTGTGGCAGCGACCGGCGCCGGCGCCGTGGCCGGCGGTTCGGGGATGTTTTGGGCCACCGCGACCTCGTTGGCCGGGCCTTGCACGGTGACGCGGTTGGCGATGATCCACACCGGTTTGCCGTCGCTGCCCTCCAGTTGCCACCAGGAGCCATTCTGGTTTTTGCCGATGATCTTCAGTTGCTGGCCCGCAGCCAATGATCCCACGGTGGGATAGTTGGTGCCGGGGCCGCCGCGCAGGTTGGTGGTTCCGCTGGCGATGGCCACGGCAAAGGGCAGGGGCGTGGGCGTGGCTGTGGCTTCGGGCGTGGGCGTGGCCTCGGGCGTGGGGGTGAATTCAGGCGTGGGCGTGGGCGTAGGCGTGAAGGTGGCCACAGCCACCCCAGCCGCGCCCTGGCGGCTGATCGTGCGATCCCCATCCACCAGATCGGCCCGCACCTGGAACTCGCCCGGCGCTGCCGGCAGGGCCAGGCTCACAGCCTGATTCAGGGCGCTCTGCTGCGAGGCGATTACGGCGCCCTGCGCGTCGGTCAGCGTCCAGTTCAAGCTGAGTTGGGCGTTCGAGAGGGCCGGGGTTTGTCCGGCGGCGTAGGCTTGCAGCACCGGCCAGATGCCGGCGTCGATGTCAGCGCTGCGCAGCGATTCGATCAGCACCCCGCCCAGATTGAAGCGGTTGGCCAGATCCAACTTGTGCGCCAGGCTGGCGCCATCTTCCAGGAAGATGACCCGCTCCTCCTCGCTCTGGCCGCGGTAGCGATACCAGGAAATGCCGGTGGGGGGGTCGAACTGCAGGGGCGAGGCCACGATATCACTGCTGAGACGGGCCTGCACCGCCTCGCCTGGCTGCACCACACCCGTATCGACGGCAACTTCTCCCATCAGCGGGGCCAGGGCCTCGCCGTAGCCGCGGTAGATGAAGTAATTGCCGGCCTGTTCCACAGTGCGGGCGGGCAGGCGCAGCAGCACTTTGCGGCGGTCGATCTCGGAGACCGCGAAGGAGAGCAGGCGTTCGACGCTGCCGCCGGGCGCGTACTCCAGGGGGTTCTCGGGGCCGGGCAGGATGATGCGGTCTGCCGCCGCGCCCAGCGCCCGCCAGTCATAGCCGTAGGTTTCCCAGGTGTCTTCGGCCAGTTGCATGGGCCGATCCACAGCCACGGCCAGCAGCTTGCCATCCTGGTGCAGGCGAGCGGCCAGGGTGTTGACGAAGCGGTTGAAGTCCCCGCGCAGGGGCGGATCGACCCCCTGCCAATCGAGGGTCACGCCGGCATAAAGCCCGCTGGCGACCAATTCGGCCAGGGTGTTGATGTGCACCTGTTGCATGCCCGGATCGATCAGGAGATTGGCGGTGAGATCGGTGCGCGGGGTGGCGCCGGGCTGGTAATTGCGCACGGTGAGGAAGGTTTGGTAGGGGGCGTTGCCCTGGGGCAGATTCTCGGCCCCGTCCACGCCGCCGTCCCCGCGCAGCATCAGGGCCGAGGCGAACAGATCGGTGGTGGCCGGCGCCGCCTCTGTCGGCAACTGGCTTTGGGGCAGGGCTTCTATGCCCACCACGGGCGGCAGGGGCTGGGTCTGCATCACCGCGAAGGCTGTGGGCGTGAAGTTGACATCGCAGGCAATGATATCTTCAGCGGGGATGACTTGTCGCGGCAGCCACTCCCACATCTCTCCATTCCAGTTGTAGAGATCGAGGGTCTCGTAGGGCAAGGAATCGTTGGGAATGGGGATGCTGACAGTGGTGTGAGCGGGGGCGGCGCCGCGCACTTGCACCTGATAGATGGGGCTGCGGGGCCGCAGTTGCGGGGGCAGGGCTTCGGCGGCGCGTCGCAGCGCGTCGCCTGCCTCACCCAACTCGAAATCCGCGCGTGGGGAACTGCGCAGCCGGGCGTAAGTGGCGCCGGCGCTGAGGCCGTCCGCCGGGAAGAGCAGCCGCGTGCCATCTGGGTCGCTGATCTCGCCCTGGCTGGGCCGGATGGGAGTGTAGCCGATGGTCTGGATGCGGCTCCACACCTGGAAGGGGGGCAGCAGCAGTGCCAGGATCACCAGCAGCGGGATGACGACATAACTGAGGAAGCGGGCGACGCCGCGGCTTTCCAAAAGACGACCGAAGCTGGCGAGAAGGTTGCTTTCTGACATCATGATGGTTTTCTGGCTCCTAAACAAAGACACCCGTCCCTCGCGGCGGCGTGGGGCCGGCGTGAGGAGGGCGGGTGAGGGGTCAGCGAGGTTTCCGGGCGAGCAGCCCGAAACCTACCTGGATGTGTGCGCGGGGCGCTGTGCAGGATGCAAGGCGGGGCGCAGGCAGAGAAGAATCACTCATAGAGGGTGCAGCGCTGCTGGTGAATCGCAGCGAAGGCGGATTGTAGCACAGGGGTGCGGGCTGGGCAAGCCACCCGCACCCTCGTTCACGCGCCGAGGTGGGGGCGGGTGAGGCGGCGCGCCACCCAGACGAGGAGCTGCGCCTGGCTCTCTTTGCCGTAGTAGAGACGGGCGAATTCGCGGAAGGAGCGCGCTCCTCGGCGGGCGGCCAATTGCCGATAGATTCCCCAGCCCCGCCCCAGGGCGCCGAATCGGCCAGACGGGCTGGCCCACAACGCGTAGCGGCGGCCCAACTCAGGGGTGACGGGCAGCCGGGCCAGTTCCGCCAGCAGATGCGCAGGCAGCTTGACCTCAAACTCCTCGGCCAGGTAGGCCAGGAGATCGCGCACGGCCGGCGCGGCCCCGCTCAGCCCGGCCATGCGCGCCAGACGGGAGCCGTCCAGCCGGTCCCCCTCCCGGCGCAAGATGGCGACCGCGTCGGCCAGCCAATCCACCGGCGGCGGGGGCAGATCCTCCCAGGCCCGCAGGCAGAGGAAGAGCAGTTCGTCCTCTGGGCAGAGGGCGCTGGCTCGGATTTTCTCCCCCTGGATCTCGATTGCAACCGGTTGGGCCGCGGCCCAGAGTGCTTCCTCGAACGCGTCGCCACGCTTTCCCCCAGCCGCCAATCGCCAGCGCAGAATGCATCCCCGCTCCTCTTTATCCACAAAAGCCAGGGAGGCGCGCACTTCCTGGGCCGCAGAGATCAAGGAAGTAGGGCGGCCATCCCTGGGCCGCCAGCCCTGAGCCAACAGCGCGTGCGTGGCCTGGGCCATTTCCCCCTGCCGCACCAGCCATTCTGCGGGATCTGCCGGGCGCAGGCCCCCGTCCTGGGAATGGCGGGGGAGCAGGGCCACGTTGCCCACGGCCAGGGAGTGGATTCCGGCGGCTTGCAAGCCCTGCCACCCGGCCAGCCACGCCTGCTGCGCCAACTGGTTGCGCACCCAGCGATTGCGGTGGATTCCCCGCAGCCGGGGCAGGAAGGGATCGTCCGCGCCCTGCTGACTCAGGGCCTGGGAGAGCAAGGGCATCAGCCGGAAGCTGGCTGGATCCGGGTGGGCCTGTTCGATATCCACCTCTGCCCGCCACTGCGCCCACGCGGCCAGGGCCTGCTCTCTGGGCAGCAGCGCGGCGCGCAGGAGGAGGAGTTGATGATGGTTCGGCCAGGGGCCGCCGGTCTGTGGGGGAGGGATCATGGCAGGGTTTTCTGTGGGGCGTTGCGAACGAGGATGAGGGCGGTGATGGAAATGCGGCATGGAGGCACCTTATTCATCGCGTCTCCATCCCGGCGCCAGCCGTTTCCCGCCCCCGAGCCAGATGTTGGCGCAGCAGCGCCAGATAGTCGCTCCGCCCGCCTGGCTCCCGACGGGTCAGATTATCGGCGTGCAGGCGCCGGCGCAGCACCAGATCCGGCAGCACCGTGTAGGCCAGGTGAAGCTGCGTGGCGCGCGCCCACCAGTCAATGAACTCCCCGTGTCTCAGGCCGGCATCGAACCAGCCGACGCGCCGGAACGCATCCCGGCGTATCAGCAGCGCGCCGATGTGAAACTCGCCGCTCTGGGCCGCGGTCCTTGCCAGCTTTGCCGCCTGGGACTCGTCCAACTCCGGGCTGACGAAGTTCTCCACCCGGCCGAGCACCGCGTCACACACCGGATCTGCGGCCAGGACCGCGCTTTGCCGGGCCAACTTCTCCGGCGTCCACAGGTCGTCGGCGTCGAGGAAAGCCAGCAGGTCGCCGGAGGCCTGCTGGGCGCCCAGGTTGCGCGCGGCCGCGGGGCCGAGGTTGGCCTGGGCCAGCACGCGCACCGGCGGGCCGAAGGATCGGGCGACCTGGGCGCTGGCGTCGGTCGAGCCATCATCCACCACGATGAGCTCATCCGGCGGCAGGGTTTGATCCAGCACGCTGCGGATCGCCTCGGCCAGGTAGCGTTCGCCGTTGTGGACGGGGATGATGGCGGTGATGGTTGAAGCTGTGTTCATATGGCTGCTTGATCCGGCACGACAACACGATGGATGTGCTTGCGCTGCACCGAACGCCGCAACACCTGCAACAACTGGGCGTTGGTGCTGCTGTCGGTAAGGGAGGTATTGCGGACATGCACGCGCTTATGCACCAATACTTGATCGCAGGTATGGCCGACGACGCCGGCATCGAAGGCGCGTGCATACCAGTCCACGTCGCTGCCCGTCGGCAGATCGGGATCATGAAGGCCCACGACATCGAACAGCCCGCGGCGAACCAGCAGAGTTTCCATGATGTACGCCATTGGCGTCTGATCGAGCAGTTCCGGTCGGAAGCCGGGGGGCGGCCTGTCGCCCGGTTCCAAAAATGAACGGATGCGGCAGACGACGTACTGGCAGTCGGGATGGGCCAACAGAGCGCCGACCTGCACCGCCAGCTTGTCCGGCGTCCACAGGTCATCGTGGGAGAGAAAGGCGAGCAGCTCGCCCCGGGCTTGGGCAATGCCGAAGTTGTACGCGTTGGAGATGCCGCTGTCAGGCTGGTGCAGGTAGCGCACACCGGTGAAAGATCGCGCTATCTCCGCGGTGCGGTCGGTCGAATCGCCGTCCACGACCAGCGTCTCAAAGGGGCGATAGCTCTGTGCGGCGATACTCCCCAGTGCTGCAGCCAAAAAACGTTCGCCATTGCGGACGATGACGATTACGCTAACCAGAGGAACTTCAGTCATACGAGATGATCACGCTTTCGGACGTTGCAGGTTGTAGTGAATGTTTTTGACGCTTGGTAAGATCAACAAGGAAGACAGCCGATTAACGATCAGGGTTCCCTGGGCACGGCGGCGATCCAGAGACTTTTTCAAAACTCCAGTCAGGGCGCGGCTGGTTTGGTCCTCGTCACTGGTCGAGTTATTACCATGGCGACGGTAATAGACCACCAGTTCCCCGTGAACGACGATGAGGTGTGAACGCTCCATTGCACGGAAAAGCCAATCCACGTCTTCACCCAGGCGCATGGTTTCATCAAAGCCGCCGACCCGTTCCAAAGCAGCGCGGCGGAACAGCATGCTTTGCAGCAGAAACCGAGGCGACAAAGGCACCAGGACAGACGCCGGCGATTCACCGGGCAACATGTCACCGGCAAATGTGATGGAGCACCCCCAAGCCACGCTTGCCTGGGGATGCTCCATCAACACCTGCATCTGATAGCGGCTCTTCTCGGGCGTCCAGAGATCGTCGGCGTCCAGAAAAGCCAGGAATTCGCCCTTTGCCAGCCGGATGCCGTGATTGCGCGCGGCGGCCGGCCCCTGGTTCTCCTGGTAGACGTAGCGAATCGGTATAGCCGCCGTGTCCCCCATATTGCGGGCAATCGCGGCCGACCCATCGGTCGAGCCATCGTCCACCACGATGAGCTCATCCGGCGGCAGGGTTTGATCCAGCACGCTGCGGATCGCCTCGGCCAGGTAGCGTTCGCCGTTGTGGACGGGGATGATGACGCTGATAGTCGGCTTGTCGCTCATCCCAGTTCCTCCAGCAGGCCGCGGATGGCGTCCACATTGGCCTGCGGATCGCTCGCCAGCTCGATGCGGTAGCAGGGCAGCCGCCGGGCCATCTCCGCGGTGAAGCGGTAGTTCTCCGCCTCGGCGCCGGGCAGCCAGATCACCGTGCTCGGCCCCAGTTGGCGAAAGACGTCGCCGGCCGCGGCGAGGCGGATCGCCGCCTGCGCCCGATGCGTCACTTTGGGCAGCAGCAGCGCCTTGACCGGAAAGCTCGTCACCATGTGCTCGGCGTAGGTGGGGTGCAGGAAGACCAACCCCTTCTCGGCCTTGTAGTTGTCGTCCCAGCCGGCCAGCAGGGGGCGGAAGTGGGGCAGCCGGGGCAACATGTCCCCTTTGATCTTGGCCGAACTGAAGAGGGCGAAGGCCTCTGGTTTCGGGTCCAGCCGCACCAGGCACTTGTCGTCGCTGAGGAGGTGCAGCCCCGCCTGCGCCAGGCAGCTCAGCGCGGTGGTGGACTTGCCCGCGCCGGTCGAGCCGATCAACAGCACGCCGCCGCTCTCGTTCCCCACCGCCGCGGCGTGGACGATCTGCCAGCCGAACTCTTGTAAGGCCCAGTGGAAGAGGGTCTGCACGGGCGCGGCCCGCTCGTAGATCGAAAGCTGGCCCGCGTCCTCGACCCAGAAATAACCCTGGCGGCTAGCCCGGTCGTAGGCGAAGAGCTGGCCGGACGCCGGCGCGTGCATCAACGAGCGGACGCCATCGTGTGCGACCGCGCGCTGGCCGTAGCGGCGGTAATCCTCCGGCGTGAAAGGCGGCCGCGGCGGCCAGATGTCGGTCGCCGCGCCGTCCCACAGGTGCAGGGTGATATCCGGCGGCGCGGTCCCGTCATCGGTTACCAGATGGGCCAGGGCGAGCAGGGTGGCCTCGGCCAGGGCCGCGCCGGCGATGCGCAGGCGGATGGTCATGCCGGCGATCTGGAGGGCGCGTTCACTGATTTGCTGCCTGCGTTCGGCATCGGCGAACGCGGCGGCAAGTTGAGGCAAGTAATCGGTGCGTAGTGTCGTCAAAGCCGGCTAATTCTTCGCAAAGGCTGATATCTGGGCCATTTTACCGCATTTTTGCGGTTTGGTGACAATCTGAGATCGTAGCAGGACCGGACAGCGTCACCCGGCCTCCGGCTCTGTCCCGCGTAAGGCGGCATGCTCCCCGCCAGGCGACAGGATGCCGCGCCGCTGCAGGGAACGCCGGGCAACCATCAACAGCTCACGGCGATACGTGGCGATCTGCGCCGACAGGTTGCCTTCGTGGATGCGTTTGTGCAGCGTGATCTGTGGCGTGATGACGAGGTTGATGTTGTGGTCCATGGCGCGTGCAAACCAATCGCTATCGCAGCCGACCGTGAGAGTGGGATCGAAGGGGCCGGCCTGTTCAAACACACTCCGCCGCGCCAGCAGCGCGCCCGGCGTATAGCCCGGCACGGGCTGATCCAGCCAGTCGCCAACGTAGGAGGGTGGCAGGCGCGTGCCCGGCTGCAAAAAGCGCACGACCTGGCCGCTGACGCCGGCGCAGTCGGGATGCTGCGCCAGGTAGGCGACGCGGGCAGCCAGACTGCCGGCGGGCCACAGGTCATCCGCATCCAGGAACGCGATCAGGTCGCCGCGCGCGGCCGCCAAGCCGCTGTTGCGGGCCGCAGCCAGCCCCAACCCTGTCTGTTCGATCAAGCGCGCGTGGGGGAAAGCCGCGGCGCCGCTTGGTTGCGGATGCTCGCCAGCGCCTCGGGCAGATAGGGCATGGCGTTGCGGGCCGGGACAATCACGGAGATCAGGGGCGGCGTCATGCCTGCACCTCCTCGCCCGGCCAGCGCGTTGACCGGGGGCGGGTCACGCCGAGTGCAGCAGCAGCCTGCAACTCCTGGGCCGCACGCTCGGTCTCGCCCCGGTGCGCCAGGGCCAGCCCGGTCCACAGGCGCAGATGGGCATCGGCCGGCCAATGGTTGCGATAGTGGATGATGCCGCCCTCGGAGTGCAGCAGCAGATCGGAGGCCGCGGCGATCTCCGCCTCGGCCGCGTCGCGCGCCGGGCCGGGGCCGTCGGCATAGCTGATCGCAAAAGGGCCGGCATGGTCGCCCAGGGCGGCGATGAACCACGCGGCCGGCGTGTCGCCGTCGGCGGGCCAGGTGCGCAGCCGTTTGGGGCGCGTCATCAGCCCGGCGAAGAGACCGGCGAGCTGACCCACGGCCGGCTGGGGCGCAAAGGCGCGGCGCGCGTATTCCTGCGCATTGCGCCCCAGCCGGCTGCGTTCGCCGGGGTGGTGATACAGCCACTCGATGGCCGCAGTGTATTCCGCCTCGCTCGCCACCACCAGCCCGGTCACGCCATCTTCCACCAGGTAGCGGACGCCGGCATGGGGAAAGACCACCGGCGGCACGCCGGCCCACATGGCCTCTTGCAGCGCCTTCTCGCTGGTGGCGTAAGTCTGCGGGCTGAGGGGATAACCGAAAACGTCGCACACCGCCAGCACACCGCGGATGTCCTCCACATAGCCGCGGAAATCGAAACGATCGGCGGCGGCCAACGCCTCGGCCTGCCGCTGCAACTGCTCGCCGCCCCCGCCGCAGACGATGAAGCGTACTTCGGGAACGTCCACCACCGCGCTCATGGCGACGAAAGCGGGGTGGAGCTTGGTCGGGTCCAGCGAGCCGCTGATGATCCCCACGTTGAAACCGGCGTGGGGTTGGGGGGTGAAACCCTCCAGACGGGCGAAATCCGCCGGCGCAAAGATGACCGGCGTGGCAGCAGCCCGCCCGGCCAGTTCCGGGAGGTGCAGCGTGCCAGGCGTTGTGGCCGCCACGGCATCGACAAAGTCGAGCAGGGGGCGAGGGACGACCTGGGGCGGATGGCTGCCAAAGATCTTCAACCAGATCGCCAGGCGCAGCGGCGGCAGCGGGCTGCGCAAGAATGTCCAGAGCGCGGGGTTGTTCCAGAAGTGGATCAGCACGATATCGGCCTGGGCCAGCAGCTCCGTGCGCAACGCCGGATCCGGCCCCAGCAGCACCCGCACGCCGGCCTGCCGGGCCATGATGACGGCGGCGGGCGAGCCGGACTTCTCCAGCGTACAGACCAGATGCTCCTGCGTCAGGCCAAGCTGCGCCGCATATTTGGCCGCGGCGATGAGCGCTCGCTCTGGCCCGGCGCTGGAAAAGCGCTCGATGATGTGGACGATCTTCATGGGCGGGCCGCCAATGCCGCAAGGTCGGCCTTCATGCGATGCAGACGGGGATTGTCGGCCATGAAGGGGGCCACGTAGTCGAGGACGGCCAGCAGCTCGGCGGGGTTGCGCAGCGGGGCCAGGGTGGTTCGGCCCCCGCGAAAGATGCCGGGCATCGCAAGGTGGGGATTTGCGTCCAATGCCCGTTGCCAAACGCTCAGCCGGCGCATATCCCGGTAGCTGTTCAGGTTTTGCAGCAGAAAAGCCCAGCGATCGAAATCTTCATCCACGGCGCCGCGCCCCTGCTGCTCGGCTGCGGTCAGCGGCCACTGCGCACTCCCTCGCCTGATCAGCCCGCGCAGGTCATGCGCCATGCCCGTATGTGTGGCGTCGGGGTCAAAGCCGACATTGGTCACCAGGTTGACGGTCGGGCTGATCCAGCGCCCGCCCAAGAGGGTACAGATGAGCGCCCATTGGGTGTCCCACGCGTCGGTCAACGCTGGCTTGAGGTGCTGAAACAAATCCCAGGTGTACGCCATCATTTCTGGATCGCTGAGATGCGCCAGCAGTCGCTCGTGGACATTCCAGGCGCGATACCGCTCCAGGTGGTAATCAAAGCTACGCCAGGCCCGCGCCCAGGTCGCCCAGCCCCAGGTCACTGGGTGACGATGGAAGAAGTAACTGCCTTCGGCCCGCCGCCACTCGCCCAGCACATTGTAGCCGCCGATGCCCATGCACTGTTCGTCGCTGCGATAGCGCGCTAACAGGGCCTGGCAAAAGCCAAAGAACGAGGGATCGGGCAGGATGTCATCTTCCAGCACGATGGCTTCTTCGACCTGGGCAAACACCCAATCCAGTCCGGTGGCCACGCGCAGGCCGCAGTTCAGATTGTGCTCCGCGTAGTTGCGTTCGACCTGGCAGGGCCAATCCACCTGGGCCACGATGGCGCGACTCTCCGCGCAGAGCGCCGCGTCTTCTGGACGATCCGGCCGCGGCCCGTCGGCGACCACGAAGAGGCGGTTAGGGCGGGCGGCGCGGATCGTGGCCCAAACCTGGCGCACCACATGGGGACGGTTGAAGATGATCAGCACAACGGGCGTGGACAACTCCGGCATGGAACGCTCTCGCGGCACGCATTTCGATTCAGTTGCGATGGGGCCAGCCCGCATCGCTCACATCGTGGATCGGATCCATCAGCAGCAGGTCGTGCATGTCGGTGAACTTTTCCAGCACGGGCGGCGCGTAAACGTCGCCGTTCGCCAGGATAAGCTCAGCAGATGCGCCGGGACCGTCCTCGACGGGCACCACCATCTCTTCGGCCAGGAGTTGGGCTATGAAGTCCTCCAGTTGAGTGCTCAAGGCGGCCGGAGCCAGGCCAAAACCGGCTGCTAACCGTGCGGTCAGCTCGGGCACGCTCACGCCGTGGTCCAGCAGTTGGATGACCAGATAGCCGCAGCCGGTGATGCTGAAATAGACGCCGGATTCGGTGTCAATCACTACAGTTTCTTTTTCGATGGTTTCGTGGATCATGCGGGGGGCGTTGAATTTGTAGCTGATTTGGGTGGTGGTCATGAAGGATGTATCCTCTGGTTCATCGTTGCCGGTCCGTCGATCTGACCGGGCCGGTGGTGGTGAAGAATCGTATAGTGCCCTACTGGGCTGAATGGACAGTTAAGTGCGGGGGATTTTAGCACAGCAGTCCGTTTTGGCGGATTTTTGCGCGGAGACGCCGAGTTCGCGTCGCAAGCTGCGGGCCAATGACGGCACAGCCAGCCTTTGCGCTTTGTCTTGCCCTTTGTCTTGCCCTTTGTAGCGCCTCCTCATGCGTCACTCCTTCGCCAGGGGCAGGGCGCGGCGGATGGGAATGCCATCTCCGGGCATCCGCGCCGCCAGGTCAGGTTGGGATTGGTGAAAGGATCGCTGGCCGCAAACGCGCCCCATTTCTCTCGCAGGGTGTCGGCCTCGCGCCGCAGCCGGGCCTGTTTCTCCGGCGAGTCCTCCCCGCCCCGGCTGGCCGAACCGAGATGCACCAGCTCGGCAAAGGGCGTGCAGAGCAGCCAGTAGCCGGCCGCGCGCAGCTTCAGGCAGAGGTCAACGTCATTGTAGGCTACGGCCAACTGCTCATCGAAACCGCCGGCTTCCGCGAAGATGCTGCGGCGCAGCACCAGGCAGGCGCCGGTCAGCGCGGCCACGTTGCGGACATGACTCTGTAGCGGAAATCTGAAACCATCTACTTCGCTTTCCTGCCTGAGTGTCAGGCTTCGCACCTGTCCTGACTGCAAGGTAACGCCCAGGTGCTGTATCCGGCCATCCTCATAGCGCAGCAGCGGCCCCGCCGCGCCGATCTCCGGCCGCAGGGCGTGGCTGACCAGCTCGGCCAGCCAATTGGACTGGGTGACGACGATGTCGTTGTTGAGAAAGCAGAGCATATCGCCCGCGACCTGGGCAGCCGCGGCGTTGTTGAGCGCGGCGTAGTTGAATGGCCCCGGCTGGTGCAGCACGCGCACATCTTCCTCTTTCGCCAACTCGCTCAAATAGCCCAGCGTGGCCGGGTCGCGGCTGTCGTTGTCCACGATGATCAGCTCGATGGCCGGATAATCGGTGGCTTCCCGCACGCCGGCCACCGCCACCCGCAGCAGGTCGGGCCGGTCGCGGGTGGGGATGATGACGCTGACCAGGGGCGGCGGGTCGGGCAGGCGATAGCGCACCCGGTGCAGGAAGGGGTGGGCCACCGTTGCCAGCACCTCCGCGTCCAACCCGCGCCGGGCCAGGCAGTCAACGATCACCTGGCGGGACGCGGTGGTGGCGGCAGACCGGGCGCGCTGTTTGCGCCCCAGCGAGGCCGCATGGGCGCGCCAGTGGTAGAGCACGTGGGGGATGTGATGGATCGCCGCTGGGGGAATCTGCTCGCTAACCCGCAGCAGCAGGTCGTGATCCTGTGCGCCTTCTAGCCCTGGGCGCAGCCCGCCCACGCGCCGAACCAATTCCGTGCGCAGCACCGTCAGGTGGTTGATGTAGTTGTGGGCAAGCAGGAGATCAGGGCTCCAATCCGGCTTGAAGGCGGGGGCGAAGCGCCGGCCGCGCGCATCGCAGCGGTCAGCGTCGGTGTAGAGGAGCGCCGTGTCCGTATGCTCGCGGACAGCCGCAGCCACCAGGTAGAGCGCGTGTTCAGCCAGTAGGTCGTCGTGGTCAAGAAAAGCGACGAACTCACCCGCTGCCAGGGCCAGCGCGCTGTTGGTGGCTGCGGCCACATGGCCGTTGTGCGGGCGATAGATGACCTTGACGCGTACATCACGATCCGCATAGTCCGCCAGGATCGCCCGCACCTGGGGATCGGTCGAGGCGTCGTCGGCGATGCACAACTCCCAGTGCGGGTAAAGCTGCGCCAGCACCGAGTCCAGACAGGCGCGCAGCCAGCCGGGCCGGCTGTTGTAGACCGGCACGAGCACGGAGATCAACGGAGGGCGGACCATCTGGTCGATCTGCCGCTGGATGTCGCGGCGGTCGTCATCGCTGAGGCGCTGCGCGGCCAGCCAGTGGGCGTAGGAACGCAGCGCAGCTCTTGTCCGCAGGCGCGCCAGCAAATCAACCAGACCCTCGCGTTGCCAGACCTGCCAGGCCCGCCGCCAAACTTGAGCGCTGCCCATTCTGGCAAACCAACGCGCCCCCGGACGCGAAAGCTGGCTCATGCAGAGGTCTCCTCGCCAGTGATCTCTTCCCACGAGGCGCGCCGGCCCCTGAAACGGCGAACCAGACGTGGTATCTCTTCTGCGGCAAACTGCGCCCGTTGGCGGATGAGGGGATGTTCCTCCGCAGGTAGGACGGGCGGCTGTTTGCCGTACACCTCAGCTTCCAGCAGATCGGCGAAATAGGGGCCGTAGCGCCGGCGGCGGCGCAGAAAGGGTAGACGGGCCGACCGGAATACCGGGTCATTCTTCATCCGTCGGCGCAGGTTGATGTAGAGTTCGCGCATCTGGTAGTACAACCCGCCTATCAAAAAGGCGCGGCTTTTTTGCATGTCGTGATAGCGCCGCTTGGCGATAAAGCTGATACCGCCCAAATGGAAGAGATTGGGCGAATCGAGGACGATGATTTTGTGCCCGTGAGCTTGCAATCCCAGGTTCAGCGTCTTGCCGGTGTCGAACCAATACCCGGCTAGGCTATGTTGCGCACACCACGTCTGTAGCCAGGCAGGTAGAGCGCCCCAATCGCAGATTTGGAAACCGATCCCCGTACTGCGGATGAACTCGGTGAGCAGCCGGTTGTCGTACACGGCGAAAAAAGTTGTACCCAAAGGCAGTCCACGGTTTGTGTGGTTGTGTTCGCCGGTCGCAATGTTGACGTGTGCGGCCATTATCTGATCCTCTAGCAGCCTGTCGGAAAAGTCGAGATAGCTGGGCAGAAAACCAGCGACAGCGGCAATTTTGGCAGGGTTAACAAGTTCATATGGGCTGTAATGAGGC
>JABWBG010000070.1 GCA_013360575.1 Caldilineales bacterium
GTCGCCTCGAACGCGTCGGCCTGGGCGCGACCCGGTGGTCGCGCCGATCCGCGGACGACGCGGCGCCATCGGTCACCCTCGTCGACCAGGTCGGCGCGACCGCCACCGACACTCTCTACTTCTGGGTGCACCAATGAGCTCCACGCGCTTCTTCCAGCTCGTCGCCGCCTCGGTCGTGTGGTCGGCGGCGGTCTTCCTCGCGCCGACGCCCGCGGCGGCCGCGCCGGGCACGTGCAAGTGCAAGCGCATCTGGGGCTGCCGGGCCAGGCAGAGTGGCTGCACGCCTGCGGCCCGCGAGCCGTCGCCGCGCACCTGCACGACACGCGCGGGCTGCGCGACCATCTCATCCCCGGCGCCGGCGTGATCGATTTCGATCAGATCGCCCGCTCTTTGCCTGCCGACGCCCTGCGCGTGTGCGAGTTGGACTGGTATTTCAGCGAGGCCGAGATCCGGGCGGGCGTGCGCCATCTGGCCGCCTGCGGCCTGGTGAGCTGGCCAGACGCGGCGGAAAAATTCCAATAGATTTCATATCGTTCGCTAATGCGCGGCTAATACCTGTGGGGTAGAGTGGGAGGGTGGACGGTGGACGATGGACGATAAATCGTGTATATTTACTTTATTTCTCATCATAAAATCTCAATTCATCAACATTTAAATTTAATCTTTAATTATTAATAATTAATTCTCAGCGATCCATCGTCTTTCGTCCATCGTCTTTCGTCCATCGTCTTTCGTCCATCGTCCATTAAATCATGAGATTCGATAAATTCACGCAAAAAGCCCAAGAAGCGGTGTTGGAAGCGCAGAATCTGGCGCAGCGTTTCGATCATGCCACCGTGGATCCGGAACACCTGCTGCACGCGCTGGTGACGCAGGAGGGGGGCGTGGTCTCCTCCGTGCTGCAACGGATCGGCGCGGATACCCCCGCGCTGCAAGCCGCGCTGGATCAGACGTTGGGCCGCAAGCCGCGCGCCACCGGCGCCAGCGCCCAAACCGGCATGGGCCGCGAAGCCGCCCGCGTTCTGGACGAGGCGGAAAGCATCGCCGGCAACATGAAGGACGATTACACCTCCACCGAGCACATCCTCATGGCCCTGGCCGAGCCAAAAGCCCCCGCCGGCGTGCGCGCGCTGCTGACCCGCTTTGGGGTCGATTACAACGCCATCGTCCAGGCCCTGGCCGGCATCCGCGGCTCGCAACGGGTGACCAGCCCCACGCCCGAAGCGCAGTACGAGGCCCTGGCCAAATATGGCCGCGACCTCACCGCCGAAGCGCGCAAAGGCAAGCTGGACCCTGTGATCGGCCGAGATCAAGAAATCAGACGGGTGATCCAGATCCTCAGCCGCCGCACCAAGAATAACCCCGTGCTGATCGGCGAGCCGGGCGTGGGCAAGACCGCCATCGTCGAAGGCCTGGCGCAGCGCATCGTCAAGGGAGATGTGCCCGGCAGCCTGAGGGAAAAACGCGTCGTCGCCCTGGATCTGGGCGCGCTGGTGGCCGGGGCCAAATACCGGGGCGAGTTCGAAGAACGCCTGAAGGCCGTGCTCAAGGAGATCACCGCGGCCGCGGGCCAGATCATCCTCTTCATCGACGAGATGCACACATTGGTGGGCGCGGGCGCGGCGGAAGGGGCGATGGATGCCAGCAACATGCTCAAGCCGCTGCTGGCGCGAGGGGAATTACACACGATCGGCGCCACCACGCTGGACGAATATCGCAAACATGTGGAGAAAGACGCGGCCCTGGAGCGCCGTTTTCAGCCGGTGTTCGTGGATGAGCCGAGCGTCGAGGACTCGATCAGCATCCTGCGCGGGCTGAAAGAGCGCTACGAGGTGCATCACGGCGTGCGCATCACCGACGCTGCGGTGATCGCCGCGGCCACGCTCAGCCAGCGCTACATCTCCGACCGGTTTCTGCCCGACAAGGCCATCGATCTGATCGACGAAGCAGCCAGCCGCCTGCAAATGCAGATCGATTCCAAACCGCAAGAGCTGGACGCCATCGACCGCGAGATCATGCAGATCGAGATCGAGCGGGAAGCGTTGAAAAAGGAGAAAGATCGGGCGAGCAAGGAGCGGCTGCAGGCGCTGGAGGCGGAATTGGCCGAGCGCAAGGCCGCATCCGCTGCCCTCACCGCCCGCTGGCAGACCGAACAGGAGGCGATCGGCCAGGTGCAGGGCGTGAAGGAGCGGATCGACATGGCGCGGGTGCAGATCGAGGAGGCGGAGCGGCATTATGACCTGCAAAAAGCGGCGGAACTGCGCTATGGCCAGTTGCGGCAGTTGGAGGCGGAGTTGAATCAGGCAGAGGCGCGGCTGCGCGACCTGCAAAGCGCCGGCGCGCTGCTGAAGGAGGAGGTGGACGCCGAGGAGATCGCCGCGGTCGTCAGCAGTTGGACGGGCGTGCCCGTGAGTAAGCTGCTGGAGGGTGAAGTCGAAAAGCTGATCAAGATGGAGGAGCGGCTGCACCGCCGCGTGGTTGGCCAGGAGGACGCGGTGCGCGTGGCGGCGGCGGCGGTGCGGCGCTCGCGGGCCGGGCTGCAAGATCCCAATCGCCCGATCGGCTCCTTCATCTTTTTGGGCCCCACCGGCGTGGGCAAGACAGAGCTGGCCCGCGCCCTGGCCGAGTTTCTCTTCGACGACGAGCACAACCTGATCCGCATCGACATGAGCGAATATCAGGAGCGGCACACCGTGGCCCGGCTGATCGGCGCGCCGCCCGGCTATGTGGGCTATGATGAGGGCGGCCAACTGACTGAGGCGGTGCGCCGCCGCCCGTACAGCGTCGTGCTGTTCGACGAGATCGAAAAAGCGCATCCCGAAGTCTTCAATGTGCTGCTGCAAGTGCTGGATGACGGTCGCCTCACCGACGGCCACGGCCGCACGGTCGATTTCCGCAACACTGTCATCATTATGACAAGTAATATCGGCAGCCAGTACATTCTGGAGGTGGCCGGCAACCAGGCCGAGATCGAGCGGCGGGTGATGGAGGCGATGCGGGCGGCGTTCCGGCCCGAATTCCTCAACCGCGTGGATGAGATCGTCATTTTCCACGCGCTCAGCCGTGCACACCTGAAAGAGATCGTGGAGATCCAGCTGGGCCGGGTGCGGGCGCTGCTGGCCGGCCGCGAGATCGGGGTGACGCTGACGGACGCGGCCAAGGAAATGCTGATCGACGAGGGATACGATCCCGCGTACGGCGCTCGCCCGCTGAAACGTGTGTTGCAACGCCGGGTGCAAGACCCGCTGGCGCTGGAGATCTTGCAGGGCCGGGTGCGCGATGGCGATCATGTGGTGATCGAACGGGAGGGGGAGGGGGTGCGCTTCGTGACGGCGGAACCGGCGGCGTGAACGCGGCCCCGCCTTCTGCACCCTGACATTGACAGCCCCAGCCCGCGCCGCTATACTCACGCGGGGTTGTTTTCCAACATCTCCATCCCTTTCGCACACACTCTCGAAGGAGGAAACCCAATGTTGAAGAAATGTTTGCGCAGCCGCTGGCCGGTCGTGCTGGCGATCCTGATGCTGGGACTGCTACTTGTTGCTTGCGCGCCCCCTACCCCCGCGCCGGCAGCGCCCGCGGCCAAACCGGTGATCAAGTTGGTCGAGAATCCCTGGTCAGGCTCGGCGGTGAATGTGGCAGTGGCCAAAATCTTGATCCAAGAGCAGCTCGGTCATCCGGTTGAGGTCGTCACCCTGGACGAGAACGCGCAGTGGGCGGCGCTGGCCGCCGGCGACCTGCACGCCAGCCTGGAGGTGTGGCCCTCCGGCCATGCCGAGAATGTAGCCGAATATATCGACGGCCAGAAAGTGGTGGAAAATGGCGGGCTGCTAGGCCCGGTAGGCGAGATCGGCTGGTTCATGCCCAAATACATGGTCGATCAGCACTCAGAATTGGCCACCTGGGAAGGTTTCAAGAACCCGGAATTGGCCAAATTGTTCGCCACAGCGGAGACCGGAGACAAAGGGCAGTTCCTGGCCGGCGATCCCAGTTGGGTGCAGTACGAGGAGCAGATCATCCCCAACCTGGGCCTGCCCATGCAGGTGGTCGTAGCCGGGTCGGAAGAGGCGATCCTGGCGGCGTTGAGCGCCGCGTACAGTCGGCAGGCGCCGATCTTGTTCTATTTCTGGACGCCGCACTCGGTGCATGCCCAGTTCGACCTGACGCAGGTGGAGTTGCCGGCATACAGCGAGGCCTGTTATGCCAAGAGCGACAGCGGCGGCGTGGATTGCGCCTATCCTTCGGATGATCTGTTCAAGATCTTCTGGGCCGGGCTGCAGGATTACGCGCCCGACGTTTACACCTTCCTCAAGAATTTCAATTACACCACGATGGATCAGATTCAGATGATCGCGGCGGTGGAATTGGAGTCGAAGACGGCAGAGGAAGCCGCCCGCGCCTGGATCGAAGCCAACGAGGCGACGTGGAAGGGATGGATGCCTTAGGCAGTGGTCAGTGGTCAGTATTCAGTATTCAGTATTCAGTATTCAGTATTCAGTGGTCAGTGGACGTTAGTTGTTGACTGTTGACTGTTGACTGTTGATTGTTGACTGTTGACTGTTGACTGTTGATTGTTGACTGTTGACTGTTGATTGTTGACTGTTGACTGTTGACTGTTGACTGTTGACTGTTGACTGTTGATTGTTGATTGTTGATTGTTGATTGTTGACTGTTGACTGTTGACTGTTGATTGTTGACTGTTGATTGTTCACCTGATGTGTCATTGCAAGGGGCGATAGCCCCGAAGCAATCCCCAACATAGCTTGTCCTATCCGAATAGACAAGTTATCGTACGTAAAACGTAATGCGTAAAACGTAAAACGTATTACGCATTACGCATTACGCATTACGTTTTACGTTTTACACAATATATACCATGAACACCAACCATCCCTCCTTCGCCGCCGCCTCCCCGCGGGCGCGGGCGCTGGCCCTGGCCGCCATTCTTGCCGGGCTTTTGTTTCTGATCGGCCACGCCCTCGACCTCTACTGGCTGCGCATGATCGCCAAACCGATCCCGGTGCTGTGCCTGGCGGTTTGGGTGGCGGGGCTGCCGACCCAGGCGCGCTACCAGCGGGCCATTACGGCGGGGCTGTTGCTGTCCGCGGTGGCAGATGTGCTGCTGGAGGCCTCAGCAGCCACTTTCCTGCCCGGCCTGGTCACCTTTCTGCTGGCGCATGTGGCCTACATCGTCGCCTTCACCAGCGACAGCCGCCAACTTTTCTGGCAGCGGGCGCTGCCGATTTATCTGTACGGAGCGGCGATCTATGCCATCCTCTTCACCCGCGGGGAGTTGGGCGGTCTTGCCATCCCGGTGCTGCTCTATGTGATCGTGATCTGCACCATGCTGTGGCGGGCCGCGGGCCGGGTGGGCGTGGCCGGGATTCTCGGCTTCTCGGCCCTGGCCGGGCTGGTAGGAGCGCTGCTCTTCACCTTCAGCGATACGCTGCTGGCCTACAACCGTTTTGTGGATCGGGTGGCCCTGGCGCGCTATGGGGTGATCCTCAGCTATTGGCTGGGGCAGGCGGGGATTGCGCTTTCAGCGTGGCGGAGCAGATAGGCACGCTGGCAGAGATCGTGAAACTGGCGGCGGGAAAGGGCGGAAACGCGCCTTCTCTTCACCGCCGCACATCGCCCACAATGTCGATGGCCAGGGGGGAATGCGGGGGCGCGTCCCCATAATCGGTCAGGTCTTCCACGCTGATGCGCAGGCGCAGGCTCTGCACATGCGGGTTGGCGGCCAGATGCGCGATCAGGTATTCATCGGCCAGGATGCCGAAGCTTTTCAGCAACCGGCGGATGTCGTTGCGGCTGGAATCGTCCATGCGGGTTCGCTCCTAGGCGTGAAGGTGTAGTGGGGTGGGGTGGGGTGGGGTGGAGTGTGACCGCCATTTGCGGGCGGCGCGGGTGTTAGCTGCCCCTGGCGATGCGCCAGCGGCCGGCCCAGCCCTGGGTGATGCGGTCGAAGATCATGGCCATGATCACGATGGCCAGGCCAGCCTCCACGCCGCGGCCAGTCTCATTCTTGGCCAGCCCGATCACCGCCTCCAATCCCAGGCCGCCGCCGCCCACCAGCCCGGCGATGATCACCATGGCCAACACCATCATCACCGTCTGGTTGATGCCCATCATGATCGAGGGCATGGCCAGGGGCAGTTCCACTTTGAACAAAATCTGGGCGGGGGTGGAGCCAAAGGCCCGCGCGGCTTCCAGGATCTCCCGATCCACCCGGCGAATGCCCAAATTGGTGAGGCGAATGGCCGGGGGCAGGGCGTAGAGCACCGAGGCGATGATGCCGGGCACGCGGCCGACGTTGAAAAGCATGATCACCGGCACCAGGTAGACGAAGGGGGGGATGGTCTGCAAGAAATCGAGCAGCGGCCGCAGCAGAAGCTCGAAGCGGTCGCTCTTGGCTGCCAACACGCCCAGAGGCAGGGCGATGAAGATGGCCAGGGCCACGGCCACGATGGTCTGGCTGAGGGTGTCCATGCTGTGATTCCACATGCTCAGCCAGCCCATGGCCAGCATGCCCAGGGCCGCGGCCAGGCCCAGCCGCCATCCCCCGGCGTGGGCGGCCAGGGCTGCCACGGCCAGGATCATCGCCGGCCAGGGCAGGGTGGCCGTGAACAGGGTGCGCAGCGGCGTCAGCACATGCAGGGTGAGGAAATCGGAAAAGGGGCCGGCGCCGAGGCCGCTGTTGCCGATCTCGTAGAGATGGTCGCGGGCCCAGCGCACGGCGGCGTCGATGGGCGCGGCCAGGGGCAGCCGCAGCCAGGCCGGGAAGACGCGCAGGTCGGTCAGGGTGGCGTGCACGGCGTAGACGCCGGCCAACAGCAACAGAAAGGCAAGCAGATAGCCGTGGCGGCGCAGGGGAAGGGGGCAGCGGGCCTGCAATCCGGCCCATCGGCCCAGATCAGCGGGGGCGTGGCGGCGTTTGGCGATGCTGAGATGGCTGAGCGCCAGGCTGAGGCGGTCGAGCAGCACGGCCATGAACACGATCGCTAATCCTGCCTCGAAGGCCTGGCCCACGCGCAGTCGCTGCAACCCCACCAAGACCTCTCGACCCAGGCCGCCGGCCCCGATCAGGGCGGCGATGACGACGATGCCCAGGGCCATCATGATCGTCTGGTTGACGCCGGCCATGATCGTGGGCATGGCCAGGGGCAGTTGCACCTTGAAGAGCAGCTGCCGCGGGGTGGAGCCAAAGGCGCGGGCCGCTTCGACGGTTGCCGGCGACACCTGGCGAATGCCCAGGGTGGTGAGGCGAATGGCCGGGGGCAGGGCGTAGATGACGGTGGCAATGACGCTGGGCACGCGGGCGATGCCAAAAAAGAGCAGCACGGGGATGAGATAGACGAACGCGGGCATGGTCTGCATGGCGTCGAGGATGGGACGGAGAAAAGCATCGACGCGGGGGCTGCGCGCGGCCCAAATGCCCAGGGGAATGCCGAATTGCAGGGCAATGCCCACGGAGACGACCATCAGGGCCAGGGTTTGCAGGCTCTGGGCCCACAGGCCCATCATGCCCATGAGCAGCAGGCAGCCGCCGGAGAGCCAGGCCAAACGCCAACGGCCCAGCCGGTGCCCCAGCAGGGCGACGCCCCCCACCAGCAAAGGCCAGGGCGTGGCCAGCAGGGCCTGTTCGATACGGCGGATGCTCCAATCGATGGCGGCGCTGAGGGGGTCGAAGAACCAGAGCCACAGCCAGTGTGTGTTGCGATGGCCGATCACCCAGTAGCGGAAGGCGTCGATGGGCCGGCGCAGATGCAGATCCCAGGCCTCCGGCCAGGTCGTTGTGTCCCAGGGCAAGGCCCGCAGCAGCAAGGCCAACGCCAACAGCCCGGCCGCGATCAGCGGCCACCGCCACCGCACCCAACGGGGAGAGAGGGTCAAACTGCGGGCAGGCGCCAGCGCGGCCATCTCAGGTCAACTCCAGCCCGGCCAGGGCCAACATCAGCCCACGGCGATCGACGATGCCCAGCAGATCGCCCTCCTGCCCGCGCACGGCGATGCGCGCGTCCCGTTCGGCGGCGATCGGCACCAGCGCCTGCAAGGTCACATCAGGCGGAACCGCGGGCAGATAGGCGGCCCCATCCTCTGGCAGGGGAGGGCGCATGATGGCGGCGGCGGTGACGACGTGCGAACGGGGCACATCTTCGGTGAATTCGCACACGTACTCATTCACCGGATGCAAGACCACCTGTTGCGGCGGCCCCATCTGCACGATCTCCCCATCCTTCATGATCGCCAGATAATCGGCCAGCTTGATCGCCTCCAAAAAATCATGGGTGATGAAGATCAGGGTTTTGTGCATGATCTCTTGCAGCTTGATCAGTTCATCCTGCATCTCGCGGCGGATCAGGGGATCGAGGGCGCTGAATGGCTCGTCGAAGATCAGGATCTCGGGGTCGACGGCCAGGGCGCGGGCCAGACCCACCCGCTGCTGCATGCCGCCGCTGAGTTCGCCGGGGAAATGGTCATGCCAGCCTTTCAAGCCCACCAGTTCCAAGGCCTCCTGCGCCCGCGCCAGCCGCTGGCGCTTGTCCATGCCCTGCGTCTCCAGGCCATAGGCCACGTTATCGATCACGCGGCGGTGGGGGAAGAGACCGAAATGCTGGAAGACCATGCTCATCTTGTGGCGGCGCAGTTGGCGCAGCCGCGCCTCGTCCATGGTCAGGATATCCTCGCCATCCAGCAGCACGCGGCCGCTGGTCGGCTCGATCAGGCGGGTGAGACAGCGCACCAGGGTGGATTTGCCGCTGCCCGACAGCCCCATCACCACGAACGTCTCCCCCTGCCGCACGGTGAAGGAGACATCCTTGACCGCGACCACATGCCCGGTCTGTTGCAGCACCTCCTGTTTGGTGGCGCCGGCTTGCAGCGCCGCCTGAATGCGCTGGGGATGCTTGCCGAAGATTTTATAAAGCTGTTGGCAGGTGATTTTGGCCGGGGCTGCGGTGGGCATGGGGCGCCTCGATTGAGCCGGAGGGGAAAAAGCGGGGCTATTGTACGCCAGCCCCGGCCGCAGCGCCAATGCCGCGCTCAGCACCCCCCCCGACCCCCGACCACTGGCCCTCACCTGCCCGATAATGGCCGCCCGACTCGGTGATGATGAAGGCGATGATAAAAGATGAAAGCAGTCCCGATATCAATCCCGTGAATGAGACCCGTGAATGAATTCACGGTCTGGTATCAGAAACCTGCTAAAGCAGGTTGTTATGGCAGGATGACGCCATCAGACCGTGAATGAATTCACGGTCTGATATCAACCCCGTGAATGAATTCACGGTCTGATATCAGAAACCTGCTAAAGCAGGTTGTTATGGCAGGATAACGCCATCAACCCCGTGAATGAATTCACGGTCTGATATCAGAAACCTGCTGAAGCAGGTTGTTATGGCAGGATAAAACATTATCTCTATGCATTTCGGCCCAATATGCTGGCAAATATACCTGAACAGTTACAACCACTGAATACTGAATACTGACCCCTGAATACTGAATACTGACCCCTGACCCCTGACCCCTGACCCCTGACCCCTGATTACTAATTACCCATCCCCCCGTGGTAGGATAAAGATCATGCTCGACGCCCTGCGCGCCGACCTGGACGCGCTGGCCGATCAGGCCGCCAACCCGGCCGCGGCCCCCTGACACCCCATCCCCACACCTGCTGCCATGACCGATTTCCTGCTCCGCCCCAGCGACCACGCCCAAGAGCGTGCAGACAAGCCCTTCAAGACCACCTTCTTTCACAGCCCGCGGCTGCTGGCCGGGCTCAACACCCTGGGCCCCGGCCAGGAGCAACCCCTGCACGAACACGCCGATCAGGACAAATTCTACCTGGTGCTGGAAGGGGAGGGCCGTTTCACCGTGGCCGAGACCACGCAGACCTGCGGCCCCGGCCTGCTCATCCTGGCCCCGGCGGGCATCCCGCATGGCGTGCGCAACGAGGGCGACGAACCGCTCACCTTCCTCACCGTCATCGCCCCCGGCCCCCCCGGCCCCTCCTGAGCCGCAGCCGGGCGCGGCGCAACCCTAGACGAACAGCGCCAGCAGCGCCAACACCGCCGCAAACAGCAGGTTGATCAACAACACAAAAGCCATCAGTGCATAGAACCCGCTGTACCAGCCGACGATCGTCTCGAACCACACATCGGGCCAGACGCCGATGGCAGCGACGATCAGATTCACGGTCAGGATCAGGGCTGCCATCGCCAGCAGCCCATACGACGCTGACCGCAGATCCGCCCGGCTGAGGTGCATGGAACTGCCCACGCTGAGGGCGATATACATGAAAGCCCAAAACCGCCAACTGCTGGTGTTGGCCTCGGTAAAAAGAGCATCGAACACAGCGCCGATGTGCTTCGCCAGTTGGAACAGATAGGTCTCCATCTTCGCCCCCGACTCCAGCACCTCACTGGAGATGGTGATCTCGCGCATCGGCGTGAAGATCTCCGGCCCCAACAGCAAGCGCGAACTGAGATAAATAATTAGCGTGCCGAACAAAATAGGCGCGATGCCGATAAAAAATAGCCCGATTTGCTGATAAAGATTCTTGGGCGGACTGATCCGGACATGCCCCAACGATCCCCCTTTGGGGTTGAAATCGACCCATTTCTTGTCCAGCACCTTGAAGCCGAAGATCAGCGCCATCAAAAAGTGGCCCAACTCGTGCACGACGGTGCCCGGCCAGCCGATCATCCACATATACCCCAGCAAGCCCACCTGCAAGCGCCTGATGATGGCAACGCTGATCGCCGCGGCGGTGCGGTGGATCAGATACCCCAGCACCGTCGCCGGCCCCAGCAGCACCAACAGATGGTAGCCGGTAGAGGCGGCGACATAGAGCAAGTAATCGATCAGGGCAGGAGGCAGATCGGGCACGGCGCAGGCACGGGAAAAGGGAAGGAAAAGAGGAAAAGCGCTGCCGGGATTATACGGGACAAGGCCGCAGATGTCATCTTGGCCCTGCCCGGCCGGCGCGGCCCGAACCGCCCCCGCCCCCACGCGACGAAATGGCGCAATTCCTGGAAAATTCTCGGAAAATAACTTGACAAACGCGGGCCGACGTGCTATCCTGCGCCTAGACAAAACCTGTACATGTCCAAATCACCCCTCCTCTGCTTCCCACGCACGCCGTATGACCAGCCCCGCCGCCGAAACCCCGACCTTCAACCTCAAAGCCGTCGTGCAAGAGACCGGCCTGAAGCCCGATACCCTGCGGGCCTGGGAGCGGCGCTACGGCCTGCCCTCGCCTGCGCGCAGCAGCGGCAAACACCGCCTCTATTCGCAGCGCGATATCGACATCATCAAATGGCTGATCACCCGTCAGGATGAGGGGCTGACCATCAGCCGCGCCGTGGATCTATGGCACAAGCTGGCCGGCGAAGGGCAGGATCCACTCAAAGCCGTTCCCACAGCCCCGCCCCCCCCTCGCGCCATCGCCCCGGCCCAAGCCGCCGGCGGGGCCCTGCCCGACCTGGCCACGGCCTGGATGGAAGCCTGCCTGGCCTTCGACGAGACCAGGGGAGAAAACATCCTCAGCCAGGCCTTCGCCCTCTACTCCCCCGAAACCGTCGCCCTCGACATCATCCGCCCTGCCATCGTTCAGATCGGCGAAGGCTGGCACGCGGGCCACGTCACCGCCCAGCAAGAACATTTCGCCTCCGCCCTGGCCCTGCGCCGGCTCGACGCCATGGTCGCGGCCGCGCCCCAGCCCTTCCGCACCCAACGCATCCTCGTCGGCTGCCCGCCAGAAGAACTGCACACCTTCAGCCCCATGCTGATCACCTTCCTGCTGCGGCGGCATGGCTGGCCCACCCTCTTCCTCGGCGCCAACGTCCCCCTCACCCGCTTCAGTCAGACCATCCAACAGGTCAGGCCGCAGCTCGTCATCCTCTCCGCCCAGCTCCTGCACACCGCGGCCACCCTGCTGGATATGGCCGAAATGCTGCAAAAAGAGGGCATCCCCCTGGCCTTTGGCGGCCTGGTCTTTTCCGATATCCCTGAACTGGCCGCCCGCATCCCCGGCCACTATCTGGGCGACACCCTCGACAACGCGGTGACGCGCATCGAGCACCTGCTGGCCCACCCCACGCCCGCCGGCGCAACGCCCCCCACCTCCCCGGCCATGATCGAGGCCCTGCGCCACTTCGAAGAACAGCGCCCCCTGATCGGCGCCCGCGTCTGGCAGATCCTCAAACCCAACGGCGGCCACATCTCGCCGGCGCATCTCACCATCGCCAACACCCATCTCGGCCAGAACATCGCCGCCGCCCTGCGTCTGGGCGACATGTCCTTCCTCAGCCACGATCTCAGTTGGATCGACGCCCTGCTTGCTGAACGCGATCTGCCCACCGCGGCGCTGCGTCACTACCTGCGCGCCTACGCCCAGGCCGCATCCGCACACCTGGATGCACGCGCCGCGGCGGTGCTCGACTGGTTCGATACCCTCCTTTCCTGATCTCCACACCCATCCATCACCGAGGAATGCCACCCATGCGAGTCATCATCACCGGCGGCAGCGGGCTTCTGGGCAAGCCCCTGGCCGCAGAACTGGCCCAAAGCGGCTACGAAGTCATCGTCCTCAGCCGCGATCCCGCCCGCGCGGCCAACAGCCTCCCCCCCGGCGTACGCGCCCACAAATGGGATGCCCGCACCGCCGCGGACTGGGGGCATCTGGCCGATGGCGCCCACGCCATCATCAACTTTGCCGGCGAAAGCATCGCCGGCTCCGGGCGCATCCCCGCCCGCTGGAGCGAAAAACGCAAGCGCGCCATCTACGAAAGCCGCATCTACGCCGGCCTGGCCGTGGTCGAGGCCATCGAAGCCGCCGCGGTCAAACCGCAGATGCTGTTGCAAGCCTCCGCGGTTGGCTACTACGGCCAGCGGCAGGATGACGATATCCTGACCGAAGCCAGCCCTGCCGGCGCCGATTTCCTTGGCCAAACCTGCCAGGCCTGGGAAGACGCCACCGCGCCGGTGGAGCAGATGGGCGTGCGCCGGGCCATCGCCCGCACCGGCCTGGTGCTCACCACCGCCGGCGGCCCCCTGCCCATCACCATCTTCCAGACCAAACTCTTCGCCGGCGGCCCGATCGGCGGAGGCCGGCAATGGTGGCCCTGGATCCACCTGCGCGATGAGATCGACGCCCTCAAATTCCTGCTGCAAAACGAGAAGGCCAGTGGCCCCTTCAACCTCACCGCGCCCAACCCGGTGCCACAGAAAGCATTCGCCCGCACCCTGGGCCGGGTGATGAACCGCCCCTCTCTCCTGCCCGCGCCTGAGATCGCGCTGCGCCTTGCCCTGGGCGAGATCGCCACCCTCGTCCTCGATGGCCAGCGCGCCCTGCCCCAGCGCCTGCTCGATCTCGGCTTCACCTTCCGCCACCCCGACCTCTTCTACGCCCTGCGCGATATCGTTAGACGTTAGACGTTAGACGTTAGACGTTAGACGTTAGACGTTAGACGTTAGACGTTAGACGTTAGACGAAAGACGATGGTTATTAATTATTAGGTATTGTTTACTATTCGCCAATCGTTGACTGTTGACTGTTGACTGTTGACTGTTGACTGTTGACTGTTGACTGTTGACTGTTGACTGTTGATTGTTGATTGTTGACTGTTGATTGTTGACTGTTGACTGTTGACTGTTGACTGTTGACTGTTGACTGTTGACTGTTGACTGTTGACTGTTGATTGTTGACTGTTGATTGTTAAAAATCGGCTAATAGCTATTATGAAAACCTTCACGCACCGCTTCACCGTCGCTGCGCCCCTGGCAGCGGTGGCCGATTTCCATCGCCGCCCCGCCAGCATGGGCCAGATCACCCCGCCCCCGATCATCGCCCGCGTGCACAGCGCGCCCACCATCTTTGCCGAAGGGGACGAGATGGCCTTCACCCTGTGGATGGGCCCCCTGCCCCTGCGCTGGCGCGCCCGCTTCGAAGATGTGGGGCCAAACGGTTTCCTCGACCGCCAGATCGCCGGCCCCTTCCAGCGCTGGGAACACCGCCACAGCTTCCGCGCCCTCGACGCCCACCACACCGAGGTGCAAGACAGCATCACCGCCGAGTTCAAACGCCACCCCTTCTGGCGGCTGGTCGGCTGGGGCATGTGGATCGGGCTGCCCCTGCTCTTTGCCTTCCGCGGCTGGAAGACCCACCGCCTGCTGGCCAACCGATGACCCGCGTCGTCGTCATCGGCGCCGGCGTGGGCGGACTGACCAGCGCGGCCCTGCTGGCTCGCGCCGGGTACGATGTCACCGTCCTGGAAGCGCACGTCTACGCCGGGGGCTGCGCCGGCGTTTTCTATCATCAGGGCTACCGCTTCGACGCCGGCGCCACCCTGGCCGGCGGCTTCTATCCCGGCGGGCCGATGGATCTCGTCGCCCAGCAGGCCGGCATCCCCGCCTGGCCGGCGCGGCCGGGCGACCCCGCCATGGTCGTGCACCTGCCGGGGGGCGAAAACGTCACACGGTGGGGGGATGAGCGGCGCTGGCCGGAGCAACACCGGGTGTTCG
>JABWBG010000348.1 GCA_013360575.1 Caldilineales bacterium
CGGGGCGCGGGGGTGCGGGGCGCGGCGCAGACCGCGCCTGCGGATCGAGCGAATCGAGCAGATCGCGCACCATGTCGCGCACCGACGCGCCCAAATTCTCCCGGACATCGGCGCCGTTCAATTCCACCTCGACCGAGCGCCTGGCCCGCCGCGCCTCTTCGCTGATGGTAGCGGCGGTGCGGCGCAACTCCCGCTTCACCTCCTGCATCGCCTGCTTGATCTCTTTCTCCACATGGGCGTGCTGGCGGCGCTGCCCGCGGCTGCTGCTGTTGATCAACACATCCCCGCCCGCGTCGATCGTCAACTCGGCCAGCGGCTCCGCCCCTTCGATCCGACCCTGAAAGCGGCCCTGGGCATCCTGCGTCAGCGCGATATCGGCGCCGGAGATCACATCCCCACGGCATGCCACCGTCAGGCGGGCGCCGCCGCTGACGCGTAACGCCACCGTGCCGGACGCCGTGATCCCATACATCCCCCCTGCAGCCAATGGCCCGCGCAGGGCTGCATCTCCCGCCACTTGCCCGGCGGTCACGGTCTGGCCCGGCGAATTCACCGCCAAATCTCCCCCCACCTTTAGCAACGAGAGCCGATCGCGCACACTGCTGAAGGAAGCATCGCCGCCCACACGCTGGATGTCGGCCTCGCCGGCCCCCGTTACCGCCAGATCGCCCCCGATCTGGCCCAGGTGCAGACGCTGCACCTGCGAGATGCTGACACTGCCGCGCACCTCCGCCGCCTGCAAATTAGCGATGTGCGACGCAGCCAGGTCGCCGCGCGTGACCTGCACCTGCGCGGTGTGGGTGATCTTACGCAGGGCCACATCGCCGCTGACCGCCTCGCTGACATGCAAAGTCTCCAGGTCGCTGGCGACCAGATCGCCGCTGCACTGCTGCACCTGCGCCGCGCTGAGATTGCGCAGCACCACATCACGCGGGCGTCCTTCGATCTGCAACGTCACCCCTGTGGGCAGGCTGATCGCCAACAGCCGGGAGAGATGCAGCCGTGTCTGACCATCCACCTCGGTGATCGTAGGTTCCACGTCATCGGGCAGGCTGAGGGTGCCGGCCGTGCGGCCCACCTCGCCGCGGGCGACGACATTTCCCTCCTCGACATGGAGCAGGGTGCTATCGGCAGCGGGAAATTCGATGGTTTTCATGCGCTTACTCCAGGAAGATCTCGACACGCTCGCCGCTTTCCCCTTCGCTGGCGACGAGGACGCGGCCTCTGTCTGAGGCGGCGAGGGCCGAACGCAGTTCGTCGGCGTCGATGCCGCCCCATTTGCCCCCCATTTTCAGCCCGAAATCGACCAGGCTGAGGGGCAGGGTGACATTGGCCTTGGCGCGGTTGCTGTGCGGATCCAGCACCTGGATGCGCACCCAACGGGGCTGACCGCTGCGCTCTGGCTCGGCGGCAGGGAGGGAGGCATCCAGGGCGCTGAGCAGGGCTGCGGCTTCGGCGGCGGTGAGGGTTTGATCGCGCACCATTTGCAGGATGCGCAGGCGTTCTTCTTTCATAATAGTTAATAATTGGTGATTAACGATTAATTGCCGCGCGTACTGCGCAATAGATCGGCCGCTTCGGCGGCGGAGAGCTTGCCCGCCGCCACTTGATCGAGGATGCGGGCGCGGTCGATCTGGCGGGCCTTGTCCTCCACTTCGGGCGTCACACCCAGGGCTTCGAGCATGTCGTTGAGGCGGCTGCGCAGGGTGGGATAGGAAAGGCCGACAACCTCTTGCAGGCGGTTGAGCTTGCCCTCGCAGCGCACGAACGCATCCAGCAACTCCAATTGCTCGGGCGAAAGCTGCGCGAAGCGGTGCAGGATGGGGAGCTGGGCCGCGGTGAAGGCAGCCACAGGGCCAGGGGTGAAATGCCCGCGCAGGGTCATATCACAGGGTCGGCAGTAGAGCTCGGTCACTACAAGCTCGCCGGAACAGAAGGGGCAGGTCGCAGGTTGAGGGTGCATGGCAATGATCTTAAAAATCGAGGGTAAAGTTTTTGAATTCACCCTGATGATATTTGATATTTTTAATTTTGTCAAGGGGTTTTTTAATTTTTTTCAAAACACGCCGGCGCGGCAAGTTGCCGAGCCACGTGCGACGCCCGGCAACTTGTTCATGCAGCCCCTTCAGGCCCCTCTCACGGCTGCGGCGGCGGGCCGGCATCCGTGGGGATGGGGGGGCCGTCGGGCAGGTTGCGCAGCTGCTGGCAGGAAAGGAAGCGCACATCCTCCCACACATGCCCCTCCGCCGCGAAGGTGGCAATGTCCTTAATCCAGCGCTTTTGGTCATTTTCCAGGCGATAGATGTGCGGGCTGTCTGGGCACTTCACCAACACATGCAGGGCCGGCCCCTCGGCAAATTGGTCGAGGAAGGCATCGTCCACCTGATGCACCTGATCCCAGGCAAATCCATAGTGATCGAAGGCGGCGAGGCTGCTGACCCAACGTTTTTCGTTCCCTTGCAACACATAAATGCGGTCGCCGCTGCCTTTCAGCACCAGGCCATCCCGGATGATCAGGGCGCGCTTGTCGGGCAGGGCGCGGGCCAGGGGCAGCCCCCGCACCAGGGGGATGTTGATCAGGAAGATGGCCAGGAGCACCCCGATCACCAGGCGCAGCAGCAGCCGCGGCGTGGCAGGGTCGGGCGAAAGGGGCGCGGCGGCCAACTGCTCGTACCGGCGCAGGCGCTGCGCCTGCTCGCGGCGGGGC
>JABWBG010000071.1 GCA_013360575.1 Caldilineales bacterium
CTGGCCCCAATTCGGCGGCCGCGTGAAAGAAATAGACGTTGCAGCTTTGTGCCATGGCGGCAAACAGATCGACTTCGCCATGACCATGTCCCAGCCGCGTGAAAATCGCACAGCGCATGGCATCGGGACGTGCCAGATACCCCTGGCAGGAAACGGCCGTCTGCGGAGATGCTCCATGCGACAATATGGCGATGGCCGTCAACGGCTTGAAGACCGAGCCTGGAGGCAAAGCCATGCGGCTGGTGCGGTCGAACAGCGGATGAGCCGGATCGGCCAACAGCGCCGCCACTTCGCTCGTATTATCGCCCGTTGCGGCGGAGAACAAATTTGGATCGAACCGCGGCTCCGAGGCCGCCGCGAGCACCGCGCCGCTATGCACATCGAGCACGATCGCCGCGCCGCCGGCAGACGGGCGATCTGCAGCCGACAGCGCGTCGCGGCGCTGGCAAGCACTGTCCAACAGCGCCTCGGCCGTGCGCTGCAATGCCAGGTCGAGCGAGAGCACCAGGTCGCGCCCGACGGTCGGCTCGCGCTGCCGTCTTGTGCTGACCAGAGCGCCGTCGCGATGCATCACCTCGACCTTAACTCCCGGCTGACCGCGCAACTGCCGTTCGTAATAATGCTCGATCCCCATGCGACCCACGCGTGCCGGCAATTGTTCTGAATTTGCAGTCGCAGTACCTTTTTCAGGCGCTCCCAGGTGTCCCAGCACGTGACTGGCTAGCGCTGCGGCGGGATAACGACGTCGCCACTGGGGAACGATTTCCACGCCGGGAAAGTCATCGGAATGGGCGCCGATCTGGGCGACTGCCTCCAGGGAAAGTTCGGCGGCAACCACATGCGCGTCGAGTTCCTCGGCAACAACAATCGGTGGCGGCAACGCTGGCTGCTGCTCGGGCCACAATGCCTCGGAAAGATCGCCCAGCAACCGCTCGCGCCATGTCAGCTGCGCCGTCGATGAAGAGTCCTGTGCGCGCTCCGCTCGTTGCTGCTCCGCCGCCAGCGCCGCCTTTACCAGGCGGCGCTCGTTAACGCGGCGGGAGATGGCCTCGACGCGCTGCTGGATTCGCCGAGTGCGCTGGGTCCATTCGGGCAGCGATATCTCGCACAACTTGGCCAGACGAACATGCATTTCCGCGCGTTCGGCCAGCACGTCGCGTTCTGCCGCCTTCAAACGCTGCGGGTCGCGCCGCGCCGCACCGGTCAGACGAGTCCGCGCTTGCTGTCGAAGCCAGGCAGGGTTGGGGGGATCTTCGAGCCACCGATAGCGCACGGCAAGCGAGGCCAATTGCTCGTCGACGGCCAGCACGGAACCATCGCGCGCCAGAATGCGGCCGCGAATGCCCGGCAGCGGCAACTCGCGCTCGATGGGCTGCGCCGCAATCCGGCGGAACTCGTCGGCCTGCCAGTAGTGCAACCAGACGAGCCGGCAGAAGACAATTCCCAGCAGCACGACAAACAGCGCGCCCCCCAACCACAGTCGACCGCGCGAATCGGTCGGCCCAGTGTCGCCCCACGGATCGGCAGCGATGTCGCGCCAATCGAACGAGTTGGAATGAGTCGAATCGAACATCGGCGTGCGCGGTCAGCCAACGGTTAGGAGAACCGACATTGCGACGGAAGCGTGTGCAATAGCCCCAGAGCCAGACCCGCTACGAGCGCTGAATACACTCCAGCCACCAGGCCGTGCTGCAGGGCATCTGCCAGTGCAGGCCCCATGCCGCTTTCGAGCCACTCGATCCCGGTCAGCGCCAATTCGAGTCCCGCCAGCACCACGAGCGCGGCGCCCTTTTGCAGCGACGTATGGCGATAAGCCAGGCGAAGCTGCCAAGATTCCAGGGCAAATGCGGCCAGCAAATAGCAAGCGGCGCCCGCACCAAGTCGCTGGCCACTGATCAGGTCGTGGCTCAGTCCGAGCGCGGCCACAGCCACCAGGGAGTTCTGTCCCCCACTCAGCGTCATCCAAATGATAGCCAGTACCGCCAGCAGGTCGGGGGGCGCGCCCCAGATGGCGACTCGCGAGCAAATCGACGCATTGGCCGCCGCAGCGACATAGACCATCACGGTCAACAGCACTACGGCGCGCGGCGAGTTCATCGTTGCCCCTTCATTGCGGCCGCTTCGGATGCGGCTAAGGGCGAAACGCGTTGTTCGTTGACCACAGCCGTAACGACCGCCACTTCGTCGGGCCAGCGACCATTGGCGGCAGGCCGCATCCAGATCTCCCAGTGCGACGCGCCGGCGGGCCGCTCCACGCGCACCACCTCGCCATATAGAAGTCCGCTGGAGGCGATTCCCTCGCTGCCAGCCGTCAAAAGGATGTCGCCGACTGAAACCGACTCGGTGACGGGCACCATGCGCACACGGCAGAGCGGTTCGCCCGTTCCCTCGAGCACGCCGCGAGGCCCGAGCGTAAGTCGCTTGTCCTGGCGATATGCCAACTGCACCAGGTCGCGATAACCAGCGCCAGTGGGACGCTGAACGTGGCTAGTATATGTGCCGGCTTGCGATATCTTGCCCAACACGCGCCGCCCGGCCAGCACCAACTCCCCGCGGCGCAGGAGCGATTGCGCTCCCTGATCGATCAGGCAACCATTGGCATCGATGGCCCAGGCTCCGTCGCGCAGACCAGCGGCCGTTCCCAGATCGAGCGTCGCTTCATCGCGCACCAGCGACTGCAAATGCTGGCCGATGACGCGCGCTTGCATAAGCCTGGCGGTGACCAATGACGCCGTTGGCTTTACCGGCGGCAGCGAATTGAGTTCGTTCGAATCCTGTTCCGCCAGCATGAGTGCGGTCGCTTGCAACTGGGCGTTGCGCGTGCGGAGCTCGTCGAGTTGCCGTTCTAGCTCGGCATAGCGCTGGCTGGACGACAACAGCCCGCGCAGCCGAGCGAGTCCGCCGTCGATCGTTTCGGCGGCGCGCGTAGTGGCCACCTGGCCGGGGCGCAGCGCATCGTCAACCAGGCGGCGTAGCGGACGGCTCCAATCAACCGGCAGAAGCGCAAGCGCAAGCGCTGATGCCAACAGGATGGCGAAACGCCGCCGCGGCGACGTCGTCCAGCGCTGGGCGGGCGCACGGTCATACAGCGTCATCACTCGACTCCAGCATGCCGCGCCATTGTTCGAAGTTTTCCAGGCAAATCAATGTGCCGCGAGCCACGGCCGAGAGCGGGTCGGCCGCCACGCGCGTCGGCAAGCCCGTTCGGTCGGCCACGAAACGCTCCATGCCCCGCACCAGCGCGCCGCCGCCAGAGAGCACCACGCCGCAGTCGAACAAGTCGCTGGCCAAATCGGGCGTGCAGCCATCGATTGTCGTCTTGATCGCCTCGATAATCTGCTCCAGCGGTTCGCCCAAAGCCTCGCGGACCTCCTCGCTGGTGATCGTGGCGCGTCTCGGCAGACCGCTGATCACGTCGACTCCGCGGACTTCATCCACCAGCTCTTCTTCCAGTACTCTCGCGCTGCCGATGTCAATCCGCAAACGTTCGGCGGTCGGCAGGCCGATCCGCAGGCTGTAGCGGCGGCGCAGGTAGTCGACAATGGCCTGGTCCATCGCATCGCCGCCGACGCGCAGCGATTGCGAGGCGACCATATCACCCAGGCTGATGACGGCTACTTCGGTGGTGCCGCCGCCGATATCGCAAATCATGCTGGCCACTGGTTCGGCCACGGGCAAGCCCGAACCCATGGCCGCCGCCGTCGCCTCGGGCACTAAAAAAACCTGCCGCGCTCCGGCGCGATGGGCGCTGTTGTAAAGCGCTCGCTTTTCGACCGGCGTGATGCAGCCCGGCGCGCCGACAACCAGGCGCGGCCGCACGGCAAAGCGGCTATGCTGCGCCTTGCGCAGGAAGTAGCGGAGCATGGCCTCACACAGTTCGAAATCAGTGATCACGCCGCTGCGCAGGGGACGAACCACCGAAATCGAGCCGGGAGTGCGGCCTTGCATTTGCCTCGCAAGATGCCCGACGGCGCAGCCGCCAGAGAGAATGCGATTGGTCCCTTCGGCCACGGCCACGATGCTGAACCGGCGGCCATGCCGGCTGCGCCGGCGGATCGCCTCGGCCACGATCTCGACATCGTAGGGGATTTCGGGAATGAGGATCACGTCCGCGCCGCCGGCAATGCCCGCGCCCAGGGCCAGCCAGCCCACGCGATGCCCCATCACCTCGACCACGATGATGCGGTGGTGGCTGTGCGCGGTGCTGTGCAGACGGTCGATGGCCTCGGTAGCGATACCGAGGGCGGTGTCGAAGCCAAAGGTGACGTCGGTCATGGCCACGTCGTTGTCGATGGTCTTGGGCAGGGTGACGATGTTCAAGCCCTTCTGGGCCAGCAGCAGGGCGTTTTTCTGCGTGCCTCCCCCGCCCAGGCAGATCAGCGCGTCCAGATGATGCCGGTGATAGTTGTCCACCATGGCGTCGGTCATATCCAGCAACTGGCCGCCGATGGGCATGCGATTGGGCTTGTCGCGGCTGGTGCCGAGGATGGTGCCGCCCACGGTGAGGATGCCGGAGAGCAGATCGCTATCCAGGTTCGCGGTGCGGTTCTCCATCAGCCCGCGGAAACCATCACGAAAGCCGGTGACCCGCATTTCGTGCCGGCGCAGGGCCGCTTTGCCGATGCCGCGGATGGCGGCGTTGAGGCCGGGGCTATCGCCGCCGGCGGTGAGGATGCCAATATGATTTGCCATGGCAGGGAGCAGGGGGCAGGGGGCAGGGGAGACGGGAAAGCTCGAGCGGTCGGAGCGCTGCGAGCGCTCCGACCGCTGGCTCGCCGCCCCCACTCTTTCGTGAACCGGCGGGGCGGCGGGCCTATTTTCCTGATCTTAGTCAAATCGCGCGATTTGGCAATGCTGGCCCCCGCTGCCCGCTGCCCACATAAAGACTGGATGAGAGGAAGAGGGACAGGAAGAAGGCTAACATAATAATTGTCCAGGTTCTGTCAATATATTTTTGTACAGTTACCTGGACGCCTGAAC
Source organism: Caldilineales bacterium (assembly GCA_013360575.1). GTDB lineage: Bacteria > Chloroflexota > Anaerolineae > J102 > J102 > JABWBG01. The sequence continues at coordinate 4,981 of JABWBG010000071.1, forward strand.
CACACACCCCTTTCACTTCCCACCCTCTGCGTCGTCAAGTAGCCTTTCCACCCCTTTTCACCCCTTCACAGGAGCGGTTAGACATGAACGCCGACATCAAACTCGGTCGCATCTGGGGCATCCCCATCGGCCTGAACTATAGCTGGTTCCTCATCTTTGCCCTGGTCACCTTCTCGTTGGCCACGGCCTTGTTGCCTGCGCAGTTTGGCGGCCTTTCCACTCCGGCCTACTGGCTGATGGCCGCGATCACCAGCCTGCTCTTCTTCGCCTCGGTGCTGGCGCACGAACTTGGCCACGCCTTCATCGCCCTGCGCAACAGCATCCCCGTGCGCGCCATCACTCTCTTCCTGCTCGGCGGCGTCGCCCAAATCACGCGGGAGCCGCAGTCGCCGGGCGTGGAGTTTCGGGTGGCCATCGCCGGCCCCCTGGTCAGCCTGGCCGCGGCCCTCTCCTTCGGCCTGATCTATCTGGTCGGGCAGGAAGCAGCCTTCATCGCCGCCCCTGCCCTGTGGCTGGCCCGCATCAACCTGATCCTGGCCCTGTTCAACCTGATTCCCGGCTTCCCCCTGGATGGCGGGCGGGTGCTGCGGGCGTTGGTGTGGCAGGCCACGGGCCAGGCCTATCGCTCCACCCGCATCGCCGCTGCCGCCGGGCAGGTGGTCGCCTTCTCCTTCATCGGCTTCGGGCTGTTGGGCGTGCTGTCCGGCGGCTTGTTCAACGGCATCTGGCTGATCTTCATCGGCTGGTACCTGCGCAACGCCGCCGCCGCCAGCGCCCAATACGCCGGCATCCAGGAGACGCTGCGCGGGGTGCGCGTTGGCGAGATCATGTCTCGCCGCCTGATCCAGGTGCCCGCGCACACGCCGGTGGAGAGTCTGACCGGCCCGCATTACCTGAACCAGGGCGAACGCGCCTTTTTCGTGGGCGAGGATAGCCGCATCCAGGGCATGCTCACCCTCACCGACATCGCCCGCATGCCCCGCAGCCACTGGGCCCTGACCCCGGTGCAGAACATCATGGTGCCGGACTACCTGCTCACCACCGTGGACGCGGACACCGATCTGGCCACCGCCCTGGACATGATGGAAAACGCCAACATCAAGCAGGCGCCGGTGGTCGAGAATGGCGAGGTGCGGGGCTTGCTCTCTCGCGAGCGCATCCTGCGCCTGCTGCAAGGGGACGAGGCCTTCACCCTGCTGCGCCGCGCCGCCTGACCGCTGCCGGTTTCTCCCCTCCTCCTGGGCGGCGATGGATCGATGCGATCTGTCGCCGCCCTTTGGCGCCGGGCCTTTCAGGCGGCGCCGGCCAGATGGATCAGGTCGCGTAACATGGCCGCGGCGGTGGCGGTCGGCCCCCGCTCATCGATCTTGAGGTAGATTTCCTCGTAGATGTCGGTGTGGAAGGCGATGCCCATCTGCCAATCGCTGACCCCGGCCCAGAAGCTGCCAGCAGGGACAGGCTGCGGCGTCACGCTCAGGCGATAGCCATCATCCACCTGCTCGGCCCGGGCCAGCAGCTTGATCACCTGGCCGCGGCGCTGCGCCGCCAGCAGATCGTCCCGGCTGAGGGCGGTGATGCCCTGCACCGACACCGCGTCCAGCGTGGCCGGGAAATGCAGCAGAGTGTTGGCCAGGATCACCAACTTGTTGGCGGCGTCCCAGCCCTCCACATCCAGGCTGGGGTCGCGCTCAGCGATGCCGCGGCGTTGCGCCTCGGCCAGGGCCGCGGCATAGGTTTCGCCCGCGGTCATGCGACTGAGGATGTAGTTGCTGGTGGAATTGAAGATGCCCTCGATCAGGTGGATTTCGGCCGCGATCAGATCGCGACGGCCCACGTTGATCACCGGCAGGCCGCCGCAGACTGTGGCCGAGAAGGCCAGCCCCGCGCCGTGGCGCTGCGCCAGCTCGTGCAGGCCGCGGAAATCGAGCACGAGGGGCGCTTTGTTGGCCAGCACCACCCCTTTGCCCCGGCGCAGGCCCGCACGCGCGCAACTCAGGCCCGGATCCCCGTCCCGCAGATTCACAGGCGACGCCTCGCACAGGATGTCGTAGGATGCGATCTGGGCGAGGGCGAGGGCGCCGGGCGCGGGCTGGCCGCCGGGAAAGGTGGAGACGCCCTCGCCCGCGGTTTTGTGCGCCAGCAGCGTCGCCAGATCGAACCCCTCGGCCCGAAAACGGGCGCCGCTGCTGTCGGCTACGCCCACCACGCGCAGAGTCAGGTCATAGCGCCGGGCCAGCGCCTCGGCTTTGTAGAGCAAGATGTGCGAGAACGCGCGGTGCACCGCGCCAAAGCCGATGAGGAGGAGATCAATAGAAGGCATGCTGTGCGGCGGGGTGGGTGGGGGATTGCGGCCCGATTGGCGCGGCTGCGCGCGCCTCCATTATAATGCGCGTATCACCGCATCTTCCAGCGGCAGCTATAAAAGGAGGCGCGCCGTGCCCAAAAAGACGAAGATCATCATCAGCGACACCCACATCGGGGCAGGCGGTTGGGTCGAGGGCAACCGCCTGGAAGATTTCATCTCCGACGCCGAATTCGTGGCCTGGCTGCATGCCCTGGTCGAGGAATCGAACCGCGAGCAGATCGCGATGGACTTCATCATCAATGGCGATTGGATCGAGTTCTTGCAGGTGCCGGATGTGAACCGGTTCGAGCCGGCGCGGGTGTACGAAACCTCCTTCTACACCGAGGTGGCAGAGGCGGCGGCGTTGCGCCGGCTGCAAGTGGTGTACGAATGGCACCCCGGCATCTTCCTCGGCCTGACCGATTTTCTCAACCCTGGCCCTCCGCGGCGGCGACTGCACATCCTCTTCGGCAATCATGATCCAGAGATAGTCTACCCCGGCGTGCAGGCGCAGTTGCGCCGCCTGCTGCACGCCGAGGGCGATCTGGCCGATCTGGTGCAGATCGGGGCGCGGCGGCTGCATGAAGATGGCGTGTTCATCGAACATGGCAACGCTTATGTCGAGTCGGTCAACCGCTTCAGCAATCCCGATGCGCCTTTCGATCCCCTGCGCCCCGGCCAGATCGAGCGCCCCAGCGGCTCCAGCTTCGTCACGCATTTCTTCAATCACCTGGAATGGCAGCGGGCCTGGGTCGATGGCGTGCATCCCGTCACCACCCTGATCTTCTATGCCCTGGCCTTCGAGCCGGCCTTTGCCCTGAAGGTGCTGAAAGCGTTTCTGGAGGCGGTCCCCGGCCTCGTCCTCGACATCGCGGCGACGCCGACCCCGCCCGGCCCGGAAGAGCCGCCCACCGCCCGCGAACAAATGCTGGAACAACTGGCCGACCCGGCTCAGCAGGCGGAGATCGCCCGGCGACTGGCGGAGGATCCTGCTTTTGCCGAGGCGTTTGCCGCGCAGGTGCAGCAGGCCTTGCAAGAGCAAGGCGCCACCCCGCCCCCGCCGGAGGGGATAGCCCAGGCAACTCTGCCCCTGCCCCCGGAGGAGCGCGCCCGTCTCATCGCCGAGATGGCGCAGCAGGCCCTGCACGATGAGGCCGTAGCCATCGTCGAGCGCACCGGCGCGGCCGTGGTGCTGTTCGGGCACATCCACGAACGGGTGGAGACGCGGCTGGAGAATGGCGGCCTGTATTTGAACACCGGCGCCTGGGTGTGGAAGGGAGATTTCAGCCAGCAGGGGGACGAGGTGTGGCGGGATCTGCTGGCCGACCCGGACAAATACAGCGAGCAGCGCACCCTCACCTATGCCCGCATCGACTTCGACGAGCAGGGGGTGATGGGGCAGGCGCGGTTGTTGACGGTGGGCGATCTGCCGGCGCCGCCGGCCCCGCCCGGCCCGCAACCGCACCCCAGCCTTTGGGCCCGCCTGCTGCTGACCTTTCGTAACGTGTTCAGATGTCTATTCGGTAAATAGCCTAGATATTAGATATTGGATATTGAACGCTAAACGTAACAGTTCACCTGATGTGTCATTGCGAGTGCAGCGAAGCAATCCCCAAGGTGGCTCGTCATTTTTTTGGGGATTCAAGCAACGTTGGGGATTGCTTCGGGGCTATCGCCACTCGCAATGACAAAATAAGGTGAATTGTTACCGCTAAACTTCTATCTACCCAATATCTAATATCCAATAACGAATACCCAATATCCAATATCCAACACTCAAGTGCATGCGCTCTTATCGTTTTTACGACATCGTCATGGCCCTGTTCGTGACGGTGTTATTGCTCAGCAACATCGCCAGCGCGGCCAAATTGATCGATCTACAGCGCAGCTTATTCGGCCTGCGCCTGGCTTTCGATGGCGGCACCCTGCTCTTCCCCCTCTCCTACATCTTCGGCGATGTGCTGACGGAAGTGTACGGCTACGCCCGCGGGCGCAAGGTGATCTGGGTGGGCTTTGCCTGCGCCTTGCTGATGTCGCTCACCTTCTGGCTGCTGGGCCGGCTGCCCGGCGACCCGGCCTGGGGCGAATTCGTGGTCACGGGCATGGCCGAAGCCCTGCCCGAGATGTCCCCACCCTCCGACCCGGTCGCCTTCGGTCAGGCCGCCTATCACGCCATTCTCGGCGGCGTCAGCAGCGGCGCCATCATCATCGCCAGCCTCGCCGCCTATTTCGCCGGCGAATTCAGCAATTCCTACGTGCTGGCCCGCATGAAAGTGCTGACCGCGGGCCGCTGGCTGTGGCTGCGCACCATCGGCTCGACGTTGATCGGCCAGGGCATCGACACGGTGATTTTCATTCTCGCGGCCACGGCGTTGGGCGTGTTCCCCTGGGCCATCGCCCTCAGCCTGATCGTGACCAACTACATCCTCAAAGTCGGCATCGAGATCGGCTTCACGCCCATCACCTATGCCATCGTCGGCTTTTTGAAACGGGCCGAGAACGAAGACTACTACGACCGCGACACCGATTTCAACCCCTTCCACCTGGCCGAAATGTGACAAGAACCGCACACCGCACGCAATACCCAGCAACCTGCCTCTGAACTCTCCATCTGAATTCTCTATCTGAATTCTCTATCTGAATTCTCTATCTGATCCCCCCCCCATGCTCACCTTCACCTACGCCCTCAACTTTTTATTGATGATCGCCATGCCGGTGGCGCTGGGCTGGTTTTTGGCCCGGAGGTTTGGCCTGGCCTGGCGGCTCTACATCGTTGGGGCCATCACCTTCGTGCTGTCGCAGGTCTTTCACATCCCCTTCAACGCCGGGCTGACGCTGGCCTTTCGCAACGGCCTGCTGCCCGCGCCGCCGTCGCAGTACCAGCTCATCTTCAACGCCGTGGTGCTGGGCCTCTCTGCCGGCATTTTCGAGGAGACGGCCCGCTATCTGATGCTGCGCTTTTCGCTGAAAGAGGCGCGTTCCTGGCGCACGGCCCTGATGTTCGGGGCCGGGCATGGCGGGGTGGAGGCGATCATCCTCGGCCTGCTGGCCGGGCTTTCCTTCGTCAATCTCTCTTTGATCCGGCAAAACCCCGCCCTGCTCGCCGCCCTGCCCGCGGAGCAGTTGGCCCTGGCCCAGCAGCAGGTGGCGGACTACTGGTCGGCGCCGGTGGTGATGAGCGTGTTGGGCGCGGTCGAGCGTCTGTTTGCCCTGGGCCTGCATCTCTCGCTGGCGGTGTTGGTGATGCAGGTCTTCCTGCGCGGGCAGTTGCGCTGGCTGTTCGCGGCCATCGCCTGGCACGCGCTGGGCAATGCCGTGACTGTGGTCGTGCTGGGCCGGTGGGGCGCGCTGGCTTCTGAAGCCGCGCTGGCGGTCATCGCCCTGCTCAGCCTCGGCCTCCTCTTCGCCCTGCGCTCGCCCGAGCCGGAACCGGAGCCGCCGCCTGCCCCGCCCCCGCTCGATCCCTTTGCCTCCCCGCCCCACACCAAACCCACGGCCGAGGCGCTGGAGCGGTCGCGGTTTCAGTAATCAGTATTCAGTATTCAGTAATCAGTTTTTAGTTTTTAATATTGAGTTTTTAGTATTCAGTAATCAGTTTTCAGTCATCGGGATTCGGAATGCCATGATCCACACCCAAAACCTCACGCGCGTGTTCAAGCGCAAGGGCGAAGCCCCACTCATCGCCGTCGATACGCTCAGCATCGACGTGCGCCGCGGCGAGGTGTTTGGCTTTCTCGGCCCCAACGGCGCCGGCAAAACCACCACCATCCGCATGTTGGCCGCGCTGATCGGCCCCACGCGCGGCACAGCCACCGTGAACGGGCACATGTTGGGCGAGGACGCCGCCGCCATCCGCCGCTCGATCGGCATCCTCACCGAGACGCCGGGCATGTACGACACGCTCAGCGCCGCCCACAACCTGCACATTTTCGCCCAACTCTACGGCGTGCCCGAGCCGGAGAAACAGGTGGAGAAATACCTGCGCATGCTGGGCCTGTGGGAGCGGCGAGAGGATGAAGTCGGCGGGTTCAGCAAGGGCATGCGCCAAAAATTGGCCCTGGCCCGCGCCCTGCTGCACGAACCCGACCTGCTGTTCCTCGACGAACCCACCTCTGGTCTCGACCCCGAAGCAGCCCGCCTCGTGCGCGATTTCATCGAAGAATTGCGCGGACAGGGCCGCACCATCTTCCTCTGCACCCACAACCTCGACGAAGCCGACCGCCTCTGCGATCGCATCGCCCTCTTCCGCACCCGCCTGCTCGTGCTCGACACGCCCGCCAACTTGCGCCGCCAGCTTTTTGGCCGGCAGGTCGTGTTCCACCTGCGGGCCATGCTGCCCGGCCTGGCCGAGACCGTCGCCGCCCTGCCCGGCGTGCAGGAGGCCACGGCCATCGACCACAAGCTGCTCGTGCACGTGGATGATCCGGAAACGCAAAACCCCGCCATCATCCGCGCCCTCATCGCCGCCGGCGCCGACTTGCAATTCGTCGGCGAACTGCGCTACTCCCTCGAAGACGTCTATTTGCAATTTGTCCAGTCTTCGTAGGGTGGTTTGTTGGTTGGTTTGTTGGTTGGTTGGTTTGTTTGTGTTGCCTCGCCACCAATCAACCAACTAACCAACCAACCAACTAACCAACCAACCAACTAACCAACTAACTAACCAACCAACACCCCCCCCATGAACACCACCGCCATCGCCACTATCGTCCGCAAAGAATGGGCGGAGATGTACCGCAACAGCCTGGTGCTGTCCACAGTCATCTTCATGCCCCTGCTCTTCACCGCCCTGCCGCTCGTCATCCTGGGCGTGGGCAGCGGCTTCGACAGCGGCAGCGAAGCCCTGCTCAGCGAGCTGCCGCCGCAGATGGCCAGCCTGTGCGCGGGTCTGACCAGCGGGCAGTGCGGGCAAATCTACATCGTCAGCCAATTCATGCTCATGTTCATGCTGATCCCGGTCATGATCCCGGCCACGATCACGCCCTATTCCATCGTCGGCGAGAAAACGCAGCGCAGCCTGGAGCCGCTGCTGGCGACGCCCATCTCCACCGCCGAACTGCTCACCGGCAAGAATTTGGCCGCCATCCTCCCTGGCGTCATCGCCACCTGGCTGGCCTTCGCCCTCTTCGCGGTCGGCGCCCGCCTCCTTCTGGCCAGTTCCCTGGCCTTCAGCCGGCTGTTCGATGCCCGCTGGCTGATTGCCATCTTCCTGCTCGGCCCGCTGCTGGCCGTGTTTGCCAACGCCCTGGCGATCATGGTGTCGTCGCGCAGCAACGATCCGCGCGTGGCGCAGCAAGTCTCGTCCCTGCTTGTGTTTCCCGTCATTATGCTCTTCCTCGGTCAGATGATCGGGTGGATCGTCTTTGACACCTCATTTGCGCTCATCCTCTGCCTGGTTTTTCTGATTCTCGACATCGCTCTCACCTACCTGGCCGTGCGCATCTTCGACCGCGAGACGATCCTCACCCGCTGGGCGTGAGGGGGTGTCAGGTGCCAGGTGCCAGGTGCCAGGTTGTCGTAGCGGCAGAGTCCACTACCCACTATCCACTATCATGAAATCTACCCGTCTTGTCATCTCCGTCCTGGTCCTATTTCTCGCCCTGCCTGTTGGAGTATTTGCGCAGGAAAGCGGGCTCACGCTCAAGCTGAATCGCGATTTCGGCTACGGCGGCTTCACCGGCGACATCCAGGGCCTGTTCAGTTTCCAGGCCACTGGCCCGGCCGATCTGGCGCGCGTCGAGTTCTACATCGACGACCAATTGGTGGGCCGGGTGGATGCGCCGCCCTGGCGATTGCAATTCCGCACCGAAGACTATCCCCTGGGCATTCATGACCTCTACGCCGTGGGCTACACTGCGTCTGCAGCCGAACTGCGTTCGAACGTATTCAAACGGGAATTCGTCAAAGCCAGCGTGGGCTATGGCACGGCCCTGCGCATCGTCGTCCCCCTCCTCCTCATCTCTCTCGCCATTCCCGTGCTCATGTACATTCTCGACCGCCGGCGAGGCAAACAGCGCCGGGGCTATGGCCTTGCGGGCGGGGCCGTGTGCCCCAAATGCGGCAAACCCTTTGCCCGTCACTTCTGGGCGCCCAACCTGGGCCTCAGCAAATTCGATCGCTGCCCGCACTGCGGCAAATGGAGCAGGGTGCGCGCCGCCTCGGCCCAGGCCCTGCAAGCCGCCGAAAGCCTGCTCGACGAAGGCGCCGCCGCGTCCGAGCCTGCGCTCAGCGCCGAAGAGAAACTGCGTCGGCGGCTGGAAGAGTCCCGCTTCCAGTGAGCAAACAGCACAGCCCCTGCTGCGCCGCGGCCTGGGAATTGGAAAGCCGCGGCCTGTGGTTTAGAATGGCGTACCCCTGCCCTCCCCCCTCCTTTGCCGCGCCCTCTCCATGCCTCGCAGCCGCTACCAACAACGCCTGAATACATGCAGCGTGCTCCTGCTGGCCCTGCTGCTGCTGATCCTGGTCAGCAGCCAGTGGATGCTCAGCCGCCGCCCGCCGCGCCCGCCGATCCTGCCCACGGCCACGGCCACGCCTCTGTTCATCAGCCGGGAGGCGCTGGCCGGGTTGCCCACCCATACCCCCTATCTCATCTTCACCCCCCTGCCCAGTCCCACCGCCACCCGCACCCACACACCTACCCCCATCCCCACCCGCACCCCCACCCGCACCCCCACGGCCACGGCCACGCCCGCGCCCACGCGCAGCGCCCAGATCGCCATCGAGCTGGTGAACGTACGCAGCGGGCCAGACCCTGCCTACGACGTCACCGTCATCCTCGGCCAGGGCGAGCAAGTGACCGTGCGGGGCCAGAACGCGGCTAGAGATTGGTATTTCGTGGAAATGACAAATGGCGATACCGGCTGGATCTTCGCCGAGTTGCTGGCCGGCGTCGCCGATCCGGGCGTGCTGGCCGTGCTCACCCCGCCGCCATCGCCCACGCCCACCCTCACCCCGGCCACGATCTCCGGCGCT
>JABWBG010000072.1 GCA_013360575.1 Caldilineales bacterium
AGGCCCGCGGCCACCCGGTTCCAGCCCGCACGCTCGCCGGCCCGCCCCTGCTGCCAGCCATCCAGGGCCAGGGCTAGGGCCAGGAGGGTGAAGGTGAAGCCATCCCCGCGGCGGGCAAAGGCATTGACCAGCGGCGAAAGGGTGAGAAGGCAGGCCGCGACCAAAAGGATGCGGCTGTCCAGCCACTGCCGCCAGCGGTAGAGGATGAGGGGCAGCGCGGCCGCGGCCAACAGCGGCCCGATCCGCGCCAGGGCATCGCCGCCATCCCCCACCAGCCAGAAGAACAGGGTTTGCAGGCTGAAGAGGAGAGGGGAGCCGGCGTCGAGGATGGGATGAAGCCCCTGGCTGGCCTGCCAGGCGCGCAGGGCGGATGCAGCCTCCGCCGGGGCCAGGGGCCGCGCGGCCAGGCCGGGCAGCCGCAGCAACAGCGCCAGCAGCGCCAGCAGGGCAAATCCTGCCCGTTCGACCGTCAGCCAGGGCAGGGCCGGTATCGTCTCTGCCGGCGGCGGCGGCGCCACAACAGGTGGGGAATACGTACGAACTTTAGGAGACATGCGTCAATTTCTAATGATTAATGATTAATGATTTTATGTTGTGCATTTCTTCAATCGACCAAATATCCAATATCCACTCACGAATCGCCGATCGCCGCCTTTTGCGCGCACAGGAAGATACAATTGCCATCGGTATGGCGGCGGCGGGTTTCCCAGGCCACCAGTAACTTCAGCAGGGGCCAAATCAGGAGCTTGGGCGGGGCCCAGGGCCGCACGAGCTGCCACAATTCCCAGGCCAGGGTGCCGGCGCGGCCATGCGTGTAGAGGGGATCGATGGCGGTCAGCCCGGCGGCCGCGGCCTTGGCTTCCAACTCGCCGCGCGCATAGCCGGCGCGGGCGTGCAGAGGATTGGTATTGCGGTCGAGATCGAAACGGCGGAAGAAGTGTTTTTGGGGCGCGAGGGGGGTGTGAATGAAGAGGCGGCCGCCGGGGCGCAGGGCCTGGGCCAGAGCGTCGAGCATGGCCTGGTCCGCGGGGATGTGCTCGATCACGTCGATGGAGTAGATGAGGTCGAAATCGCCGGCAGCAAGCGGCCGGCTGAGGTCGGCCACGGCAAAATGAACGTTGCGCAGACCGCGCAGGTCGGCCTTGCTCTGGGCCTGGGCCACGGCTTCGGGCCGATTGTCCAGGCCGAGGATCTGGGCGGTGGGAAAATGGGCGGCCAGCTCCAGGGTGTGTTGGCCGGCGCCGCTGCCCGCGTCGAGCACGCGCTTGGGATCGCCGGCCAGGAGGGGGAAGAGGGTGCGCCGCCACCAGCCGGTGCGGATGGCGTTGCCGATATGATAATCGCTGCGCCGCGCCAGAGCGCGATTCGCTCGTTTGAGCAAATTGAGCATGGATTTTGGTAAAAAAGTAATGGATTAAAGATTAAATTGAGAATTGGCAGAATTTCAACCAACCAACCAACCAACAAACCAACAAACCAACCAACAAACCAACCAACCACCCCCCTACCCCTGCCAGCGGTAGAGGGTGTAATCGCCCTGTTGGAAGACGATCTCCCAGAGGCGGGCGAAGGCGCGGGCGCGGTCGGAGGTGATGCGGTATTTTTCCAGCTCGCGGGGGCCGACGACGAGGTAGTCGATGCCGAACTCGGCCACGATCTGGCGGATTTGGGCAGGATCCTGGTTGCGGTAGATGGTTTCGATCAGCGGTTCGCGGCGGCCTGGCTCCTGATAATTGCCTCGCCATTGCAGCTCGTGCCCGCCCCAGCCCAACAGGGTGGCGCGGCCGCTGTGCGCGGAGAGGGTGTTGAAGTCGGAATAGGAGCCGCCGGGCGCTTCCAGAATGACGGTATCGGGCGGGGTGTTCTGGCGCAGCCAGGCGATGACCGCGGCTTCGTCGGGCCGATACTGCGCCACGAACCGGGCGCCATCGAGGGTGGGCGCGGCGCGAAAGTTCCCCGCCTTGGCCGGGATGGCCAAGGCAGGGTAGATCAGGCTGCCGAGGATGAGCAGGGCCAGGGTGATCTGGGCCGTCAGGCGCAGGCGCAGGCCCGCGCGGGCAGAGATCTCGTGCAGGGCGTAGGCGGAGGCGATGGCCATCAGCACCCAGGCCTGGTAATAGAATTTGAAGACGGTGTTCATGCGCGTGCCGAAGGTATCGCGCAGGTAGATGAACTCGACGCCGTAGGTGAGGAGCAGGGCGGTGAAGAAAAGGGCGAGGACGAAGAAGAGGGTGCGGTCGGGGCGCGGGTCAAGATCGGCCCAGGCGCGGGCCGCCAGGGCGGCGATGGCCGCCAGCAGCAGGCCCAACAGCAGCCACACGCCCGGCGTGCTCAGGCGCAGATAGAGGATGCGGGAGGTCAACTCGGCCAGGGGCGCGCCCAGGGTTTGCTCGATGAACTGGCGCAGGCCGGGCAGCGCTCCCCCCACCAGGATCACCAGCAGCAGGAAGAGGGCGGGCAGCAACAACGTGGCCAGCAGCCAGCGCGCCAGCGCGGCGCGAGGGGGCGCGGCGCGGCGGTAGGAGAGGATGAGAAGAAAGATGAGCGCGGCCAGGAAAGGCCCGAACATGAGCAGGAACTGGCTCAGCCGCGTGGGGTTGTAGAGATTGGGCAGAAATCCCTGCGCCTGCGAGCTAAAACTGGCGTAGAAAGGCAGATAGAACAGGAAGCCGAGGCCGGCCAGCCCGACGAAGGCCACGCCGATCTCGGCCCACAGCCGCGGGCCAAGGGCTGCGCCCTGCAAGCCCCGGCGCAGGGCATAGACGAGCACGATCAGGAAGAGATAGATGGGAAAATCCCAGAAGTTGAGGAAGCCGAGCGCGCCCAGGGCCAGCCCGTAGAAGAAGAATCCCCATCCGCCCAAGCCAAAACCGGCCCGTACGCTGGCCCAGGCCCCGCGCAGGCCCGCGGCCTCGCCCCGCTCCACCGCGGCGGCAGGCCGGCGGAAGAGGTTGAGGGCCAGGGCGATGACCAGCAGCACAAATGGCAGGGCCAGCACGTGCGGGTGCATGTCGCCGAGGATGAAGCTGAAGCTGGGGAATTCGTCGATCACTTCCTGGCTGGCCAGACCGTCGAAGCTGCGGTCGTGCAGGGTGCGGGCGGCGCGGAACCACCACCAACCGTTGGGATCGGGCGTCCACCGCCCGGTGATCGCGGATTGTGTCAGGTTTTTGATGTCGAAAAAGCGCTGCGCGGCCTCGCCCAGCAGGCCGCGGGCGTAGAGCGCCTCGATCACGCCTTCGAGATTGCCCATGAGAGCGGTGAACAGCGCGCCCAGCAGCCCAAAACGCGCCGCCCGGCCCCGGCTCTGCCCTGCGCCTACCTCCGCGCCCTGCACCAGGTTGAAGACGACACCGAACGCGCCCAGCAGGGTGAGGGCGAAGATGGCGCTGAGGCCAAGGTTGAAGCTGACCGCAGGAGCAACGCCGCTGAGCAGTGTCAACAGATTGAGCAGGACGTAGCCAAAATAGTAGTAGCTGATGCCGTAGCCGGCCAGCCAGGGATCGTGCGGGGGGAACTGGCTGGAGGCGAGGATGCCGTTGAGGAAGGCGAACTCCATCGGCTTTTCGGTGTATTCGATGTTGGGGTTGTAGGCGCGGAACAGGGCCCACCCCGCCATGGCCAGCAGGAAGAGAAGCTCGACGCTGAGCACGTAGCCGCGCTGCGCTCGCAGGTGCATGAACAGGGGACGGTCGCCGTTTTCGTTCGCCAGGACTGCCTTGCGACCCCACCCCAGCCCCGCGGCCAGCAAGCCCAACAGGGCCAGGACGACGCCGCCGGGGCTGTTGCGCAGCACCCCCAAACTGCTGCCCAGCCACAGCAGATACCCGGCCGCCAGCAAGCCCAGGGCCTTGGCGAAGGCGAAGCCACGGTCAGGCAGGTGCGCGAACAGCCGCCAGGCCAGGGGCAGCGCCAGCAGGCCGATGATCTCGATGGCAAGCCAGAAGAGCAAAAAGTCGAGCATGGGGTGGGGTGGTGGGTTGGTGGGTTGGTTGGTTGGTTAGTTGGTTAGTTGGTTGTTGGTTGGTTGGTTTGTTTGTTGGTTGGTTGTTGGTTGTTGGTTGTTGGTTGGTTGGTTTGTTTGTTGGTTGGTTGTTGGTTGTTGGTTGTTGACTGTTGGTTGTTGATTGCTGGTTGTTGATTGTTGATTGTTGACTGTTGGTTGTTGACTGTTGGTTGTTGATTGCTGGTTGTTGATTGTTGATTGTTGATTGTTGATTGTTGATTGTTGACTGTTGGTTGTTGACTGTTGGTTGTTGGTTGTTGATTGTTGATTGTTGATTGTTGATTGTTGATTGTTGATTATTGGTTTTTGATTATTTATTGTTGATTTTTCGGCAGATTAGAGGAAAATATCGATATTTGAACCAATTTACCAACAACAAACCAACCAACCAACCAACTAACTAACCAACAAACAAACAAACCAACCAACCAACCAACTAACTAACCAACCTATAAATCGTAACGCCTTGGTTTTGGAAGATGACTTCGGCTTGGCCGAGATCGACGAGGGCGGGGAATTTGGCGAGTTGGTCGGGGGTGAAGAGGATGCGTTCGAGTTGGCCGACGTAAATGTAGGCGACGTCCAGTTCGACGATGATCTGCCGCAGGCGGGCGATGTCGGTGGTCTCCCAGAACTCGCGACCGATCTGCTCGCGCGGGCCGGTCTGGTAGCCGAAGCGCTGCTCGCCCTGGTGCTGGCCGAGGAAGCCGGGCAGGCCGGTGAGGGAGGTGACGCGCAGGCCGCCGGCGCGATAATAATCATACCCTGCGTTCTGGCCATTGACCGGATACCAGGAGGCAGGGGCCTCGGCCAGCACCGGCGAGCCGGTGACGTGCTCTTGCAGCCAGCGGATCGCTTCGTAATCGTGCCGCAGGTCGATGGGATAATTCTGATCGGGCCAGGTGTATTGGCCAACCGACATGAAGGCCATGCCGTCGAGGGTGGTGCGCGGGGGCCGGGCGCCGGGGAAACGGTTGTCCACACGGTTGGCCGTGCCCAGCAAGAGGAAGACGAAACTGAGGGCCAGCATGAGACCAAGAAGGATGTACCAGGCTGCGCGCCAGCCTCTGCGCCAGCGGTCGATGGCGTCGCGCAGCGCCGGCAGGGCCGCGGCCATGCCCACCCCCAACAAGACCCACACCTGGATGTAGAACTTGAACAGGGTGTTCATGCGATAGTAATCGCCGTGCTGGCGGTTGAACAGGCCCTGGCCGCAGCCGCAGAGGAAGTCCTTGAGATAGAAGACCTCGACGCCGACCAGGACGAGCAGGCCGGTGAAGAAGAGGAGGGCGCGGAATTGCGCCTCGGCGGTGGCGGCGCGACGGAAAAGAAAGAGGGCGGTGAAGCTGAGAGGCAGAATCAGCAGGGCCAGTACGCCGTAGCCCAGCCAGGCCAGCCCCGCCGCCAGCAGCAGGCTGATCCCTACCCAGGCCTGGCCGGTGGAAAGGGTCCAGGCTGGGCGTAGAAGGGCGCCGGCGTGATCGAGAAAACGGGGCGCGCGGTCGAAATAGCGCAGGAACGCGGCCAGCCAGCGCAGCACCGGCACATCGCCGGGCGCGTGGGTCAGTTCGATCAGGGTGTAGCTGAGGGCGAGGAAGAGGAACAGCCCCCACATCCGCAGCCACACGGCCAGATCGGTCTGGATGTAGGTGAGGCCGACGCCGGTCTCGAAAACGGTGGTGTAATTGCTGTAGAAGGGCAGATAGAGCAGGTAGGAGAGGGCGGCCAGCCCCGCCACGAAGAGCAGAGTCGGAGCCAGGCGCAGGCGGCCAAAGCCTTTCCATTCGCGCAGGCCCCAGGCCAGCACCCCCACGCCCAGATAGGTGGGCAGATCCCAGGTGTTGATGGCGCCAATGGCGCCCAACGTCAACGGCAGGGCAAAGAGGGCGAGCGCGCCTTCGGGCCGGCCATCCACATCCCAGCGCCGGCCATAGCTGCTGAGCAGGTTGAAGCTCAGGGCCAGGAAGAGCAGGGTGAAGGGGATGCCGATCATGTGCGGGTGCAGATCGGCGAAGAGGAAGGACCAGAAAGGAAACTCGTTGATGGTGAAGGGCAGCACCCGCGAAGGCGTCCAAAAATCATAGGCGGGCAATTGCAGATCGCCGGCCAACAGCTTGGCCAGGCCGGCCAGGGTGCGCACCAGCCCCTGCAAACCGGGCAGGTTGGAGGTGAAGGCGCTGTCGCCGCGTTCGGCCACCTGGCGGAGGAGGATCAGGCCCCCTTCGAGGTTGGCCATGAGGGTGACGAAGAACACGCCGGCCAGCCCCGCGGCCAGCCCCCGCCGCCACCACGGGCCCCCGATCTGCCGGCTGCGGGGGACGAGGCTGTAGACCAGGCTGAAGACGCCGGCTGCGGTGAGGGCGAAGAGGGTGGGAATGGCCAGATTGAAGGCGATGGTGGGCCGCACACCGGTCAGCTTGATCAGCCCGGCCAGGATCTGGTAGCCATAGTAATAGTAATTCATGATCCCGCCGGCGAAATAGGGATCGTAGGGCGGGAAATAGGGCGTTTTCAGCACCGCGTTGAGGAAGGCGAACTCCATATACTTCTCGCCGCCGGTCCAGGGCTGCCACAGATCAGGATTGAGCAGGCGGATGCCGACGAAGAAGAGGAAAGCAGCGCTGAACAGGCCCTCGCTCCACAAGAGGAGAGTGCGATGCGCGGCCAGGAAGGCCCGCATCTCGGCCCGGTTGCGCCGCCACAGGGCCGCGGCCAGCGCCGCCAGCAGGATCAGGGCAATGAGCAGGGGCAGCAGGTTGTTGATCAGCCAGCGGGAGGCGGACAGCATCCAGGGGATCCAGGCCAGGACGAGCAGGCCGAGGCCGCGGTTGAAGCCGTAGCCACGGTCGCGCAGGCCGCTGAAGATGCTGAAGGCAATGGGCCAGGTGAGCAGGTTGATGGCCAACAGCGCCAGCCACCACACCAGCAGGGAGAGCAGGCTGCTATCTCGCCAGGGCGCCCAGGCCACGCGGCCCACATCGGGCAGGCTGCCCACCGGCTGGTCGAGCAGGAGGGTGGGGCCGGCCGCGGCTTCGCCCGTGGGCGCGCGGCCCCGATCCTGCGGGCGCTGGCCGGTGTAGCCAGGGATGGCCGTGCTCCACGACCCGCCCAGCAGGGCCTGCCATTCGCTTTCGCTCAGATCGCGCACTTTTTTGTAGATCAGCACGCGCGGGTGATCGTAGACCCAAAAACTCTCGTCCGCGTTCTGATCGGGGATGTCGATGCCGAAGAGGGAGGGATAGGCGGTGAATTCGGCGGCCAGTTCATAGCCCAGTTGCCCGGAAAAGAGCAGATCGTAGAAACGAATGCTCAGGGGATAGCGCTCAGGCAGGCGGGGCAGGGCGCCGTACATGCGCTTGGTGGCGAGGACGTAGTAATCGCCCTCGGTCATGTTCTGCTTCAGGGTCTGGAACTTGGCCTCGTTGTCCTCCTCATACATCGGCATGACCAGATTGCGCCAGCCGTGTTCGCCGGGGCTGCCGCCGGGAATGGGCAGGAGCAAAGGCAGGCCCTCTTCCCAGTGCTCGGTGATCCAGACGCTGCCATCAGGCACGTTCTCGTACATCCAGGTCGAGGCGGTGATGAAGGTGTGCTCGCGGCCATAGACGCCGTTGACAAAGGCCAGCGCCCACAGCATGGTGGGCAGGAGAAGGATCGCGGCGAAAAGCGCGTAGCGCCGCTCGCCTCCTCGCGCCCGCGTCTCCCCCGCCCCCTGATCACTGAATACTGAATACTGACCACTGAATACTGAATACTGACCACTGAACACTGATCTACGCGCCAGCGCCCACAGCATGCCCGCGGCCAGGATGGTGAGGAAGGGCACAACCGGCACCATGTAACGGTTGAACTTGGCCAGAAAGCTGCCGGTGATGCCGAAATAAGGGATCAGCCAGGAAAGCATGATCCATTCCCCGGCCGAGGCGCGGCGCGCCGCCGCTTTGACGATGACCCAGGCAAAAGCCAGCCAGCCGGCGATGCCCAATGGCCAGCCCATCCCCCATTGCACCGTCTCGGCGATGAAGTAAAAATAGGGCGCGGTGCCCCGGTACTGGCGGGTGAAGGGGAAATCCGCGACCCCGCGCACCATGGCCCCCTGCTCATCGATCACCGCCTTGCGGAAGTTCTCGAAATCGAGCAGAACGAAGGGCGAGGTGAGGGTGAAAACCAGGGCGGCGAGGGCCAACGCGCCCGCGGCCAGCAGCCACCCCGGCGTTTGCGCGGCCCGCTCCTGCGGCGATTGCTGATTCTGGCGCCAGACGAGGATGGCGCCGGCCACAACCGGCGCGGCCAGGATCGGCGCGGCGCTGAATTTGGAGGCAATGGCCAGCGCCGCCATCGCGCCCGCCAGCAGCGCCTGTCGCCAGCGCCCCGTATCCACCAGCCGCACCGAATGGTAGACCGCGGCCACCGTGAAGGTGGTGGAGATCGGATCCACAGCAAAAAAGTGCGCCAACTGGATCTGCAACACTGTGAACGCGCCCAACGCCGCGGCCAGCAGCCCGGCCCAGCGGTTGTACAGCCGCCGGCCCAACAGGAACATGTAGAACACCGTCAGCGTATCGGCCAGGGCCATGAGCACGCGGCCCACCCAGGCAAAGCCGGGGGAGCCGTTGGCGATGCGCATCCTGTCCACGGTGGCTTCGGGCAGGCCCAGGCGTTCGGCCAGCGGCGCCAGCTTGACGGTGAGATGCCCCCCCGCGGCCATCAGATAGAGGGGAAAATGGCCGTAGGTGAAGGAGCGCCGCTGCTGCGCGTCCACATCCCACAGCGGGTTCAGCCGCGATCTGCGAGGATCGAGCAAGTCGCCCGGCGCGGTGGGCCAGCGGATGGTGGGCGCGTAGAAGGCCACGGTCGAGCGTTCGTCCGGGTGCGGGAGTTGGCCGTCGGCCCAGTCTACATTGTAGGCGCGCAGCCCCAGGGCAATCAGCAGGATGATGGCCAGGGCCAGGGCGGTGAACCAGCGCGAACGCAGAAAGACCACGCCTATTCCTCCTCCAGGCTGAGCACGGCCATGAATGCTTCCTGCGGCACCTCCACCGCGCCGATCATCTTCATGCGTTTTTTGCCTTTCTTCTGTTTTTCCAGCAGCTTGCGCTTGCGTGTGATGTCGCCGCCATAACATTTGGCCAGCACATCCTTGCGCATCGCCTTGACATTGGCGCGGGAGATGACGCGCTTGCCCACCGCCGCCTGGATCGCCACATCGAATTGCTGGCGAGGGATGACATCTTTCATTTTCGAGACCAGTCGCTGGCCTTTTTGATAGGTCTGATCGGCATGGATGATGATGGAGAGGGCATCGACCGGCTGCCCCGCCACCAGCAGATCCAGCTTGACCATGTCGGCGGGGCGATAATCGTGGAAATGATAGTCGAGCGAGGCATAGCCGCGGGTGCGGGCCTTGAGTCCGTTGTAGAAATCGACCAGGATCTCGGTGAGGGGAATGGTGTAGATCAGGTTCACGCGGCGCTGGTCGATATGCTCTTGATTGCGAAATTCCCCGCGGCGCCGTGTCACCAGATCCATGATAGCGCCGATGTAGTCGGTGGGGGTGATGATCTGGATCTCCACCCACGGCTCGCGCATCTCGGCGATGTCGTTGGGATCAGGCAATTCGGCGGGGCTGTCGATCACGATCTCCTGGCCGTTGGTCTTGGTCACCTGATATTCGACCGAGGGCGCGGTGAAGACGAGATCGAGATCGTACTCCCGCTCCAGCCGCTCCTGGATGATCTCCATGTGGAACAGCCCCAAAAAGCCGCAGCGAAAGCCAAATCCCAGGGCCTGCGAGGTCTCCGGCTGATAGATGAGGGCGGCGTCGTTCAGTTGCAGCTTCTCCAGAGCGTCGCGCAACAGGTTGTAGTCATCCCCTTCGGCGGGATAGACGCCGGCAAAGACCATGGGTTTGAGGGGGTTGAAGCCGGGCAGGGGCTGGGCCGCGGGGGTGGCGGCCAGGGTGATGGTGTCGCCGACGCGGCACTCGCGCACCGTTTTCAGGCCGGTGGCGATGTAGCCCACCTCGCCGGCGTGCAGTTCATCCACCGGGCGCATGCCGGGCGCAAACACCCCCAGCTCCAGCGGCTCGGCCTCGACGCCATTGAACATGAAGCGCAACAGGTCGCGGCGGCCCACCCGGCCATGCACCACGCGCACGTAGGCAATGACCCCTTTGTAGGGATCGTAATGGCTGTCGAAGATCAGCGCTTGCAGGGGCGCGTCCACGTCGCCGGCAGGGGGCGGCACCTGCGCCACCACCGCCTCCAACACCTGCTGCACATTCACACCCTCCTTGGCCGAGACGCGGGGGATGTCGAGGGCGTCGACGCCGATCAGATCCTCCAGTTCCTGCGCCACCTCATCGGTGCGGGCGCCGATCAGGTCGATTTTGTTGATCACCGGCAGGATCGCCAGATCCTGATCCAGCGCCAGGTAAAGATTGGCCAGGGTCTGCGCCTCCACCCCCTGCGAGGCATCGACCACCAGCACCGCGCCCTCGCAGGCTTTCAAGGCCCGCGATACTTCGTAGCCAAAATCGACATGTCCCGGCGTGTCGATCAGATTGATCTCATACACTTCGCCATCTGCGGCCTCGTACATCATCCGCACAGCCGAAGCTTTGATGGTGACGCCCTTCTCCCGCTCCAGATCCATGCTGTCCAGCATCTGCGCCTGCAAATCGCGGTCGCTCACCGTGTGCGTGATCTGCAACAGGCGATCGGCCAGGGTGGATTTGCCGTGGTCGATATGGGCGATGATGCAAAAATTACGGATGTGGTCGATGCGCATGGGATGTCCAAAAGCAGGGGAGACGATCGCGGATCGGGATCGTCGAAGCAGCATTATACGGAGTCCGCGGGCTGTGGGCAAAGCCTTATCCCAGCAACGCGCTGGACGCGGCGCCGCCCGGCGTGACAGCCGGGCGGCGGAGATGTGTCGAGCGGTGGGGGCCTGCGGCGTCAGGGGCTGGGGGGCGGGGATTCGACCAGCAACTCCAGCACCGGGCCGCAGCCCGCGCCGCACTCCTTCGGCTCGATGGTGATGGCGCGGCGGGTGCCATCCTCGGCCCGGAAGAGAAGGCCGTGATTGTCTTGCGGGTTGGCGTACCAGGACAGCATCTGATCGCTGATATCGAGCGTGTACAGGCCGGCACCGCGCAGGCGGAACTCGAATTCCGGCACAGCCACGAAATCATTGCCGGCGCTGCTGGCGCCGGGGATCGTCCAGAAATTCCCCGGCGACGCCAGGTTCCAGGTGGCGCCCATCTCGGTCCACGGTTTCAGCAGGCGATAGACGCGTGTGTTGTTGATGCCATCGCGCTGCACTTCCTTGACCGTGAACTTCAGCCGGGCGCGCAATGCCCGCTCGTTGGGGCCCAACTGCGGCGGCGTGATGTGGAACAACAGGTGCCAGTCGTTGGCGCTGCGCAGGAAGAGATTCCGCTCCGCCCCGAAGTTGCGGTCGGGATACCAGTTGGCGATGGTGGTGTCGGCGAGACCGGGCCAGCCGGCGCCGGTGTCGAAGGTGCGCCATTCGCGGGTGGGGCCGTTGGTGAAGCGCAACAGGCCCTGCCCGGTCGCCGGCCGCTCATACGAGCTGCCGGCCCAGACCAGGGTGTCGCGCACGCCGCCGCCGTCATCATCCTGCACGCCCCAGGTGAAGCCGACCTCGGCGTTGGTGAGGAAATCGGAGCCAAAATCGCGCAGGGGCACGCGCACTTCGGCATGCCAACCTTCGGGGTGGGGCTGCACCACGGCCGTGGTACCCAAAGGCAGGCCGCCATTGTTGGTGATCAGGCCCTCTGGGCTGATGGTGTAACGCTGATCGGCCATGCTGATGTCGTCGTCGAGGTCGATATCGAAGGTGAATTGGGCCATGTCGTCAAAATGCCAGTTGCGCGAATTGCGCACGATGTTGTCATCGGTGACCCAAAGGGCGATGTAAAGGTGCTGGCTGGTCCAGACCAGGCTGGCCCAGGCGCTGAGATCCTCCGGCGCGGGGCCGCCAGTCGTCGGCCAGGACGCGGTGGTGCGATCCAGAGTCATCTTGGGCAGGGTGGCCCAATCGCTGAGATCGCCATCGACAACCGGGGGCGTAAGCTGCCACAAGGTATCATAGGCCGGGTCGCTGGGGGACGGGAGGGGTGCAGGCATGGCTGGAGACGCCGCGGCCGGGCCGGGAGTGAATCCGGCCCCGATCAGCACAAGGGCGAACAGCCAAAGGGTAAGACGTCGCATCATTGAAGAGACTCCTGAGGTTGGGATACGGGGAGCGGCAGGTAGTTTAGCGTAAAATGCTGGCACAGGCGAATTCTGATCGGGCCGATGCCTGTACCGCTTTTGCCGCCGCTGGCGTCCTAGCAGTCGAGATCACGGCCGGCGACCGGCTTTTGGGGTGTGAATGTGACGCCCAAGGCCGCCGCAACCGTACCCCGCCCCTTTCCACCTTCGTTTGAACCTCTCTGTGCGTTCCTATCTTTTGTTGTTGTGGCTCGGCTGCACCCTGCTGCTGGCGTGGCCCGGGATGGCGCCCAGCCCGGCCCCGGCCCGAATGCCTGCCAGCGCGGCGAACACCGCGCCCCGCCCCACCCTGGCCGCGGCCAAAAGCTACGACACCCCACACCTGCGCGTGCACTATGCCCAGAGCGGGGCCGACGCGCCCCCCGCCGCGGATGAAAATCAAAATGGCGTCCCCGATTATGTCGAGTTAATTGCGGCGGCGGGCGAGCGCTCCTGGCGCGTGCTGATCGAGGAACTGGCCTGGCCCCCGCCGGCGCCGGATGCGGATCTGGGCGGCGACCTGCGCACCGACATCTACGTGCGCGATCTGGGCGGGGCCTATCTGGGTTGGAGCGCCCGCGACAACCGCAGTTGCGGCGACAACCCCCGCACGCCCCAGCGCGAGCGCGTGGCCTGCTCTGCCTTTCTCAGCATCCACAACCATCTGCGCCGCCCCGGCCTGGACAGCAGCGACCTGATCCAGCTGAGCGTTGCCCACGAATTCATGCACATCGTGCAACACGGCATCGACAGCGCCGAACCCGCGGACTGGATGTGGGAGGCCTGGGCCGTGTGGGCGGAAGAACAGGTCTTCGACGAGATCAACGCCTACCTGCACTTTCTGCCGCCCCTCTTTGCCGCGCCGGAAAGCTCCTTCGAGTCCTACCCCTACGCGGCGGCTGTGCTGCCCCTGTGGCTGGGCGAACAGTTTGGGCCGGCGCTGGCGCGCGATGTGTGGCTGGCCGCGATCGAGGCCGATGGCGTGCAGGCGTTGGATGCGGCCCTGCGCCGGCGCCAGCTTTCGCTGCGCCGCGTCCTGCTCGATTATGGCGTGGCCTTGGCTGTGCGCGCGCCCTGTCCCGCGCTCGCGCCCTATTGCTGGCAGGAGGGGGAGGCTTTTCCGGCGGCGGCGGTGCAGGGCAGCCTGAGCGCGCCCGCGCGCTGGGAAAGCGGGGCCGGGCAGAGCCTCCACCCCTTGGGGCGCACGATCCTGCGCTTGCAGACCGACGCCGCGGCCCGCGTTCGTCTCAGCACGCGCAACCGCGGCCAGGCCATGACCCTGCAAGTGCTGCAACTGCGCGCCGGCGCCCGCCCGCGCCTGCGCCTGTTCGAGGCCATCACCCAGGCCGGCGTGGCCGAGATCACTCTGCCCCCGCCCGGCCCTGACGAAACGCAATCGATCCTCATCACCCCCTCCCTCACCGGCGGCGGCATCGGTTTCGTCGTAGAAGTGGAAGCGCTCGCCGAACTGCCCCTCTTCCTGCCGCTGATGATGAGACGATGAAACAAAACCCCTCTGCGCCTCTGCGATTAAAAAAATCTCTGCGCCCTCTGCGTCTTTGCGATTAAAAATACGGGCGAACTACTCGCTCAATGCCTGCGCCATGGCCCCGGCCACAGCCCCGATCCCCCCCGCCAGCAGCCAGATGCCGCCGCACAGCAGCACGGCAAAAAAGATGCTGCCGCCGAGAGTGTCCAACATCGCCACATCGATGCCCAGGCCGGCGAAGATATCGAGCACGCCCTGCGGCAGCAAGCGCAGGCTGGTCATGGTTTCGCCGGCCAACTGAAAGCGCAGCGGGGCCAGGGCGATATTCACCAACCCATCGGCCAGGCCGGCCAGGATGCCCGCGCCCGCGCCCGCGGCCATGCCCCCGCCATGCCGCGCCCCCCC
>JABWBG010000349.1 GCA_013360575.1 Caldilineales bacterium
GTGATCAGCAACCCGTTTCAACGGGTTTCTTCGTATCAGACGCCGAATTCATTCGGCGGCTTCGGCTGCTGAAGCAGGTTGTCATGCCCGGCAATCGCAGCTAAATCGAATCATAATTACATGATTACGTAATTTACAAACCAAAAAAGTAACAATTCACCTTATTTTGTCATCGCGAGGGGCGATAGCCCCGAAGCAATCTCCAACGCTGATTGACATCCACAAAATTGACGAGCCACCTTGGAGATTGCTTCGCTGCACTCGCAATGACAGAATAAAATGAACTGTTACCGTAAATCGAGCGCAAGAATTAGAACAAGCTGGCTTCAAAGGTATTGATGCATTGCACGTGGCTACCGCAGAAGCCGCAGGGGTTGAATACTTTTGCACCTGTGATGATAGATTGCTCAGACGCGCAAAAGCGAACACTTCCATCAGCATAAGAGTCGTCAATCCTCTTGAATTGGCAGAGGAGATCGTGAAATGACAGTCAAAACAATGCCCTTAACCGAATTAACTGATTCCGCAATTCGTCTTCTCTGTCGAGAGATAGGAGTGGTCAATACGGCTCGTTTCATCCAACAATTCTCCTCCGGCTACGGCAATTATACGGCAGAACGCGACCAGATGATCGGCGATCTCAGCGTGGATGAGATTGTTGCCGAGATTCAGCGCATGCACAGCGACCCGCGTTAACCCGTCGCCACCCACACCGACTTCACCTCGGTGTACGCTTCCAGTACTTCCAGGCCGTTGTCGCGGCCATAGCCGCTGCCCTTGAAACCGCCGAATGGGGCCGCGGGGTCGAAAAGATCATAGCTGTTCACCCAGACCACGCCCGCTTTGATGGCCGCAGCCACCCGGTGCGCCCGGCCCACATCCCGCGTCCACACGCCCGCGGCCAGCCCGTACTCGGTGGCATTGGCCCGGCGGATCACCTCAGTCTCGCTCTCGAAGCGGTAGACCGGCAGCACCGGGCCGAAAATTTCCTCGCAGGAGATGACGGCGTCGTCGCCGGCGTGGGTGAAGATCGTAGGCTCGATGTAAAAGCCCTGGCCGAACGCGCCTTCGCGCAGTTGCTTGCCGCCGCAGACCAGCGTCGCCCCCTGATCGATGCCGCTGCGGATGTAAGCGAGGATGGTTTGGGTCTGCACGGCGTCGACGATCGGGCCTAATTCGGTGGCCGGGGCCAGGGCAGGGCCGATTTTCGCCTGTTTTGCCAGCGCTGCCAGCCGCGCCAGTACTTCATCGTAGACCGAGGCGTGCACGTACAGCCGGGCCCCGGCCACGCAACTCTGGCCGCTGTTGCCGAACCCGGCTTTGAACGCGCCGGCGATGGCCGCATCCAGATCGGCATCCGCAAAAATGATATTCGGGGCCTTGCTGCCCAGCTCCAGGGCCAGGCGCTTGAGGTTGCCCACCGAAGCCTGGATCACGCTGCGGCCCACCGCGGTGGAGCCGGTGACCTGGAGTTTGGCGATGCCGGCATGCTCGGCCAGCGCCTGTCCGATCACCGAACCCCGCCCGGTGAGGATGTTGAGCACGCCCGGCGGCAGGCCCGCCTCCAGCGCCAGATCGCCCAGGCGCAGCAGGGGCAGCGAGGCCAGCTGCGCGGGCTTGAGGATGACGGCGTTGCCGCAGGCCAGGGCCGGGGCCATCTTCTGCATGCCGTGGATCAGCGGATAGTTCCAGGGGATGATGATGGCGGCCACGCCCACCGGCTCGCGACGGGTGTAGACGAGCTGGTGGGGAATCGAAACCGGGGCGGTGTAGCCCATCATTTTGCTGGGCCAGCCCGCGAAGTGATAGAGCTGGTTGGCGGCCACGCGGCTGTCGATGGCCCGCGTGTGGCGAATGGGCTTGCCATTGTCCAGCGATTCCAGCTCGGCCAACTCGTCGGCGTGGGCGGCGATCAGGTCGGCCCAGCGCCGCAGCAGCCGCTCGCGCTCCCGCGGCAGCATGTCGCTCCAGCCAGATTCGAACGCCGACCGCGCGGCGGAAACCGCCCGCTCCACATCCTCCCGGCCCGCCAAAGCGATCTCGGCCAGCGTCGTGCCGTCGGAGGGATTGATGCTGATATAAGTTTCGCCGGACAGCGCCGGCGTCCATTCGCCGCCGATCAGCAGCTTGTGCGGCGAGCGGGCGAGGAAGGCGAGGGTGTTGGGGTGGAGGTTCATGGTGATTGGATAGTGGATAGTGGGTATTGGTGATGGGGTGAGATGAATATCTACTATCCATTATCAAGTAGCATATTCAGCAGCGTCTTAACATCCCCCGCCGTGACGGGGCGCGGGTTGTTTGGCGTCATGGCCATGCGCAGGGTGTCGTCGATCAGGCCGGGCAGATCGGGCAGGTGCGGCGGGTCGAGTTGTGTGGGCAGACCCAGGTCGCGCACGAAATCGGCGAGGACGGCGACCAGCGCCTCGCCCGGCGCGGCGGGATCAAGCCCGAAGATGCGGTTGAGCCGGGCCAGGCGGTCGGCGGGGATGGCGGGCAGGTTGAAGCGCAGCACGTGCGGCAGCAGGATGGCGTTGGCCAGGCCGTGCGGTGTGTGGTAGCGCCCGCCCAGCTGGTGTGCCAGTGCATGCACGTTGCCCACGTTGGCCCGCGTGA